>OMVS01000011.1 GCA_900314575.1 uncultured Olsenella sp. | reverse complement strand
GGGGGAGCGCGTCCCCGAGCGCTTCCGCGAGCTCAACGAGCGCGCCCTCGGCTGGGCGGCCGCGCACGGCGCGGGCGAGACCACGGCGGGGCCTGCGCGCGGCGCGGGTCCGGCGCGGGACGATTAGAACAAGACGCGAGGTTAGGAAGGCTCATGCAGATCTCCGACCGACAGCTCGATCTCGTCAACAGGCAGATTGAGCGCCTGCGCAAGTCCGACAACTTCTACGGCAGGCGCCTCAAGGAGGCGGGCGTCACCGGCGTCTCCTCCGCGGAGGAGTTCTGCCGCCTGCCCTTCTCGGAGAAGGCCGACCTGCGCGCGGCCTACCCGCTGGGGCTCATGGCGGTGCCGGAGGACGAGATCGTGCGCATCCACTCGAGCTCGGGCACCACGGGCACGCCCGTGATCATCCCCTACACGCAGAAGGACGTCGACGACTGGGCCACGCAGTTCGCCCGCTGCCTTGAGATGGCGGGCGTCACCCGCCAGGACCGCGTGCAGATCACCGTCGGCTACGGCCTCTGGACGGCGGGGGTCGGCTTCCAGGCCGGCGTCGAGAGGCTCGGGGCCATGGCGGTCCCGATGGGTCCCGGCAACACCGAGAAGCAGCTCAAGTTCATGTGCGACATGGAGACCACGGTCCTGTGCGCCACCTCGAGCTACGCGCTCCTTCTCGCCGAGGAGGTCGAGAAGCGCGGGATGCAGGACCAGATACACCTCAGGCGCGGGGTCATCGGCTCCGAGCGCTGGGGGCAGAAGATGCGCTCGCGCATCGAGGGGCTCCTCGGAATCGAGCTGTACGACATCTACGGCCTGACCGAGGTCTACGGGCCCGGCACGGGCATCAGCTGCAGGTGTGGCTGCGGCATCCACACCTGGGACGACTTCAACTACCTCGAGATCGTGGACCCCAAGACCGGAGAGCCCGTGCCCGACGGCGAGTGGGGCGAGGTCGTCTACACGACGCTCGTGAAGGAGGGCGCGCCGCTGATCCGCTTCCGCACGCACGACATCAGCCGGATCATCCCCGGCCCGTGCCCCTGCGGGGACCCGCACCCGCGCATCGACCAGATCCAGGGCCGCTCGGATGACATGATGAAGATCAAGGGCGTTAACGTCTTCCCGCGGCAGATCGAGGAGGTGCTCCAGAGGTTCCCCCAGCTCTCGAGCGAGTACCAGATCCGCATCAGCCACCTCGACGGGCGCGACACCATGCGCATCTACGTCGAGACGGACGGTACGCAGAACTTCCTGGAGCTCGGCGACGAGGTCGCGCACGAGGTCAAGAGCCGGATCGGGTTCACGCCGATCGTCAAGGTCGTCGAGATGGGCCTCCTGCCGAGGAGCGAGAAGAAGACCAGGCGCGTGTACGACGAGCGCTACGAGTAGGGGCGCGCCGTCGTCCACGGCTCTGGCGGGAAGGCCGGGTCGTGGCCGGCCCGGCGCAGGGCCGCTGTCGCCTAGCCCAGCAGGTTGGCCCACGCGACGGCGACCACGAGCGCCGGCAGCATGTTCGCGACGCGGATCTTGCGGTCGAACAGCAGGTTCACGCCGACGCAGAAGATCAGCATGTTGCCGACGAGCGAGAGGTCCGCGAGCGCAGCGGTGGTCATTACGGGGCGCACGAGGCCGCTGAGCAGCTCGATCGCACCCTGGAACAGGCCGACCGGCACGGCCGCGAAGATGCAGCCCCTGCCCATCGACGCCGCCATCACCATCACGATCACCAGGTCGAGTGCCATCTTGGCGAGAAGGACGCTCGGGTCGTGCAAGAGGGCGTCCTGGATGGAGCCGACGACGGCCATGGCGCCGACGCAGACCGTGAGCGACGCCGACACGAAGGCGTCCACGAACTCGCCGTCGCCCCCGTTGCCCGTCCGGTCGCGCAGCCAGGTGCCGAAGCGCTCCACGAGACCGTCGAGGTCGAGCAGCTCGCCCGCCGTCGAGCCGAGCACGAGCGAGACGATGGCCATCCACGTGCCCGTCGTGGCGAGGCCGCCGTCCGGACCGACGACGAGCATGCGCTGCAGCGTGCCGGAGACTCCGACGAAGACCACGAGCACGCCCATCACGACCATGAGGGTCTCGCGAAGGCGCGGTGTGATCCAGCGCGACGCGAGCACGCCGAGGCAGCCGCCCACGGCGACGCCCGCCACGTTCGCTATCGTCCCCACACCCGGCATGGCACCCTCCGTCCCTCGTTGCCTCGGGCCCGACGTCCTTCTCGCCCGCGGCTCTCGCGCGGCTTATCGTCCGCGGCAGGTCGAGATGGTACAGCTTCGGGAGACGACGCACCGCCTGCTCGGGCGCGGCGTTTCGATACGGCAACGGACGCCGGGGCGCCGGGCATCGCGGACGTCGGGTGGCCGGGCGCAGGGCACCGCGGACGTCGGGCCGCCGGCACCGGACCGTCGCGGGCGCCGGTCCTTCTCGCACGGAGGCCTAAAGACATCTAAGCGGCTATGCATGAGATTTTCTCTTGACGACGCATAGAGGTTATCTGACCGGGTACAAGGAAATCTGTTCACGTCGTACAGAAGGGAAGCGCTGCCTGATGAAGCAGTTCAAGACCGAGAGCAAGAAGCTGCTCGACCTCATGATCAACTCGATCTACACCAACAAGGAGATCTTCCTGAGGGAGCTCATCTCGAACGCGTCGGACGCCATCGACAAGCTGAGCTTCGAGAGCCTCACCAACCCCGACATCAAGGTCGACCAGGCCGCGCTCGCGATCCGCCTGTCCTTCGACAAGGACGCGCGCACGATCACCGTCTCGGACGACGGCATCGGCATGACCGAGGAGGAGCTCGACAAGAACCTCGGCACCATCGCGCACTCCGGCTCGGAGCAGTTCAAGGAGGAGAACGCCGAGCACCAGGGCGATGACATGGACATCATCGGCCAGTTCGGCGTCGGGTTCTACTCCGCGTTCATGGTGGCGGACAAGGTCCGTGTCGTGAGTCGCGCCTTCGGCGCCGACCAGGCCTTCGCCTGGGAGTCCGACGGCGTCAAGGGCTACACCATCGAGCCCGCGGCCGAGGGCGAGCGCCCCGGAGCCGACGACCACGGCACCGACGTGATTCTCTACCTGCGCAAGAGCACGGACGCCGACGACACCGACCGCTTCCTCTCCGAGTGGGGGCTGCGCGACCTCGTCAGGAAGTACTCCAACTACGTGCGCCACCCGATCACGATGATGGTGACCAAGAGCCGCCAGAAGCCCAAGCCGGCCGACGCGGGCGACGACTACAAGCCCGAGTACGAGGACTACCAGGAGCTCGAGACGCTGAACTCCATGACGCCGATCTGGAAGAAGCGCTCCGGCGACGTGGAGCAGAAGGACTACGACGAGTTCTACAAGTCCACCTTCCACGACTTCGCCGACCCCCTGCGCACGATCAGCTTCCACGCCGAGGGCACGCTCTCCTATGACGCGCTGCTCTTCATCCCCAGCCAGGCGCCGTTCGACCTCTACAGCAAGGACTACGAGAAGGGCCTCGCGCTCTACACCAGCAACGTCCTCATCCAGGAGAAATGCGCCGACCTGCTGCCCGACTACTACAACTTCGTGCGCGGCATCGTGGACTCCCCGGACGTGAAGCTCAACATCTCGCGCGAGACGCTCCAGCAGAACGCGCAGCTGCGCGCCATCGCCCGCCGCGTCGAGAAGAAGGTCACCTCCGAGCTCGAGGACATGCGCGATAAGGACCGCGAGTCGTTTGAGAAGTTCTTCGAGAACTTCGGGCGCGGCCTCAAGTTCGGCATCTACAGCTCGTATGGCTCCAAGGCCTCCGAGCTCGCCGACCTGCTGCTGTTCTGGTCCGCGAAGAACCAGGGTATGGTGACGCTCAAGGAGTACGTGGACTCGATGGCCGACGGCCAGGACAAGGTCTACTACGCCTCGGGCGAGTCGCGCGAGCTCGTTGAGCAGACGCCCGCGGTCAAGGGTGCGCTGGCGCACGGCTACGACGTGCTCGTCTGCACCGAGGACGTGGACGAGTTCATGTTCCAGTTCATGCGCAGCTACCACGTCGACGCCGTCGCCGGCGACTCCGAGCACAAGGGGAGCGAGGCGCGCGACGTCGAGCTGGCCAACGTCGCGGACGCGAACCTCGACCTCGCGACGGAGGACGAGAAGAAGGAGGCCGAGAGGCTCAACGAGGAGAACAAGGACCTCTTCGCGGCGATTAAGGAGTCCTTGGACGACAAGGTGACCGACGTCAAGGTCTCCGCCAGCCTCGACGCGGACACGCCCGCGACGGTTTCGGCCGCTGGTCCCGTCTCGCTCGACATGGAGCGGCGCCTGCAGGGCCAGCCGGGCATGGGCGACGCTCCCAAGGCCGAGCGCGTGCTCATGCTCAACCCCAAGCACCCCGTCTTCGGCAAGCTGCAGGCGGCGAAGGACGACGCCGACAGGCTCAAGCTCTACGGGCACATCCTGTACGACCAGGCGCTTCTCGTCGAGGGGCTGCCGATCGACGACCCCGTCGAGTTCGCGAAGGACGTCACGCAGCTCATGTAGCCTCCGGGCGGCGTCCGCCCGTTACGCCCGGCACCGGGAGCCGCCATCCGGCGTGCCCCAGGTGTCGGGCGGTTCGCGTGGCTAGCGCTCGGGCCAAGTCCGGTCGATGAGGTCGCGTACCGCGAGGAGGTCGATGCAGACGGCGAAGGCCTTCTCCCTGATCTCTGGCGTAGGGGCGACCTGGTCTGGGACCATGATCGGCACGAAGCCACCTGCATGCGCCGCGGTGATGCCCGCAGGGGCGTCTTCGAGCACGATGGTCTTCTCGGGCTGCACCCCCAACTGGCCTGCGGCAAGCAGGAAGACGTCGGGTGCCGGCTTGGGGTGCTCGAGGTTTTGGCCGCTGACGATTGTTGCGAAGTGCTCGCGCAGGCCGAGCCTCTCGAGCTGGGCGATGATTCTGTCGATTCCGCCGGAGCTGGCGACCGCCGTCGGGATGCCTCTCTTCTCCAGGTAGGCGAGAATCTCGTCGAGCCCCGGCTTCTTGGTGGCCTCCCTGAGGGTGAGCTCGCTGCCGACCTCGTCGAGCCGTCGGAAGATGGCGAGGGCGTCGACGCCATTCCCGAGGTACCGCTCGATTTGCTCGGCAGTGGAGCTTCCGGCCGTACCGCGGCAGGCGTCCGGAAGCCCCTCGGGGACCTCATGGATGCCGAACTCCTTGAGCGTCGGCGCCCAGGCTCTGGTCCAGATTGGTTCGGTGTCGACCATCAGGCCGTCCATGTCGAAGATGACGCCGTCGAGGACGGGCGCAGGTGAGGTCTGGTTAGTGGCGTCTGGCATGGGCTGTTCTCCGTGTGGTCGGTCTTGCGACGAGGCGGGCGGGCGCTGCGGGCTCGGCGGCAGGGGCTTCGAGCACGGCCGCCGGGTGGTGTCGGGACTTCCTGGCGGGTATTGGCACTTCGCCGGGACGTCCGACGTCCGGTCGCAGCTGGGACGCCCGGTCGCAGCTGGGACGCCCCCCGGAAGGCCCCTCCTCCATCGGGTGATTCTAGCATTGCCCGCAAGGTGCCTACGATCCGCCGGGCGTCATGAAGCGGGGCCTCTCGGACCGAGGCTCGTGGCACGTCTTCGGAGGCCAACCGGGTAGCGATCCGGCGATACGGTGAGATTCCGATTGCTTCGAACCGCTCAGATCAGGCCAAGACGAACGATATCTCTCCATAGACGAGTGTTGCGGTATGTGGGCCGCCCGATGCGACGCAGACTGCTGTTGGCAACCGGCTGCAGTTGGCAACCGACCCTCTTGAGGCCAGACTATCTTGATGTCTTGCGAGCGGAGTCGTCCTGTTACTGCTGCTCGAAGCCGAAGATGAATGCCCGCAGATGTCGCATGCACTTGTTATGTTGTTGTGATGTCCGCATCGCCGTGATGGACGCACGCAGTGGCGCTGGCGCCACCGTGATGGCCGCGCCGCAGTGGTGCCAGCCCGTGGAGTCGGGGCGGTGGTCGCCCAGGCAAGCCTAGCTCAGATTCACATCGGCTAGCCGGGCTTCATGGACCGCGCTCGTCTGTCGGCGGCGTGTCATCGCGATGGCGACGGGCGCTCCTGTCGTGACGCTGCAGCAGGGCTGGTACTGCGCCGCCTCGGCTTGCTCGCGCGGGCGTTGGCGTCCCGTAGCGTGCGGCAGCTTGGACCGCGGTGATCGCGAAGCGATGCTGGGCGAAGGTCGAGCGAGGTCATCGGGCGGTCATGCGGTATGTCGAAGGCGTCCAGCACCCTCGCCAGTCGGTCCGGGCGAAGGTCTGCGTAGGAGAGGCGCAGCACGCGCCCGCTCGCCGCGAGCCGAGACTCTCGAATGCGTTCGTCTGCCAGCACGTCGACGGAACACCTACCGTGGGTCATCGCAGGATCTGAATACTTTGCCCTGCCGTCGAACTCGCCGTAGACGGTGCCGGTCGGGAGTCTCCATGTGAAGTCGGGCCTGTAGATGTGACCATCGCCCAAGGCGCTCATGACGCTTACCTGGAGTTCAGGCAATCGGAATCCTAGCTCGGCCATGACGGCCCTCGCGAGCGACTCGCCCCCGCTCTCGCTCCTGGCGTCGGCCCAAGACATGGTCGAGATGGCATGACGAATCCCACGCAGTCCGCGGCCGGCGCTTCTGACGAGCTCCCGGAACGGCTCCGCAGACATCCTGCTTGCACGCAGCGCGGAGTCTGCTATGACGAGCCCCTCGGCGAAGCTCAGGTGCCTCAAGCAGTCGACGACGGTGCGGGGAAGCGAGGTCACGAGCATGCCGTCGACTCGTACGGTCGGAACTTCTCCGATCGCGTGCCGGACGACCACCCTTGTGCTCCTGCCGTGGCGTGTACGGGGCACGGCTATGTGCACTTGCCCAAGCAAGTGGAAGGACACGGCGAGCCCGTGCACGATTGCGGCGCTGACGCCACAGAACACCCAGTCCGGATGCAGGGCCGCGATGGAGCGAATGAGCATGAGCGCGCGTGCGCGCGGGTTGAGTGCGGTCCACGCCTCGGTCCGGACAAAGAGCCCTCGAGCAGGCGACGTGACGGTGCCGCGCCTCACCATGCGGCGCAGGCGCTGACGCTCGGCGTCACTTTGCGCGCGCAGGCAAGTTCCACACGCAACCGCCTGGTCAAGCCGTATCTCCAGCACATCCCGGCCACACATGGCTCATCTCCCGTCCGTGCTCCCTCAGACGATGGAAGGTGGGCAGAAGGGTACAACTGCTGGCGTGGCCGCTGGGTGGCGAAGCGTCGCAATCGGCGAACGGTTGTTCGCGTCACCACGGGGCCGCTTCCCTCGACGCCTCGTCGCTTGCTCCGCACTCCATCTGTTGAGCTTTCGTTCGCCTTCGGGCGACAAGTACGTGCACGAGCGAACGAAACCTCACCTTTCCGCCGCGTGGCACCTCACGTGGCGTCCCGAACGTGATCCGAGCGGCGTACTTGGCCGAGGGCCGCAGTGCTTCCGCCGGCTACTTCGAGGCCTTGCCCTTGCTCTTGGAGTCGTCGAACCCAGGCGTGCGCCGGTCCTCGCCCCAGAAGCAGCATGACAGCATGTCGGGACCGACGTGGCAGCCGATCGTCGGTCCGATGGTGGAGCGGTACACCTTGAGGTCGCCATCTCCCGCCAAGAGGGAGGCCCTCAGGGAGTCGCCGTCACCCGCACAGTCCGCATCGCCGATGGCGACGGCGTTCTCCTCGCAGGTGGGCAAATGGAGCGCCTCGTAGAAGTCGCGCATCTTCCGCATCGCCTTGCGGCGTCCGCGCGCCACCCCCATGACGGCGAGCGAGCCGTCGAGTCTGAAGGTAAGGAGGGGCTTCACGTCCAGCATGCCGCCGACGACCGCGACCGACTTGGGGATGCGGCCTCCACGGTGCAGGGCGTCCAGATTGTCCACCATGAAGATGGTGTGCACGTGGAAGCGCGCGTCCTCGGCCCACGCGACCAGTTCCTCGGCCGTGAGGCCCTCGTCGCGCTTCTGGACGGCACGATGGATGAAGAGGTTCTGGGTGGTCGAGCCGATGAGGCAGTTGACGACGTAGATCGGCGTGGGCAGCGTTCCCCCGTGCTTCTCGCGGACGCGATCGAGCGCGGTGACGGCACCGTTGTACGAACCGGAGATCCCGCTGGACAGGCAGAAGTGAACGGTCGGCACGCCCGTCGCGAGCACTCGCTCGAAGGCCTGCTCGTAAGCAATCTGTGACGGCTGCGACGTCATTGGGCAGGCGCCACCCTTGATGGCCGCGTAGAACTCGTGCGCGCTGCGCGACTGGAAGAGGTCGTCGTAGCCGGAGAGGCCGTCTTCCTTGCCCGCTTCCGTGTAGGTGTAGGGAATCCAGGCGATGCCGGCCTCCTCGACCTCCTCGGCAGAGAAGTCGCAGCACGAATCGGTCATGATGTTGCACTTGGTCGCCATTTGGTCTCCTTAGCCGCCGCGCGTCCTGCGGCGCGGCTTGCATGGGCCGAATCCCCTTACGAGAAGTACAGTCTCGCAGACTCATCGAACGTGACCTAAGATACCGCATCTCGCCGAGCGGCCCTCCACTCAGGTACGGCGCATGGCGGTAGACGATGCTGCCTCGTGCGGCTGCTGCCCCGTGCGACTGCTGCCTCGTGCGGCAGCTGCCCCATGCGGCTGCTGCCCCGTGCGGCTGCTGCCCCGTGCGGTGCATACCCAACGAATGGTGAGCCTTCGTTCGCGTGCCCCGGCCTAGCTGGGCCCAACACGAACGATTTCTCAACACGTGACATCGCGACACCCGTGCCGCAAGCCCCGGGCTTCTCGGAAGCCGGGCCCCGGGCTCCCGAAGTCGCATCCTCGCCGGGTCACCCTGGCCGGACACCCGTGTTCTAGAGACGCGTCGAGTAGGCGCAAGTCGCTGACCAGTGACTATGTAATCGAACTCGACATGTCGAACAACGAACTCGACATGTCGAGCAACCAACTCGACATGTCGAGCAAGAAAGTCGACAGTTTTGTGAACAGGTATTGCGCCTCATGTTCAACACGTGCAAAATGCTTGCTTGGTTGCAGATTGCCTGCCGCCGAGATTTGCTTGTAATCATGCAGTCAGTATGTTAGGAGTCCGTATCATGCGCAAGACCAAGACCTTCGAGGGCAAGCGTCACGTCTACGACACCGAGAAGAGCGTCGAGCTCGGTCACAAGACCTTTGGCGAGTTCGGCGATCCGGCTGGCTATGAGGAGGCCCTCTACAAGAACCGCTCCGGCTTCTTCTTCCTCACCGGCAAGGGCGGCGCCGAGTCCAAGTACGCCGACGGCGAGGACATCAAGCCGATCACCGCCAAGGAGGCCGCGGCCTGGCAGAAGTAGCGGTGGCACGCTCCCGTCTGCGAAGTGCGTGGCAGCCGTTCGACCCGGCACGTCCATCGCTGGCCGTGCCCAAACAGGATGAGGGCCCGGGGGAGTCGCTCCCCGGGCCCTCATCTGTAAGCCCAGCCTACGGCCGGACGGCCGCTCGGGGCCACCGGGATAATACCCCGGCTCCACTATGATATCCCCCCAGGCGATCAGAACATGTTCCGCGCCGCGAACTCCGCCTCGACGGTTCGAAACATGAGGTCGACGTCCTCGAGGCCGAGATGGCGCTCCTTCTCGTCCTTCTTCAGCGTGCCGCGCCTGCGGGCCCAGTTCTCGAGCGTCGCAGGACGCGAGTCGTGCGGAAGCGTCCGATACTCGGGGTCGATCCTGCGGCAGATGTCGCGCGTGTCGATGGGGATGATCCGGCCTGCCTTCCTGCCCTCGGCGTACCCGTCCAGGTTGAGCATGAGCCACGAGTCCTCGAACGCGGCGTTGTGTGCCATGAACGGGAAGGTCTCCAGCGAGCTGAGAATCGCCTTCTGCAGGTCGCGGTTCTCGCGGAAGGGGAGCTTGCCGGCGAGGTCGCCCCACGAGATGTGGTGGACCTCGGACAGCGGCACGCCCTTCTCCTCGTAGATGTCGGGCAGGCCGCAATAGGCGACGTAGCCGCGCTCCGCCTTGCCCCTCGGCGCGAGCTTCACGAACTCCATGCCCACGTTGATGATGTAGCCGCGGTCGGGGTAGCGGTCGGTCGTCTCGAGGTCGATCCCGCAGATCATGCCGGAGACGGGCGCCTCGACGTAGGCGACGTTCAGGTCGCGCGCCTGCGGGCCCGCGCTCCTGCGCACCTCCTCGACGGGACGGTGCTGCAGGACGGCGACCGAGCGGATGAGGTCCTCGTCGGAGAGCCGGCGCGCGAGGCTGGTGCCGCTCTCGTTGCGGAGCCGCTCGATGCCGAAGCTGTCGCAGATGGCGCGGTTCCTGTCAGCCAGGTTGCGCACGAGGTCGAAGGAGAAGGGCTCGGAGCCGGCGGGCGCGCTCATCCATGCGTCGGTCAGCAGGGAGATGGCCTCCTCGTTCTTGCGGCGCTCGGCGGTCAGCGCCTCGTCGCCGGAGAGGAAGCCGGGAATCACGAAGGCGCTCGCCTGCTCGATTGCCTGACTCAGATCCATGCTGCGCCTCCAAGAGATAGCGGTAGGGCCGTCCCGCGCGAAGCGGAGCGGCCCTAAAGCGTAGCACGACGGCGCTTGGCGCGCTCGGCGCTGGCGTCGGGCGTCCTCTGCCGTCTCGGGCGGACAAGGACGTGCGCCCCGGGCGCCACCCGCGCCCGGCCCCTAGTCGCCGAAGCTGATGCCGAGCAGCTTTGCCTCCCTCACGAGGTCGCTCTTGGGGTCGACGTACTTGAGCTTGTCCGCGACCTCCTTCAGCGGGACTCGGCACATCTTGTTGTTGACCTTCGCGATCATGTAGCCGAACTTTCCCTCGAGACAGCCACGGGCTGCCTCGACGCCGCACTGCGTCGCGAAGATGCGGTCCTCTGCGTCGGGCCTTCCGCCGCGCTGCGTGTGGCCGGGGATGCCGACGCGCACCTCGCGTCCGGTCTTGGCGATCTGCTCGGCTAGAGCATAGGCGATGGAGGGGTACTTCTCGGCGCGCTTCGCGAGGGCCTTCTTGTACTCCTTCTTGGGCAGCGCGGCCTCCTCCTTGGAGATCGCGCCCTCGGCGACCGCGACGATGGCGAACCTGCCTCCGTCGGCGTTGCGCTTCTCGATCGCCTTGATGACGTTGTCGATGTCGTAGGGGATCTCGGGGATGAGAATGACGTCGGCGCCGCCGGCGATGCCGGCGTAGAGGGGGATCCAGCCGACCTTGTGACCCATGATCTCGACCACGAAGACGCGGCCGTGGGAGCTCGCGGTGGTCTTGATCTCGTCGAGGTAGCGCGTCGCGACGTCGATCGCGCTGGGGAAGCCGAAGGTCACGTCGGTGCCCCAGGTGTCGTTGTCGATGGTCTTGGGCAGCGCGATCACGTTCAGGCCCTCGTCGCTCAGGCGCCTCGCCGTCTTCGTGGAGCCGTTGCCGCCGAGCACGAAGAGGCAGTCGAGCTGCAGCTTGTGGTAGGTCTGCAGCATGGCCGGAACCTTCTCGACGCCGTCTGCGCCGGGCGTGTCCAGCAGCTTGAAGGGCGTGCGGCTCGTCCCCAGGATCGTGCCGCCCTGGGTGAGGACGCCGGAGAAGTCCTGCCAGGTCATGGTGCGGAACCTGCTGTAGATGAGGCCCTGGTACCCGTCCTCGAACCCGTAGATCTCGACCGGCTCCTTCGCGTTGTTGAGGATGGTCTTCACGATGCCGCGCATGGTGGCGTTCAGCGCCTGGCAGTCGCCGCCGCTGGTAAGGAGACCGATTCTTAGCATGGGAAAGCCCCTCTCGCTGGGTGTGTCTGGCAGGCTTGAGCCGCCATGAGAAAAGTTTCTCACAAAAGGAGTGGCATTCTGCGACCGGCCGAAAATATGCCAGGTCGGGCACATTCGAGCGCTGTCGTGGCGGGCGACGGCTCGGGCGACGGCTCGGGCGACGCCGCCCGAGCCGCGCCGTTCCGATTCCCGGCGCTCGCCGACGGGACGCCCGCTCCCTGCCGACTCTCTCGGTTGCGTATCATGTCTTCTGGCGGCGGCCGGCCGTCTTTGGGCCGAGGGGCGTGGCGGGTGGCTCCGGCACTTCGGACGCCTTTCCAACGCAGGTGCGTAGGCTGGGGGATGCTGATGGCAGAGGGTCTTACGGGCGGGTGCGCCCCAGGGGAGAAGCCCGCGCGCGCCGAGGTCACACGCGCCGGGACCGCGCGCGACTCGCACTTCTTCGCGGTGTTGTCGCGGATGCGCTACATCGAGCGCTGGTCGCTCATGCGCAGCGCCCGTCCGGAGAACCTCGCGGAGCACTCGCTCGAGGTCGCGGAGATCGCGCACGCGCTCTGCGTCATCGGCAACGTAAGATACGGCCGTGACTTCGACGCCTCGCATGCGGCCCTCCTCGGCATCTACCACGATGCGCCGGAGATCATCACGGGCGACTTGCCGACCCCGGTCAAGTACTTCAGCGGCCGCACCCGCCAGGCGTACGGCGAGGTGGAGGACGCGGCGAAGGAGCAGCTCCTCTCTACGCTCCCCGACGACCTGCGCCCCGTCTACGAGGACGTCCTCGGAGCGAGCTGCGAGGACGCCTACCTGCTGCGCCTCGTGAAGGCGGCCGACAAGATCTCTGCGCTCATCAAGTGCGTCGAGGAGGACGCGGGAGGCAACGGCGAGTTCAGGTCGGCCGAGAAGGCCATCCGCGAGGTGGTGGACCAGATGGCGGCGGAGCTGCCGGAGGTCCGCGACTTCGTGGCGGAGTTCCTGCCGTCGTACGGCCAGACCCTCGACGAGCTGCTGTAGCGGGCACGGGACGCCGCGCCGCTCGCAAGGTGCCGGCGCGCCTGCCCATGGCCGGTAGGCGTCGCCGGCCAAGGTGCAATCGACCCAGACGCAATGGGCCACAAGGACCCGGCGTCGGACAACAGAGAAGGAGCGTCATCAAAGGCATGGGGACCAGTACGGACAAGAGCGTCGACACGAACGCGGACGACAAGAGTACCTCGCTCGAGCTCATCGACTTCATAAGGCGGAGCCCGAGCATGTTCCACACGGTGCGCACCATTGAGGGCTACCTGGGGGAGGCGGGCTTCACGCGCCTCGCGGAGTCAGACGAGTGGCAGATCGAGCCCGGCGGCCGCTACTACACGACGAGGAACGGCTCGAGCGTCGTCGCCTGGAAGGTGGGGGAGTCGCTCGACAGCTACCACTTCCAGGTCACGGCCTCGCACTCCGACTCGCCCACCTTCAAGGTGAAGAGCGTGCCCGAGCTCGCAGGCCCGGACGAGTACCTGCGCCTCAACGTCGAGGCGTACGGCGGCATGCTCGACCGGACCTGGTTCGACCGGCCGCTGTCCCTCGCCGGCCGCGTGCTCGTCCGCGACGGCGCCCGCATCGAGAGCCGGCTCTTCTCGCCTGACCGCGACCTCGCGCTCATCCCCAGCGTCGCGATCCACTTCGACCGCGACGCGAACAAGGGCGTGGCGACAAACCGCCAGGTGGACCTCTGCCCGCTCGTCTCCGCGGGCCGGCTCGCGCGGGGCGACTTCCGCCGCCTGGTCTCGGCCGAGCTCGGCATCGACCCCGACCAGCTGCTCGCCTACGACCTCTTCCTGGTCAACCGTCAGCCTGCGAGCGTCTGGGGCTGGCGCGACGAGTTCGTGTCCTCGCCAAAGCTCGACGACCTGCAGTGCGCCTTCAGCTCGCTCAAGGCGTTCCTGGCGGCGGAGAACGACCACGACGTCTCCGTCTTCGCCTGCTTCGACAACGAGGAGGTCGGCTCGCTCACCAAGCAGGGGGCCATGTCGACGCTGCTCAAGGACGTCCTGCGGCGCACGAACGCAGCCCTCGGCCGCACCGAGGAGGACTTCCACCGCGCGCTCGCAGGCTCGTTCCTCGCGAGCTGCGACAACGCGCACGCCGTCCACCCCAACCACCCCGAGAAGACCGACGACGCCAACAAGGCGCACCTCAACGCGGGTCCCGTGGTCAAGGAGGCCGCCAACCAGAAGTACACGACGGACGCGCTGAGCCGCGCCGTCCTCGAGGCGGTCTGCGACGCCGCCGGGGTGCCCCACCAGACGTTCGCCAACCGCAGCGACTCCGCCGGCGGCTCGACGCTGGGCAACCTCAGCAACGTCCAGGTCAGCATGAGGGCGGCCGACCTCGGCCTGCCGCAGCTCGCGATGCACTCGTCGTACGAGACGGCCGGCGTGCGCGACACCGGCTACGCCATCCGCGCGCTCGAGGGGTTCTATCGCACGAACCTGCTCTTCGACGGCCGGGGGGACGTGACGCTCGCCTAGGCTCGGCACCATCGGCAGGTCACGGGAAACGGAGGGACCAGGGCATGGACAAGGACTACGGCATGGACAAGGACATGGGGCCGCGCGGCGACGCGGGCGGCGCCGCCGGCGGGGAAGCGTCGCAGAACGGTATGGACGAGAGCGACCGCAGGCTCGTCGAGGCCCTGAAGGCGGGGCTCGCCGAGGGGCGCTTCGAGGTGGGGACCGGCGCGAGCCCGACCGGCGCGCCTGCGGCCGGCCAGGCGGCCGGGACCGACGACGGTGCGAGCGCGGCCGGGGCGGCTGCCGACTCCGACCTCGCGGGCGAGGCGGACTTCCTGCGGGCGCTCAACGCCTACCGGAGCGCACGGCAGTCCGGCGACCGCGAGGCCATGCTCGCCGCGGAGCGCCACCTCCAGGAGGTGACCCGCGCCGAGCTGATGGAGTTCGAGGCCTCCCAGGGCAACTCGTTCCCGGGGGGCTCGGCCGCCCCTCACCCCGACTTCTAGCGGGGAAGAGGAAAGCTGTCGGAAACAATGCGGTTGTCGCTCAGTTATATAGTTGAGCACGCCGCGCTCGTTGAGTGCGCCCCGCCCGCGCCGCACGCGCGCAGCGCCGGCGCCCGGCCGGGTGCCAGAGGGCGGCAAGGCAGGTGATTTCGGCAAGGGGAGCAGATGGGCGATCAGGAAGACATCCTCACTATGCCTCACGACAGGATCGAGGAGATCCAGCTCGAGGGCATCAAGAAGACCGTGGTTCGTTGCTACGAGAACATCCCGTTCTACAAGAGGTCCTTCGACGAGGCGGGCTTTGACCCCTACTCGGTGCGGGACTTCGACGACCTGCGCAAGGCGCCGTTCGTGACCAAGCAGGACCTGCGCGACGCCTATCCCTACGGCATGCTCGCCGTGCCCATGGGCGACGTGAAGGAGATCCACATGTCGTCGGGCACGACCGGCGTCGCGACGGTGGGCGCCTACACCCAGCACGACCTCGAGGCGTGGAGCGACTGCTTCTCGCGCGGCGTCAGGTACGCCGGCGGCGGCCCCGACGACGTGATGCAGATCTGCTACGGGTACGGCCTGTTCACGGGCGGCCTAGGCGCGCACTACGGCGGCCTCGCCTCCGGGGCGACCGTCATCCCCACCTCCGCGGGCAACACCGAGCGCCAGATCCGCATCCTGCGCGAGATGGGCACCACCATCCTCGCTTGCACGCCCAGCTACGCGATGCACATCGCGGACACGGCCATCTCCATGGGGATCGACCCGGCCGAGGAGTTCCACCTCAAGGCGGGCATCCACGGCGCCGAGGCCTTCTCGGACAACTTCCGCGCGGAGCTCGAGCGCAAGCTCGACTACAAGGTGCTCGACGTCTACGGCCTGACCGAGACGATGGGGCCCGGCGTCGCCGTCGAGTGCCTCGAGCAGGACGGGCTGCACGTCGCCGAGGACCACTTCTTCTGCGAGATCATCGACCCCGCGACCGGCGAGGTGCTCCCCGACGGCGAGTGGGGGGAGCTCGTGATCACCACCCTCGACCGCGAGGCGTCCCCGGTCGTGCGCTACCGCACGCGCGACATCACCCGCATCCTGCCCGGCGCGTGCGCCTGCGGCCGGACCCACCGTCGCATCGACCGCCTGCACGGCCGCACGGACGACATGCTCATCATCCGCGGCGTCAACGTCTTCCCGAGCCAGATCGAGAACGTCATGGAGACCTTCGACGAGGTCTCGAGCTGGTACCAGATCGAGCTCACTACGAAGAACTACCTCGACGTCGTCACACTGAAGGCAGAGGTCAACCCGGACTTCGACTTCGACTCCACGGGCGCCATCGACCAGCTCCAGAGGCAGATTCAGGGCGCGCTCAAGACGGCGCTCTCCGTGGGTGTTAAGGTGAGGCTGGTCGAGCCGATGTCGATCCCGAGGAGCACCGGCAAGGCCAAGCGCATCGTCGACCGCAGGGGGGAGAACCTCTAATGATTGACCAGCTCACCGTCCTTCTCGAGAACTCGGAGGGCCGCCTCGCCAAGCTGGCGCGCTCCATCGCGGAGGCCGGCATCAACATGCAGGCGCTCACCATCGCCGACACGGCGGACTACGGCGTGGTGCGCATCATCTGCTCGGACGCCCTGGGGGCCAAGCGGGCGCTCGAGGCGGAGGGCTACAGCGCCATGGTTACCAAGGTCTCGGCGATCCAGATTCCCAACCGCCCCGGCGGCCTCGCCGACCTGCTCGAGGTCCTCGACGACCTCGACATCCCGGTCGAGTACGGCTACTGCTTCAGCGCGAAGGACGACCTCGCCGTGGACGTCCTCAAGATCAAGCTCCCGGCGGAGGCGAGCAAGGCGACGTTCGCGCTGGAGGGCGCAGGCTTCAAGGTGCTCCGCCAGGAGGACCTCGCCTAGGGCCTGCCATCCGCTCGCCACGTGCCGAGAAGAGCCTCGACGCCAGGGGCGCCTGCGAGAGCGGGCGCCCTTTTTCAGCAACATGTACACCACCTACCAGTCATTTCTGCCGTTCGGGGACAGCCTTGCCGTCCGCTTTCGCTGCACCACTAATCTGGATTCGTTGGCCGCGGGCGTCTAAGGGGAGAACAGAACCGCGCACCGTGGTCCAGACGAAGGGATGTGGTACGTATGCAGATCGATGCAAGGGACCTCTTCAACCCCAAGCCGGTCGTCATGGCGCTGACGGCCCTCTCGGAGCTCAAGGACGGGGAGACGCTGGCGCTCCTCGTCAACGACGGCAAGGCCGTCGAGAGCCTGGTCCGTCTCGCTGACGAGCAGAAGTGCAAGTTCATCCGCGAGGACGAGGGCGACTACACGGTCGTCACGCTCGTCCCGTCCCACCGCATCAAGACCAATCACCCGGTCGAGAAGGCCGTCTCCTACATGGACTTCGGCTCCGCTGACGCCCCGATCCTGGTGTTCGGGTCCGAGGCCATCGGCCGTGGGGACAAGAGCCTCGGCCACATCCTCATGCGCGAGATCATCTTCGACCTCGCTCACCAGGAGGTCGTCCCCAAGGCGCTCGTCTTCATCAACAGCGGCGTCAAGCTGACGATCAAGGGCTCCGCGGTCATCGAAGACCTGCAGATTCTCGAGAAGCTCGGCGCGGAGATCCTGTCAGACACCGTGAGCCTCGACCGCTACGGCGCCACCGACGAGCTCCTGGTCGGCGAGCCCATCGACCCGTACAACCTGGCACGCATCCTGACCGGCCAGCCGGGGGTCGTCTCCCTCTAGCGGGAGCCTCCCAGCGGCCCCGCAGGAGGACCCGCACAGGTTCACGAGCGGAGAAGGACCGGCGGACATCGAGAGCGAAGGGGGAGGGCGCCTAAGGGCACCCTCCCCCTCTTCGTGCGCCGACCCTACGAGAGGACCTCCTGCCAGGAGTCCCCGTAGGCCTTGCGCAGTGCGAGGATCGCCTCGGCGAACACGTACACGTGCGGCTTGGACATGCGGACGATCTCATCGCCCCGGAAGGCCACGAGGCGGTACTGGGGCACGGGCCTCCAGAGGGCGGCCTCTTCGGGCGCGCCGAGGGGCGTGGTCGCGACCACCGTCGTCCCGGACTCGGGGACGCTGCGGTAGCGCAGGGTGACGATGTCGGTGTTCGTGTGGACGTAGGTGTAGGTGCCGTCGCTGAGGATCACGTTGAGCCTGTTCAGGTTGCTGTACTGCGCGATGGCGCTCGCGAGGGCGTCGAAGCGCCCGGCGAAGTCGAGCCTGCCCCCGCGGCGCAGCGTCGCCTCGTCCAGGCAGTCCATGAAGAAGAGCATGGCGCGCTCGCTGTCGGTCCTGCCACGCTCGACGCCCTCGTAGCCGTAGGTGAGCTGCTCGTTGAAGACGATGCCGTTGTGTGCCATCGCCCACTCGGTGCCCGAGATGTCGCTCGCGAGGAAGGGGTGGCAGTTCTCGACCAGCCTTCCGCCGCCGGTGGAGCGGCGGATGTGCGCTATCAGGTGGCGGGTGCGGACGGGCTCGTCCAGCAGGCGGGGGAGAAGCTCCGAGGCGTACGCCGCGACGGGCTCGCGATGGAGCTCGACGGGGCCCGTGAGCTCGACGGGGCCTGTGCCCGGCCCGGCGGAAGGCGAGATTCGGCCCGTTCCGTCGGCCTCGACGCGGCTCGCGATGCCCCATCCGTCGGGGTGTCGCGTGCTATGGGAGAAGAACTCCCTGAGGTAGCCGTTCGCCACGAACGGATCGCGTGAGTTTATCGCAAACAGCTCGCACATGTCTTCCCCCGGCCTGCCCCTGGATGCGTCCCGAAGGCGCGCGGCCCCCCCGAGTAGGGCCAGCTCCCCGCCTTGCCGTCGCCTGTCGTGCGTCTTACCGAATACAGTAGACCAGCGGCCCCGCCTCCGTCGTGCAAGGTCGCCGCGAGGGGAGAGATGAGGAGAACTTGCGACGGCCCCTCAAAATGTTGACATGTCAACATATCTGGAAAATACTTATGTGGTGCCGGGCCCGGGACCGGCGCGGCATGGCATCCACGGCAACGGAGGCGCGATGGACGCTCGGTTCGAGGACTTCGTGGGCATGGTCTACTCGCTCAACAAGGAGATCCAGAGGATCAAGTCGGAGAAGATGGCGGAGTTCGGCCTCAGGGGCACGGACACCATGGTCATCTACTACCTGGCGGAGAACCCCGACGGGGAGACCCGGGCGGACCTGGCACGACTGACGCGCCTGGACCGTGCGGCGATCACGCGGATCGTCGGCAAGCTGAAGGCCGACGGCCTCGTGACGGAGGCGTCCGGCGACAACTCCGTCAACTACCGCCGTCGCGTGCGCCTGACCGAGGGCGGCAGGCGCGCCGCCCGCGAGATGGAGGAGGTCATCCAGTCGGTCGTCGACGAGGCCTCGGCCGACGTGGGGGAGGGGGAGCGCGCCCGCATGTACGGGACGCTCGAGAAGATCCTGGACGCCCTCGAGCGCGTCTAGAGCGAGTCTGTCGTCCGGCACGCAGGGCTTTCGCCCAGCGCCGTGGACGCCGTGCCGGCCCGCGCCTGAACGCCAGGCTCGGGCGGCGGGGGCCTTCGAGGGGCAAGAAAAAAAGACAAGGGAGCCATCAGGCTGTACTCGCGCGGCGAGCGCGAGAAGGGGGAGCTTATGCCTACGCGCATCATCACCGACTCTGGTTCGGACATCGTCGGCTTCGACCATCCGGGCCTCACGGTCCTGCCGCTGACGGTCATGTTCGGCGACAGGCTTTACCAGGACGGCGTGGACCTCTCGCATGAGAAGTTCTACGAGCTCCTCGTGGAGTCCGACAAGCTGCCGAGCACGGGCGCCCCTGCGCCCGGCGCGTTCGCCGAGGCGTACGACGCCGCTCGGGCGGCCGGCGAGGAGGTTGTGGTGGTCACGCTCTCCTCCAAGCTCTCGGGGACCTACCAGAGCGCCTGCGTCGCCGCGGAGGGCAGGGACGACGTCCAGGTCGTGGACTCGCTCAGCGCCTCCCTGGGCGAGCAGATCCTCGTGTACCTCGGCCTGACCATGGCCGAGAGGGGCGAGGGAGCCGCGAGCATCGCGGAGGGGTTGCGTGCCGCGAGGGGGCGGGTCCGCGTCATCGGCCTGCTCGACACCCTCGAGTACCTCAGGCGGGGCGGCAGGATCCCGGCGGCGGCGGCCGCGCTCGGCGCAGTCCTCTCCGTCAAGCCGGTCGTCACGGTCGAGGACGGCGAGATAGCGCTGCTGGGGAAGGCGCGCGGCTCAAGGAACGGCCGCAACATCCTGAACGAGACGGTCAGGCGCGACGGGGGCATCGACTACGCGATGCCCTTCTCGCTCGGCTACTCCGGCCTCTCGGACAGCCTCCTGCAGAAGTACGTCGAGGACTCCCGCGGCCTCTGGGAGGGGATGGTGGACGGGCTGCCCATCTGCACCCTCGGAGCCACGATCGGCACGTACGCGGGCCCCGGCTCCATCGTCCTGGCGTACTTCAAGGCGGGCGGCGTCCAGCAGTGACGACGGTTCGGCACGTCCCCTGGTCAGGTTCCGTCCTGGACCTGGCCAGGCACATGCCGAGTCCTAGCTGGGGCCTGGTCGAGCCCTGTCCGGTCCTTGGCAGGTCGCCGGCACGCTTCTTCACCAGAACCGCGCTGGAATGTCTATGAAATGAGACCTCCCGCGCTTGGGCGAGTGTCCCTGTGGTTACATTTAAAGCTATGTGAGGACGCGCGCTTGGTTTCCCAGCCATTCCTCCGCTTGGACGGCGCCCCGGAGAGGGCGCCTTACGGCGAGTGCGTCTGTACGCGTTGCAAGAAGGGGGCGGATGGTGACCGACGAGCACAGGCCCGGCGGGCCCGGTGACAAGGACGCGCGGGAGGCCACCAGGAAGGGAGCCGCCGCGGGGGCGAAGACCCCTGCCAAGTCGGCCCCGCACCCTTACGCGACCGCGCAGCGGAGGCCCGCCGCGAAGGGCGGCACCAAGGTGCGCGTGAGCGTGGCCGCCGGCTCGGGCCTCGCGGACGAGTCGCAGGAGCAGAAGAAGCGCTTGGGTACCGCCCGGAGGAGCGCCTTCTTCCTCCTCCTCGTCGCCGTCGCGTACGTGCTGTACCTGATTCTCTCGGGGCAGATGGACGTCTTCCTTGCATCCCTCGCAGAGGTGGATCCCTACTGGGTCTTCGCGGGCATGCTCGCCTACGTCGTCTACTTCATCCTCGGCGTCTCCGCCTACGTCCTCGCGCTCGCGAAGGACACCAAGTCGCCGTTGGGGATTCGCGACCTCATGAGCGTCGAGGCCACGGGCATGTTCTTCTCCAACCTCACCCCTAACGGTGCCGGTGGCGCCCCGGCGCAGATCTACCGCATCACCCGTGCGGGGCTCTCCCTCGGTCGCGCGGGAGCGGTGCAGTACACGCGCTTCGTCATCTACGAGGCGGCGGAGGGCATCTTCGCTGCGATCATGCTGATATTCCGCCTCGACTACTTCTTCGACACCTATGGCGACGTATTCCTCATCGGTATCCTGATCTTCGGGTTCAAGATCCTCCAGGTGGCGGCCTTCGTGGTCGTGTGCCTCTTCCCGGGCGTGGTGAAGCGGGTCGGCAGGTTCGTGCTCAGGCAGGTGAACAAGACCGGGCGCGTGAAGCGCTACGACTATTGGAACAACCTGATTGAGTCCCAGGTCGACGAGTTCGCGACCGGCTTCAGGTCCGCGGCGCGGAACGTGACGGAGATGCTGGCGACCCTGCTCGTCACGCTGTTGCAGCTCGGATGCCTCTACTCGCTCCCGTGGTTCACCCTGCAGGCGTTCGGCAAGCAGGCGGACATCCTCACGTGCGTCGCCTGTGGCTCCATGCTCGAGCTCCTCACCTCCGCGATCCCGCTGCCGGGTGGCACGGGCGGCGCCGAGGGCGGCTTCGCCCTGCTGTTCGGCTACATGTTCGGCGATGCCCGCTCCGCTGGCTACGTCGTGTGGCGCGCCATCGAGTACATCCTCCCCGTGCTCTTCTCCATACCCCTCATGGGTCTCAAGACCAAGAGCGGCAAGTCGGTCTACAAGCGCCTGAGCGCGCTCGGCCTCGTCGAAGGCCAGAAGTCCTCCGGCCGCGCGCGCTCCGGCGCGAGCGTCGACCTCAAGAGGCTGAGGGACAAGGACTCCCGCTAGCGGCTGGCGCCGCCGGCCCGCCACTTGGGCCGGGGCTTGGAACGTCCCATGCACGGCGGCTTGCCCCGGACGTCTTCCGTCCGGGCGCCGGGCGGCCGGCAAAGTGCGTCCGCGACGGAAAAGTGCGTCTTGCCTCACGTGCGGTGGGTAGCTACTCAATCGTGCGCTTGCGAGGGGGGCTGGCCCGTTGCGGTCGGATAGGAGGAAGCCATGGCGTTTGGCCTGAAGGACTGCCGGTATTGCGGCGAGGGGCGGTTCGACCTCGGGGACTACCCGACGAGCGCGAGAATCGACAAGTCGAGGCGCGAGGAGTACGAGCGGCTCACGTCCCAGAACATGCGCCGCGTGCAGGTGCTGCAGGACAAGCTGTACGCGGAGGGCCGCGAGGGAGTGGTCATCCTCCTGCAGGCGATGGACGCCGCAGGCAAGGACTCCACGATCAAGCGCGTCATGAGCGAGGTCAACCCCCAGGGCGTCGAGGTGCACACCTTTAAGCAGCCGTCCGACGAGGAGCTGGCCCACGACTACCTCTGGCGCGCCGTCAGGTGCCTGCCGGTGAGGGGGAAGATAGCCCTCTTCAACCGCTCGTACTACGAGGACGTCCTCGTGGTCAGGGTCCACCAGATGCAGCGGGGGTACAGGATGCCGAGCCGCTGCGTCGACATGGACGACGACGAGTTCTTCGAAAGGCGCCTCAAGAGGATCTCGGAGTTCGAGGAGCACCTCTGGGAGAACGGTTACCGCGTGATGAAGCTCTTCCTGAACGTGAGTCCCGAGGAGCAGGGGCGTCGCTTCCTGGAGAGGATCGACAACCCCTCGAAGAACTGGAAGTTCTCGGAGGCCGACATCACCGAGCGAGCCTTCTGGCCCAAGTACCGAGAGGCCTACGAGGACGCGATCGACAGGACCGCCACCCGCCACAGCCCCTGGTACGTGATTCCGGCGGACCAGAAGTGGTTCGCCCGCTGGCTCGTCTCGGAGGCTGTGGTCGACCTCCTCGAGGAGGTCGACCCCCACTACCCGGAACTGCCCAAGGACCAGCGCGAGAAGCTCGGCCAGTACCGGGAGAGGCTCGAGAGCATGTAGCGCAGCCACAGGGGGAGGAGCTGCCCATATTGTGGAGGGGCCGCGGCAGCTGCTATCCTGAGACGGATGGTCCGTCCCATGCGGTTCGTACTTGGAGGTGCGATGACGGGATCGACAAGGCATAGCAAGGCTTCTCGAGGAGGCCGCCCTGCCGCTGCGGCCACTTTGAGGACGCGGGCCTCCGGTGCCGTCAGGGTCTCGCTCGCGGTCTGCGCCTTCGCCGTCACCGCGGGCCTCGCGCTCCCGACGGTCGCCGTCGCGGAGACGTCCCAGGACGTCCGCGACCAGATTTCCCAGGAGCAGTCCCGCCTCGACGAGCTCGCCCGCGACATGCAGGACAACCGAGGTCAGATCGACTCCCTCCAGGGGCAGATCGATGACCTGGCGCAGCAGTCGATCGACGTCCAGTCCGAGATCATCGAGGACCGTTCGCGCCTGAACGAGCTCATCTCCGCCTCCTACAAGGGTGGCCTCACGCCGAGCCTCCTCTCCCTCGTGATGTCGAGCAGCAGCATCGAGGACATGGTGTCTCGCATCCACTACGCCCAGAAGGTCAACGAGTACCAGGCGGACGCCATCAAGCGTCTGAACGACGACAAGGCGACCCTCAGCGACCAGATGGCGCAGATCAGCGCCGCCAAGGACGAGCAGCAGTCCACCCTGGACGAGCTTTCGAACCAGAGCGCGGAGGTCCAGTCGACAATATCCAGCCTTGAGGCCAAGGCCTCCCAGCTCGAGGAGGACGAGCGAGCCGCAGCCCTCGCCGCCGCGGAGCAGGCCAGGGCCGCTGCGGAGGCTGCGGCTGCGACCAACAGTAATGGCCCGACAGCCCCGTCGCAGGGCGTGACGAACGACGAGGAGGCCTCGGCGGCAAAGGCCGGCGAGATCAAGGACCTCTCCACGACGAGCTCCGCATCTGCGGACGAGGCCGCCCAGAGCTCCTCTGGGGGCTCCGATTCCACGTCCTCCGGATCCGGCTCGCAGGCCTCCAATTCGCCCTCTGGATCGAATGCCTCCAAACCGTCCGGCGGACAGAGCTCCTCCACGCCTTCCGGGTCGTCCTCCGCCTCGTCGAGCAGCTCCGAGAGCGGCTGGGTCACCTGTGTCGCCTCTGCCTACAGCATCGCGGACAACGACCCTCCGGGGTCCACGTCGACCGCCTCGGGCATCCCCCTGGATGACTCCAAGCCCTCCGTCGCCCTTCCGATGTCGCAGAACCCCTCGGCGCACTATGGCGACCTCATCGAGATCCGCTACAACGGGATGTCGGTCATCGCCACGGTGACGGACTGCGGCTACATGGGAAACGGCAGTCGCGGCCTCGACCTCTCTACGGCCGTCTACCGCGCCTTCGGGTTCAGCAGTCCCAACTCCTGGGGGCTCCGAACGGTGTCCTACCGCTACCTCTAGCGGCTTCCGACATCCGTCCAGGCCTTGCGGGCGCTCGCGGCCTTGAGGCCACCCTCGTCCATCCTTGCGTCGCGCGTCCGCGAGCCCTCTCGAGGATGCGGGGCGTCCCATGCATGCGTCCACGCCGTCCGGGCGCGCGTACCGAGACTCACTTCGTTTGGAGAGCCCATGCTCAAGATCAGGCACGCCATCCTCCACTCCTTCGACTTCGAGACGGGCGAGAAGTACTTCTCTGAGAGGGAGCTCGACCTCGACGAGAGGACCACGAGGTCGTACGTGCAACGTACGATGCACAAGTGCCTCACCAGCGCCGACAACAAGCACGGCGAGTTCTCCGAGGGGAGCGCGTTCGCGGAGGAGCTCGGGCTCTACCTCCGCGGGGAGAACGGGTTCGAGGCGCTGAGCATGTCCATAGCGCAGTGGTTCTGGGAGGAGCTCCGCCGGAGCGACGACCTGGCGAACGCGGACCTCCTCGTCACCGACTTCGACGAGCCGCCCTCGGCCCCAGGCGCGGGTGCGGGGGAGCAGGAGGCGGCGGCTGCGTTCGACGCGGAGCCCAAGCGCTACTTTGCCCTCGCGATTCTCCCCAGGAGGCAGAGCTTCCTCCACACCGTGGATGACGTGGACGGACACGTCTCGAACGAGCTGGTGAGGACGGACGCCACCCTTCCTACGCCCACCCAGAAGATTGACACCTACGCCGTGATCGACGTGGCGTCCATGTCCATCGACTTCCACGACAAGGCGAGGACGATCGGTGGGACCGAGAGCTTCGTGATTCCCGACGGGCTCCTGCAGTGCTCCACGCAGGCGTCCAGTCGTGAGGCGATCGAGACCGTCACGAGGATCGTCGAAGACGTGGCGGAGGAGTACGGCCTGAACACTGCGGAGACGGTCTCGCGTGCCAAGGCGTTGGTGGCCCAGCGCGTGGAGAAGGACGAGTCCTTCGAGCCCGAGGAGGTCGGTCGCGAGGTCTTCGAGGAGCAGCCCCAAGTGCGCGAGAGGTACGAGGAGCGCTACGAGCAGACAGCGCGTGAGGAGAGCATCCCCGACGAGGTGCCCGTCAAGCGTGGCGTGGCGAACCGCATGGCCAAGAGCCACCGCATCCGGACGGACACTGGCATCGACATCACCTTCCCCTCCGAGTACAGCTCGAACCCCACCTACATCGCCTTCAGGAACGACGATGACGGGCTCATCGAGATCGTGATCAGGAACATCGCCAAGATCGAGAATCGCTGAGACGCGCGCGACGCATCCTCTAAGCCCGTAAGAGTCCGGAGGTCCCGCGAGATTCCCCTCGGGAGACCTCGGCTCGCGCGTCCGACGGTAGCACCTGTGACGAGAATGTGGAGAAGTCATTATGTCTCCCTTCGATAGAACAGATGTACGTCTGTGGTATGTATTGTATAGAGCACAATCTCTTTAACGTCAATAGGGAAAATCCAATTCTGAAGGAGGCAAATCAAAGAGGGCGTATTACGAGGTAAAGGCGGGAAGGTGATGAAATGCATTGCGATGGACCCCTGCTGGCAGTATGCGTCAGCGTTATTCTGTTTTGCATTGGAACATGTATTACTGCAATAATATGCACTAATGCGAAAAGATATGCTGCAGGTAAGTATCCCCGGTCGGAAGATGCGAACGAGAAGGGGAATGTGCATGAGACTACGGGCGCCCAAGGATGCTCGGGCGTCCTAGGGCTCCCGTCCCGTCAGGCGACCGCCACCTTCCCATTCATGGGCCTCCTTCTCCCGCTTCTGGTCGCGCGCCTCGGTCCCAGCCTTGCGTGCGTGCAGGTGGTCCTGCTCGTGTTCGTCCTGTACTGGGCGTCTGTGGTGGACGTGCTGGTACGGAGGATTCCCGACCTTGCCATCATGGCGGCGTTGGCCATCTGGGTGGCGGGACTCGTCATCTCGTGGCCCTTGGGGCGCCCCTTGGGTTGGGAGCTCCCGCGCGCTGTCGTGGGCTCCTTCGGTATCGTCGTCCCCGCCCTTCTAGCCTCCCTGTTTGTGAGCCGGGCGAGCGGGAGGCCGGGGCTCGGCGGGGGAGACCTCAAGCTCTTCCTTGTGGTGGGTCTCTACTTTGGGCTGCACTGGGGCGCGGCCGTCGTAGTCACCTCGTGTCTCCTCGGGCTCCTACAGGAGATGCTGCGTGTTGTGTGGGAGCGCTCGCGGGCGAGCGGCGCCGCAGGACATGGCTCCGGCCGGTCGCCCTGGGAGCCTGGGACCTTCCCACTCTGCCCGGCCGTATCATGCGCCACGGTCATCGTGGCACTCGTCGGTGGTGCCGAGGTCCTCTCTTGAGCGTTCCGAGGGCGCTCGGAGCTCGGACGCGGGGCCGAGGGCTCCCCTCGCGCGCACAGAGCCTGCGAGATGGCGGGAAGGGTGCGGTGCCGGTAGAGGTTCCCACCATCCGCTCGAGGCGCGTTTGCCCGGACAGGCGTCTTCGTGGTAGGGTACGGTATATTTGCATGCATGGTGATAGACTGCCGTACCCTAAACGAAGCACAAACACACTAACTTGGAGGCCAGGATCAACATGGATCAGAACAAGCCGGGTGATGTCCCCAAGCGCCGCACGATGAGTCGTCGTTCCCTCCTGAGGCTCGCCGCTGGCGCTGGCACCCTCGCCGCCGTCTCCTCCCATCCCGTTTTCGCCCTGGCTGACACCCAGAGCGACCTCGACGCGGCGGAGCGGCAGTACGCAGAGGTCCAGAAGCAGCTCGAGCAGATCGGTACGGACTATGCTGCCATCTCGCAGAAGCAGTCCGAGACCCTCGACGAGATCTACGACGTCCAGAGGCAGATAGATGACGTCACTCAGCAGATCTCCGACAAGGAAGCAAGCCTGAAGGAGAAGAGGGAACGGCTCGCCAGCAACGTCTCCTCCAACTACAAGGACGGCAACACGGGCGTTGTCGACATGCTCCTCGGCGCGAAGTCCATCGACGAGCTGGTGTCTAACGTCTACTACTTCGACCGCATCTCGAAGGAGTCCAGGGAGCTCATCGACTCCATCAACGAGGAGAAGCGGGCGCTCGACCAGAACAAGGCGGACCTCGAGGCCTACCAGGAGAACCTCCAGGTCGTCCAAGCCCAGCAGGCCGAGCAGCTTCAGGAGATGCAGGACAAGCAGGCCGAGGCGCAGCAGGTCCTGACCTCCCTCGACGCTCAGGTGAAGCAGCTGATGGAGCAGAGGGACGCGGAGATTCTCGCGGCCCAGGAGGAGGAGAGGCGCCAGGCGGAGGCCAAGGCTGCCGCCGACGCGGCCGCTGCCGCATCGGCGGCCCAGGGGAGCCAGGGCTCCGACTCCCCGAACGCGAGCGAGCCCAGCGCGGGTTCGGGTTCGACTACGGCCCCGTCCGCGGGTTCGTCCGCGGGTTCGTCTGCGGGAACTTCCTCGGGCGGTTCGACCGGTGGGACGGGCGGCGCTGGCACGGGCTCTGCGGCTGCCATCGTCTCCGCCTGCCACAGCACCCCGTCGCCCGGCGCAGGCTTGTGCGCGATGTGGGTCTCGCAGGTCTTCAGCAACGCGGGCTACGGCTATGGCAGCGGCAACGCGTGCGACATGTACAACGCGTACTGCTACAGCTCCAGCAGAGCGGACCTCAAGCCGGGCATGATCGTCGCGGTGTCCTCGCACCCCCAGTCGAGCATGGGCCGCATCTACGGCCACATCGGCATCTACGTCGGCAACAACACGATTATGCACAACATCGGCAGCGTCGCCACGTGGAGCATGGACCAGTGGATTAGCTACTACGGGTCCACGGTGACCCCTCGTTGGGGCTGGTTCATGAACATCACGCTCTCGTAGGGCCTACGTGGACTCGCGAGCGATTCGAAGGTGCCGGGCGGCCGCAGCCGAGATGGCTGCGGCCGTTTCTTCTACGGGGCGTCTGGGGGGCAAGGATGGCGGGCCGCGGTCCCTCATGCCGCGGCCGGATGGGGAGGTAACGATGGGCAAGGTGCTCTACCTGCAGTGCGACTCGGGCATTAGCGGCGACATGGTTGCGGGCGCCCTTGTCGACCTGGGAGTCGACGTGCGCGGGCTGAGGGAGGCACTGGCAAGCCTCGGCGTCGACGGGTTCGACCTCGTGGTGTCCCGTAGGCGCGTGGGGTCGCTCGACGCCTGCGACTTCGACGTCGTCCTCGACGAGGACCACGACGGGCACGACCACGACATGGCGTACCTCTACGGTGACCTGGACGGCGAGTCGACGCCCCACGAGCGGCCCTGCGCCCATCACCACGAACACGACAGCGGCCACGAACACGCCAGCGGCCACGAACACGCCAGCGGCCATGACCATCATCACGAGCATCGCAACCTCGAGGACGTGCTCCGCATCATAGGCTCCGCGGGCCTCAGCGAGCGTGCGGCGGGCATCGCCCGGCGCATCTTCCGCATCGTCGCCGAGGCGGAGGCGGAGGCGCATGGCGTCCCCGTCCCCGAGGTGCACTTCCACGAGGTAGGGGCGGTTGACTCGATCGTTGACGTGGTCGCGGTCGCCTACTGCCTCGACGCGCTCGACGTTACCGACGCCTACGTCTCGCCGCTCATGGAGGGGACGGGCCGCGTCCGCTCCGCCCACGGGGTCCTTTCTGTCCCCGTCCCTGCGGTCGCCAGTATCGTGCGGAGCCATGGGCTCGTCATCTCACAGAGCGGTCGGCAGGGCGAGTTCGTGACCCCTACGGGTGCCGCGATTGCCGCGGCGATACGGACGATGGAGGAGCCACCGGGCCGCTACAGGATCCTCGCCTGCGGCCTGGGGTCGGGCAAGCGTGCCTACGACCCCCCGAGCACCGTCCGTGCGCTGCTCGTCGAGCCTCTGCCGGAGGAGGTGCGGGACCTGGGGTCGGCTCCGGCGGCAGAGCAGGGGCCTTCGGCGGATGCCGAGCGCTGCGCGCGGGCGGGCGCGGGCGCAGAGGCCGGCCTCTGGAAGCTCGAGTGCGAGATGGACGACTGCACGGGTGAGGCCCTTGGCCGTGCGCTCGGCCTGCTCATGGACGCTGGCGCGCGCGAGGCGCACTTCATGCCGGTCTTCATGAAGAAGAACCGCCCCGGCTACCAGGTGCAGGTCCTATGCGACGGGTCGCTCGTACCCCGCATGGAGCGGATCCTCTTCGAGGAGACGACGACCATCGGCGTCCGCAGGCACAGGGTGGAGCGCACGGCCCTCGCACGCAGGGAGGTGCGGGTCGCCTGCGAGCTGGGAGAGGCGTCCGTCAAGGTCGTCGAGCTTCCGGACGGCAGCGAGCGCGCCTACCCGGAGCATGACGCGGTGGCTGCGCTCGCTCGTGCCGCTCACGTACCCTACCAGGAGGCGTATCGCGCGGTCCTCTCGGCGGGCGAGAAGGTCGTGCGGCGTTAGGCGCCCGCCGCACGACCTGCGGCGCCGCCCCTCAAGCGGTCCCTCTGGCGGCGCGCCCTGCGCCCTAGGGCTGCACGAGCCTCGAGAGCGACACGCCGGGAGCGATGATCTGCGGGACGGTGCGGACCTGTGACTCGTGCCAGAACAGGATCGCCCAGCAGAACGCCGCGACCGCCGCTATGCAGACGATCGCATATATGACCGTCGCCTTGGTGCCGCCCTTCTCTGATCCGTCCGTCTCGGCGCTCTTCCTGGCGGCGCGGTAGGTGAGCGCGACGCCGCACTTGGGGCAGGCGTCGGCGTCCGGATCGATGTTTGCGCCACAAGCGGGGCAGACCATGTCTCCTCCTTAAGTCCCGCGAGCCGGTGTGGCGGGCCCGCGGGCCCACGCGGGCTCGCAGGCTCACGCGGACCTGGCGGCCGTCCGGCTACGCGTCCTCCTTGGCGAAGGCGTTCCTCATCTTGAGGCTCGCGGTGTCGAGCGTCTTGGCGAGAAGGTCGTCCGTCTCCTTCCGCAGCATCGCGCAGATCTCCTCGTTGGCGCGGCCCAACGCGTCGGCCGCCTCCTCGTAGCCGAGCCCCGCCTCGGCGACCTCGCGGTCGACGCGGGCGAGCACGTTGTAGCAGCTCGCCGGTACGCGCTGCTGGTAGCGCTCGACCTCGGCGTTGCACTCGTTGAAGTGCGCGTCCGCCAGCGCGGCGATGATGCGGTTCTCCCAGTAGAAGCTCTCGCTCGTGACGCGGCCCGTCGTGTTGGCGAGGTAGTCGGGTGCGGCGTCGACGTTGGCGTAGAGGGCGACGAGGGCGTTGAAGACGTTGCTGCCGTAGGCGAGCCACTGGATGGCGCGGCAGGCCTCGGGCTCGTAGGGCCTCAGCTGGATGACGGAGAGCTGGCCGTTGCGGTTGATGCCGATGGGGCGGTACTTGCCACGCTCCAGCGGGCTGCCGTAGTGCGCGTAGGGGTCGAAGGGCGTGCCCTGGTAGTGCAGGGAGAGGGCGTACTTGACGTCCTCGATCGTCACCTTGCGCTCGGGGACGCGGCACCAGGGGATGTCGTCGTCCTCGGGGCGGAAGTCGGCGTCCGGGCCGTCCCAGATGTTGCTGTGCGGGTTGAGGAAGCGCTGGATGGCCCAGGAGCGCGGGGTGTTGTAGACGTGGTCGGAGTCGCTGTGGCTACCGAAGGCGTCGCGCGGGTTGAGCCGGCCGTCGAGCGAGAGGTCGAGGTGGTTCTCCTCCACGAACTCGCGCAGGTCGGGGGAGCACATGAAGCTCTCCTGCGGGCCCAGGGCGTCGTCGAGGTCGAAGGCGTCGATGCCGAGCTGGTTGGGCATGGTGACGTAGGCGTCGTCGGGGACCCTGCGGGCGATCCAGTGGTGCCCGCCGACGGTCTCGAGCCACCAGACCTCGTCGACGTCCGAGAAGGCGATGCCGTTCATCTCGTACGTGCCGTACCGCTCGAGCAGCCCGCCGAGGCGCTCGACGCCCTCGCGCGCGCTCGTGATGTAGGGGAGGACCAGGGTGACCATGTCCTCCTCGCCTATGCCGCCGGGGACCTCCGGCTCGAAGTCCTCGTCGCCGGGCTGGCCGTGGGCGGGGCGCAGCTCCACGAAGGGGTCGGCGCCCAGCACTCGCTCGTTGGTGGTGAGGGTCTCGGTCGCGCTCATCGCCACGTTGAGGGAGTTCACGCCCGCCTCGGCCCAGACGCCCTCGTCGCCGAGCGCGTTGGGGACGGACGTGTAGCGCAGGGGGTCGTCGGGGAGGTCGACCTCGAGGTGGCTCAGGACGCTGCGGTAGTGCCTGGGCTGGTCGGCCGGCTGGACGACCTCCATCCGCTTGGGGCAAAACCCCAGGGAGCCGCTGTCCTCGTTGCGCGCGATGATCGTCGAGCCGTCGTAGCTCGCGTCCTTACCTACCAGGATGGTGGTGCAAGGCATGGGTGCCCTCTTTCGTCGAAACCGCTCTTCTCGTTATCACTGGCTCATGATAGCCGCTTCCGCCACCCCGCGGCAGCCCGTCGCTCGTCCCGGCCCGCCGTCGGCGGTGCGAATGTCACGGAATTGTTGCATAATCGTGAATTCGAGAAGACAATCTGGCCTCGGGCGCTCCCTTTGGGCGCCTGGTGGACAAGACGTACGGAACGGGTGGTCTCAGGAGATGTCGTTGCCAGCAATCCTCAAGCGGAGCATCGTGAGGGACTCGTTCGTCATCTGCCTCGGGTGCCTCGTCTTCGCCGTGGGGCTCGACTGCTTCGAGCTCAACAACGGGCTGGCGGCCGGCGGGGCGACGGGGCTCGCCATGACCATCCGCGAGGTCGTGCTCGCCACCACGGGCGTCGCGCTCCCGGTGGGCGGCATGGTCCTTCTCATGAACGTCTTCCTGATGGTCCCCGTCGTCCGCACGGGCGGGCTGCGCTACGCGGCGAGGACCCTCGTCGGCATAGTCGCCTCCTCCGTGCTGATCGACGCCCTGGAGCCGTTCCTCCCCGAGCTCGGCAACGGCGACCTCCTGCTCTGCGCCCTGTGGGGCGGCGTCATCTGCGGCATCGGCCTTGGCCTGGTTTTCCGCGTCGGCGGCAACACCGGCGGCACCGACATCCTGGCCCAGCTCCTCCAGCGGGTGGTGCCACTCTCCTCCGGCGTGACGATCTTCTTGGTGGACGCCGCGGTCGTGGTGGCCTCCATGCCGGTGTTCGGCCTCGAGAGGGCGCTCTACGCCGCGGTCGCCATGTACATCTCGAGCTACGCGATCGACCGCGTGGTCGACGGCTTCAACTCGCAGCGCGCCGCCTACATCATCTCCGACAAGTACGAGGAGATCGCCCACATGGTCCTCTACGAGCTGGACCGCGGCTGCACGGAGCTCTACGCCAAGGGCTCCTACTCGGGGAAGGAGCGGCCGGTCCTTCTCGTGGTGGTCAACCGCTCCATGGCCGCCGACCTGCGCGAGGGCGTCTCCAGCATCGACCCGGACGCCATCGTCTTCATCACCGAGGTCTTTGAGGCCTACGGCGAGGGCTTCAAGAGCCTGAGAAGGTAGAGGAACGGTAGCGCGCCTGCCAGCCCGTCCGGCGACGCGGCAGGGGGATGGCGGCGTCGTGACGGCGGCGCCGTGACGGGAGCGTCGCGCGCTTGTTAACGCACGTAAATTTTGTCGCCCCGCGAGGGGGCTTGCGCTAGATTTCCTACACGAGACCGCCGCGGCGCCGCATCCGGGAGCCGAGGGCCAGGTCCGACGCGTCCACTAGCTACCGCCCCCGCATGCGCGGGGACGTCCTCGAGGTGACTGCCCATGTCCATGGAGTTCAAGCGAAGGCTGCCCATTCCGAAGGAGATCCGCGAGGAGATGTCCCTCTCGCCCGACCTCGCAGCGACCAAGGAGGGCTTCGACGCCGATGTGCAGTCGGTCATCAAGGGCGAGAGCGACCGCATCCTCATCGTCGTCGGCCCCTGCTCGGCCGACCGCGAGGACTCGGTGCTCGAGTACGTCACGCGGCTCGCGCGCCTGCGCGACATCGTGCGGGACAAGATCGTGCTCGTCCCGAGGGTCTACACCAACAAGCCGCGCACGAGGGGGACGGGCTACAAGGGCCTCCTCCACAACCCCGACCCCGAGGGCGCCCCCGACCTCCTCGAGGGCGTCAAGGCCATCCGCCACATGCACCTGCGCGTGGTGGAGGAGAGCGGCATGTTCACCGCCGACGAGATGCTGTACCCGTCGAGCTACCAGTACCTCACCGACCTGCTCTCCTACGTCGCCGTCGGCGCGCGCTCGGTCGAGAACCAGGAGCACCGGCTCGTCGCCTCCGGCATCCCCGTGCCCGTCGGCATGAAGAACCCCACGGGCGGCAGCACCGCAATCATGCTGAACTCCATCTACGCGGCCCAGGCGAAGCAGACCTTCATCTACCGGAACTGGGAGGTCGAGACCACGGGCAACGAGCTCGCGCACGCGCTCCTGAGGGGCTACGTGGGGCTGGACGGAATCAACTACCCCAACTACCACTACGAGTACCTCGAGCGGCTGGTCGAGGCCTACGACCCCAAGAAGTACAGCTACCCGGCCTTCATCGTGGACTGCAACCACGACAACTCCGGCAAGCGGCCGCTCGAGCAGAGCCGCATCGCCAACGAGGTGCTCGACTCGGTCGCCCGCAACCGCGACATCGCCGGGCTGTTCAGGGGATTCATGATCGAGTCCTACCTAGTCGACGGGTGCCAGCCCGTCGGCGGCGGGACGTTCGGGCAGTCCATCACCGACGCCTGCCTGGGCTGGGAGCGCACGGAGCACCTCATCCTGAGCATCGCCGAGAGGCTCTAGCGGGATCCGCCGGGGGCGCCCCGGGCTAGTGCTGGCACCCGTCGCTGAGCCGGGCGCCCGTCGCTGCGCCAGGCGTCGGCCACGGGGGAATCGACGCTCGTCCGGGACGCCGGGTGACTGAGGCCTCCCGAACGGGGGTATAGCAAACGAATCTGCGTGCTGGCCGGGGCTCCCGGCCGGCAGTCGCGAGCCGGGCGCGAGGCGAGCGGGGCCACGACGGGGACGGAGGCAGGTCATGAGGATAGTCATCCTAGGCGCGGGCGCCATCGGGCAGCTCTATGGCGCGATGCTCTCGCAGGGCGATAAGAACGACGTGTCCCTGGTCGAGCGGGACCAGGCGGCCATCGACGCCATTGGCGCGCACGGCATCTCGTGCGCGTTCGGCGACGAGCGCCTGGAGGCGCACCCGCCCGTCATGCGCGCCGAGGGCGTGGAGGGCGAGCCCGACCTCGTCCTGCTCTGCACCAAGACCCCCGACACGACGGAGGCCCTGGAGCAGGCGCGGGGCTACCTCGGGGAGGGCACCTACGTGCTTTCGCTGCAGAACGGCCTCGGAAACGCGGAGCTCATCAAGCGCTTCGTCGACCCGGGACGCGTGCTCATCGGGATGTGCACGTACAACGCCGACCGCACCGGGCTCTGCTCGGTCCGCTCGAGCGGCGAGGGGATCATCAAGTTCATGCCCCTCACCTCGGAGGTGGGCGACTTCGCCCGCGCCGTCGAGCGCGCCTTCAACGAGGCCGGCCTCGAGTGCGAGGTCCACGAGGACGTCTGGCGAGACGTCTGGCAGAAGGCGGCCTACAATGCGGCGCTCAACTCCACCTCGGCCGTCTGCCGCGTCCCCTGCGGCGGCATGGGCATCCTGAACAAGGGTATGGACCTGTGTAACGACATCATCGACGAGGCCTGCGCGGTGGCCGAGGCCTACGGCGTCGAGGTCGACGCCACGCGGCTCAAGAACGACCTGCGCCGCAAGATCTTCGGCTCCGAGAAGGACCACATCACCTCGATGGCGCAGGACGTGATCATGCACCGCCAGACGGAGGTCGGCTCCATCAACGGCGCCTTCGTGAGATACGCGGCTGCAAAGGGGCTGAGCGCCCCCTACAACGAGGCCATGTTCTGCCTCATCAAGAGCATCGAGTCGACCTACGACATGCAGGTGGACTCCATCCTCTAGGACGCGCCGGGCGAGGCGCGCCGACGGCGGCCCGGCGCCCGGCAGTCCGGCGCCCGGCACCGCCGGGCGGCTCGTGCGCCGCCCGTGCCGCGGCTACTCGCCGGTGTTCTGCCCGACCGTGCCCACCTGGGCGGAGCCGCCCGCGGACTCGACGAAGTCCTTCGCGATCGCGCTGGTTATGAGGTCGATGTAGTGGGGCTGGCCCTGCGGGGTGAGGTGCTCCCTGTCGGCGTAGAGCCACGGCTCGGCGGAGTCTGCGCCGTGGTCGGCCACGTAGGACTTCCAGTCGATCAGGTGGACGTTGTCGTACTTCTTCTCCAGCGCCGTGAGGCTGCTATTGATCTGCGTCTCCTCCGACTCCGGGATGGAGACGTTCACCACGTAGACGATGCGGTCGCCGCACGCCTCGACGAGCTGGTCGAGGGTGGAGGAGGTCCCCGGCGCGTTGGAGAAGGTGCACAGCACCACGACCTTGCCGACGACCCCCTGGTCGACGTAGCCCTTGAGGACGTCGAGGGCCTGGTCGGGGCGGCGCCCGACGTAGGAGTCGAGGTAGCCGTTGGGGCAGTGCTGCTTGAAGTACCAGCTCGCGTCGCCCGCGACGGAGTCGGCGACCACGAAGGGGTCGTAGCGGTTCTGGCCCGTCTCGTCCGCGGAGGCCGTGAGCACGAGGTGGTCGTCAGGGGTCGCGCCCTCGGCGACGCCCTTGGAGTCCTCCGCGGAGCCCGCGGCATCCCCGTCGTTCGCAGACTGCTGAGACTCGGACGTGAGGTCCTTGGCCGCGCCGGCGCTCACGCCCGTGTTGTTGAGGGCGTCGGTGGGAAGCGCCGTCTCGTCCGGCACGACGATGGCGCCTGCGACCGCGACGGCCACCACGGCGAGCCCCGCGACGATGGCTGCCGCCCGGGCGGGCGCGAGGCGGCCGGGACCCGTCGGCAGCGGCGACGCGCCTCGGGCGAGGGGCTCCTCCACGAGCCTCAGCGAGAGCTCGGCCAAGGCGACGGAGGCGACGACGGCGAGCGCGACCACCCAGGCGGGGGTGTCGCCGTCGGTAACCCGGAGGAGCTGGAAGAGCGGGTAGTGCCACAGGTAGATGCCGAAGGCGCGCCTGCCGATCCAGACCAGGGGCCTGGCGGAGAAGAACCTCGAGGTAACCGTCGCCGGGTCGAGCAGGGACGCGACGAGGGCAGCCGAGAGCAGGGCCACGATCATCATGCCGCCACGGTAGAGGAAGGTCGCGGTGTCTTGGGACAGGACCATGACGGCGAGCACGCCCGCGAGCCCCACCAGGCCGAAGATGTCGAGCGACCCCAGGTCGAGCGTGGAGCCGCCGAGGGCACCGACCGGACGCCTCCTGCCGAGGGGCCACAGCAGGGCGAGCCAGGCGCCCACGAGCGGGGCGAAGAAGCGGGTGTCGGGGCCGTAGTACACGCGCGTCGGGTCCCCGTTGGGGTCGAAGAGGGCTGCCATGGCGACGGCGGAGGCGAGCGCGAGCGCGAAGGTGGCGCGCCTGGGGAGGGCGGCGTCGCGCCTCTTCGCCCCCAGCCTCCACAGCAGGGCCAGGACGGGCGGCCACACGAGGCAGAACTGCGCGTCGAGGCCGAGGTACCACAGGTGCGTGAGCGGCGAGACGCCGCCGAGGTGGTCGAAGTAGCTGGCGCCGCGCACGATGGCGGCCAGGTTGGAGACGAGCAGCAGCGAGGGGACGAAGTCCGGCCTGAGCTTCGTCAGCAGGACGTGGTTGAAGAGCACGCAGGCCGCGACGGTGACGAAGACGCAGACCGCCATGGGCGGCCAGATCCTGCGGAGGCGCCTCGTCCAGAGGGTGCGGTAGCCGATGGCGCCTCCCTTGACGAGGGTGCGCACGAGCGAGCTCGTCAGCAGGTAGCCGGTGAGGACGAGGAAGACGATGACGCCCATGTGCCCGCTCGGCAGCCAGGCCACCGAGAGGTGGTAGAAGACGACGGAGGCGATCGCGAGGGCGCGCAGGCCGTCGAGCGCGTCGTTGCGACGCCCGGCCCGAGGCTGCCCGGCCGCCCGCGGCCCCTCCGCCCGCCGGGGCGCGGCGTCCCTG
>OMVS01000105.1 GCA_900314575.1 uncultured Olsenella sp. | reverse complement strand
CTGATGGCGAATAACGCTGCTGCTCAAGGGGAATATCGCACGCGGGCGAATTCCTGCTCAAAGTGAATATCGGGCCTGCGCGAAGCCCCTAATACTCAGTGAGCCGATGACAGGCATCAAGAGCGGAGCGTGGAACATCGCCGCAAAGACCGCCCCGACCGTCCTCAAGGGCGATGCGAATGCCGTCTATTCCCCCGCGTGCATTTACGAGGGGCTTCGCATAGTGCGTATGGGCGCAGGCGGCGCTTCAGCCCGTGAGCTCGACGAGCTGCTTGGCGTCGAAAAGCCCGAGGGCGACTGGCTTGGCCTTGAGCGCGTTGACAAGTGGTCCTACGAGGACTACAAGGCTCATATCGCCGCGGGAGTCTGGCTGGACAGGCGTGCCGAACCATCCACTGCTTTCGTGGAAGAGTGCCGCATGGGAGAAGTGTCGATAACCGAGACCGATCTCGCCGCACCAGATGCGGGTGAGCAGATCACGCAGTGGATATCCGACAAGACGGAGGGGCTTCTTGCCCCAACCGTCGACCTGGACGCTGATGCACTCGCATGCGTGGCGAGCGCACTTTACCTCAAGGACGCCTGGTCAAACGAGTTCGACAAAAATGCGACCAAGCGGAGCGCCTTCCATGCCGAGGGTGGTGACATCGATGCCGACTTCATGACAGCAGAGGTCGACTTGCCTGTCGCGGATACAGACTTCGGCGTGGTTGTGGGCTACCCGCTTTCGAACGGGGCCTCCATGGTGTTCGCGCTGCCCAACGAGGACGTGGCGCTCGCGGACCTGATCGCCGACGGCTCCCTGCTCGATGCGGTCAAGGACTTTTGCGGGGAGGTCATCGACGTCGAGCTTCACGTGCCGAAGTTCGCATGCGAGGCGACGGTCGACGACATGAACATGGCACTCTCTCGGGCGGGGTTCGCCACGGCCGAGATGCCTGACCTGGCGCCCATGACGGGCCAGGCCGGGACGCCAGCAAGCTACGTCCACGGTGCGAGGATCGCTATCGACGAGGACGGCATCGAGGCGGGGGCGTACTTCGCAATGGTCGCCTGTGCCGGAATCATGCCCGAGTTGTGGGAACCGCCGAAGCCGCGAGTCATCGTACTGGACAGGCCTTTCGCCTACGTCATCGTGTCGCGCACGAGGCAGCCGCTCTTCATCGGCACGGTCTGCTCGCCCGAAGCCGACCCGTACGCATGGCTCCCCTACGAGTCCGAAAGCGAGAAGGGCAGCGAGGACGGATGGATCATCGAGGATGAGGAGATCCCCGGCATATGCCGCATCACGCTGGAAGGAGGCGGGCATACGCCCTACGCCATAACCTGTAGCGTCTACGGCCTCATGGTACACACGGCCTTCGCAAGTGACTATGACGAAGCGATAGGCAAGTACGAGGGCATGAAGCAAGAACTGGAAGGATGCGCCCGGCTGCTAGATAACGAGAGCTTCGAGAATGGTGAGTGGTGCGGGGCGTTCATAGATAAGTGGCTGTGACAAGAAGAGGATGCGACTATGGATGTCGCGGCGAAGAAGATGAAACCGAAGCCCGAGGAGTACTTCTCGGCAGAGGAATACGAGTGGCTGCAGAAAGTGGCGGCATACGATCGTGATGACCCAGAGAGGTTCGTGTTCGCCGATGACGGCGAGGTTGCGGAGGTGTGTTCGAACAACGCAGACGACATCATCAACGAGGAAGACGACTGGTTCTTCGCCCTGCGTCTCGGACAGGATCCCGACTACGTTCCCAAATACGCCGACTCGCCGGAGTTCGGACGCGTACTCGTGCTCGGCCTGCGTTGGTGCGTTGATGTGTGGGAGAACGTGGACGCCGCCCGGTGGCTGGGCTTCCTGCACCAGATAGGGCGCTTCGTTGAGAAAGACGTGCAGGAGGCAGCACGCCTGTACCGCTTCTGCGAGTCAAAGGGCGACCGGCAGTCCATGATTAACCTGGGCTATCTCTACGAGTACGGGCACCTAGGCGAGCCGGACTACGAGGCTTCGTACAAGCAGTTCGCCAAGGTGATGGCTCTCGGAGACTTCCCCGAGGCGATTTACAAGGTCGGCGATGCCTATTCCCGCGCCCGCGTGGTGGAGAGGGACCTGCGCACCGCCTACAAGCTGTACAAGAAGTGCTACGACAACTGTGGCGACCTCATCGGCGTCAAAGCCAACGCGGCGTTCCGCTTGGCAGAGCTAGTCATCGATCCCAGCAACGAGGAGTGGGACATCCCCTACGACCCGGTGCTCGCGCTGCACTACTACCAGGTTGCCGAAATCGGCCTGCGCATCGAGGTCGTCAACGACAGTCCCTGGTACGCCGAGCGACTCGAGCAGGCGATAGCGGGCCAGGACCGGGCTCGTTCCCTCATGGACGAAATGGGAGTCGATCTTGCGGCCAAGCATAGGATGTTTCTGCCATAAAGCCGCCCGGCGCAGCGCCCCTCCCGGTTCTGCCGCCCCTACCTGTTTGCACAATGTCCGCAAGGGTATTCCTGTAGATGGGGCGCTCGCGCCGCGACATCATCGCAGGCGAGCCTGTAGCATGGAGCCAAACGCCAGCACGGACCTTCCTCCGAAGTGAGGCGTCCGCCAACGGGAGGCGCACGTCGATGGAGTGATTCGCGCAGCGGCAGAGCGTCTGCAAGTGAGGTGAGGCGCATGGGCAGGCGCCGTCAGCGCCTTGGCAACCACATGCTCCACAAGGCGATGCTCGACAGGTGCGCACAGTACGACCCGCTGAGGAAGCGAGAAGGACATGCACTACGTCACACGTATCGAGACCCCGCTCGGACGCCTCGTCGCCGCGAGCGACGGAGTCGCCGTCGTGGGCCTGTGGTTCGAGGGGCAGGCGCACTTCGGGGCCACGCTCGACGAGACGCGCGAGCGTGCCGATGACCTGCCCGTCTTCGAGGACCTTCGCCGCTGGCTCAACACGTACTTCGAAGGTCGCGACCCAGGTCCCCACCCTGCCTGCAGCCCCAAGGGCACCCCGTTCCGCCTCGCCGTGTGGAGAGAGCTGGCGAAGGTCCCCTACGGTAGCACGGTCACGTACGGGGAGCTCGGACGCCGCGTGGCACACGAGCTGGGGAGGGGCTCCTGGAGCGCCCGCGCCGTCGGGGGAGCCGTTGGCCACAACCCCATCAGCATCCTCCTGCCCTGCCATCGCGTCGTCGGGGCGGACGGCTCGCTGACCGGCTATGCCGGCGGCGTCGAGACCAAGGCCGCCCTGCTCGCCCTGGAGGGCGTGGACGTGGGCGGGCTTCGACTCCCGAGAGGCTCCGCCCTCCCGACGTCGACGCCCTCCACGGCTCCGACGCCCTCCACGGCTCCAGCCCACCGTGGTTTGTAAGGAATACGTCGGGTTTCCCCGGATGACGGCACACGGGCGGATACTTGTATTTGACATTAGTTTCTATTCAGTTAAATCGAGTGATCCAACGTGTCCGCCGATCTCTCAACCATATATGCATTAGACCTTATGGGCGAGCTGCTCATGATGACGCTGCTGGTATGCAACGTCTGGCGTCTGAGGGGCCACGCGCGCGAGGACAGGCTCCTGCGCGTGCTCGTCTTCTGCACCATGCTCGGCTGCCTCGCGGACGCGACCTCGTTCTCATCCGACGGCATGCCCGGGGCCCTCGGCCGCACGCTCGTGGTGGCTTCGAACACCTTCCTCTACGCCTCCGGGGTGATTCTCTGCTCCTGCTGGGCACTCCTCATCCACCTCCACCTGCGCGGCTCCGTCACCCGGTCCCGAGAGCTCCTCTTGGGGATCCCCGTCGCCATCTGCCTCGCGCTTCTCGCCGTGAACCTGTGGGTGCCGCTGGTCTTCTCCGTCGACGCCGCCAACGTGTACAGCCGACTGCCGCTCTCGAGGCTCCTGATGGGCTTTCCCTACGCCTACTTCCTCTACGCCCTCGTCCTCTATGCCCGCGTGCACAGGAGCAACGGCGGCCTTCGTCTCTTTCCCGGATGGGCGCTGCTGCTCCCCGTCGCGGTGGGCGGCTCGGTACAGGTATTCGTCCCCACGGTCCCCTTGTTCTGGCCGACGGTGAGCGTCGGCATCGCCGGCACGATCGCCAGCCTGCAGAACGAGGACATCTATCGCGACCGCCTGACGGGGCTCTACAGCCGCGCCTACCTCGAACGTCTCGCCTCGGGCGAGCTGAGGCGCGACGACGCCGGGATGACTGGCATCATGATCGACCTGAACGCCTTCAAGTCGATAAACGACCGCTACGGGCATAACGTGGGCGACCAGGCGCTCGTCGACGCGGCCCGCCTCCGACCAGGCGCTCGTCGACGCGGCCCGCCTCGTCAGGGGTGCGGTGGGCGACATCGGGATGACCGCGCGCTATGCCGGCGACGAGTTCGTCGTGCTCCTCAACACCCGGAACGAGGCCGTGGTCAGGCGCACGATGGACGAGATCCGTGACAGCTTCCGCAGGTTCGACGAGGACGGCAAGCGACCCTACCGGCTGAGCGCATCCTTGGGGCAGCGGCCGCTCGAGCCGGGGAGGCAGTCGATGGAGGAGTTCATCTCCTCCATCGACAGCGCCATGTACGAGGACAAGAGGCGCTACTACGACGAGCACCCAGAGGCCAGTCGGCGTGGGGTCAGGGACGGGGCATCGGGCGACGGGGCGCAGGCGGCCTCCCGCTAACTCAGCCGATAGCGCCTCTTTGGGCTGTCCTTGGTGCCAATCGGTTCCAGGAGACCCTCTTCGAGC
>OMVS01000001.1 GCA_900314575.1 uncultured Olsenella sp. | reverse complement strand
GCCGCGGAACGGGAGGTTCGGATGATGCGAAACGGTTAGGCGCAAGGGTGATACGGAAACCGTGAAACGGGTGCTACTAATGGGGCGCAATACTCACTTTCGTCCCGGAAAATCGGTAAAATGGCTGATGTAACAGCCATAAAACCGCAGGTCAGAGGTCTTATAAGTATGACGCGCATTCTCTTCATATGCCACGGCAACATCTGTAGGTCGACGATGGCCGAGTACGTCATGAGGGAGCTCGCCGGTCGCGCTGGCGCCCGCGAGCGCATCCTGGTGGACTCTGCGGCGACGAGCCAGGAGGAGGTCGGCAACGACGTGCATCCGGGTACCCGTCGAGTCTTGGCGCGCGAGGGCATCCCGTGCGGCCACCACCGTTCCCGGCAGATGGGTCCTGCGGACTACGAGCGCTTCGACTACCTGGTCGGCATGGACGCGGAGAACCTCGCGGGCATGTACAGGCTGCTCTCGGGCGAGAAGGGCTACGGCTGGTCGTGGGATCCCGTCTCGCCCGACCAGGCGCGCCTCGCAGATCCGCTAGGCAAGGTGTCGCTGCTCATGGACTGGACCGGCGCCCCTCGCGACGTTGCCGACCCCTGGTACACGGGCGACTTCGACGCCACCTTCCGAGACGTCTACGCTGGTTGCTCGGCCCTGCTGCAGAGGCTGCTGGGCCAAAGTCCCGAGTAGGGAGCGTGCCGGCGACAGGACGATCTGGTCCCAACCTTTCGATGAGGAGGCCCGCCACCGTGACGGTGACGGGCCCCTCTGCTGGAGCGGAAAGGCGTCGTGCCCTCCGCGAGCCGCCCAGTACGTGCTACTTGTCGGCCATCTGCGCCTGGACGGCGGTGATGGCCACGACGCCCACGATGTCGTCGGCGGAGCAGCCGCGGCTGAGGTCGTTCACCGGCTTGGCGATGCCCTGCAGGATGGGGCCGTAGGCCTCGGCGCCCGCGAAGCGCTGGACGAGCTTGTAGCCGATGTTGCCGGACTCGAGGTCGGGGAAGACGAGGACGTTGGCGTGGCCGGCGACCGTGGAGCCGGGGGCCTTGAGGGACGCGACCTCGGGGACGAGGGAGGCGTCAAGCTGGAGGTCGCCGTCGAGGGCGAGCTCGGGGGCCTTCTGGTGCGCGAGCTCGGTGGCCTCCTGGACCTTGGTCGGGACGTCGCCCTTCGCGGAGCCCTTGGTGGAGAAGGACAGCATGGCCACCTTGGGGTCGCTGCCCATGTAGGTCCTCCAGGACGCGGCGGAGGCGATCGCGATCTCGGAGAGCTCGTCGGCGGTCGGGTTGATGTTCAGGCCGCAGTCCGCGAAGAGCAGGGTGCCGTCCTCACCGTACTCGGGCTTGTCGGTGCACATGATGAAGAAGGCCGAGACGAGCTTGGTGCCCGGGGCGGTCTTCAGGATCTGAAGCGCGGGACGCAGGGTGTTTGCGGTGGAGTGGCAGGCGCCGGAGACCAGGCCGTCGGCGTCGCCCATCTTGACCATCATGGTGCCGAAGTAGGTGGCGTCATCCATCTGCTCGCGCGCCTGCTCGAGCGTGACGCCCTTCTTCTTGCGGAGCTCGGCGAACTTCTCGGCGTGACAAGGTTCGCCAGTCCCTCCGCCACGATCTTCTCGGCCGCGGCGATGGTGCGCGGGTCCTCGCCCTCGGGGAGCACGATCGTCTTGCGGTCGGCCTTGGCGCAAGCCTTCATCCTATCCAGAAATTCGCTCATGTGAGGCCTCCTCCTCCTAGCGTCCGAGGTGCGCCGCGGCCGGTCGTCGCAGGTGCCCCTCGGGCTTCCCAACGTGCCGTACGTTGAGTATTTGGTGTAACCGGTAGTCATTATAGGGGTGCGTGCTAGAATCTGTCCGAGTTCTTGGGCACGTTCGAGCCCACCTTCCAACCGGCGAGAAACCAGAGGTCCTCAATGAGCATAGAGAGCGGGCTGCCCGCGGGATTCAATCCGAACGCGTACGATGCGATCATTGTCGGTGCGGGCTTCGCCGGTGCCGTCTGTGCTCGTCGCCTCGCCGAGGCCGTGAACTACAAGGTTTGCGTGCTCGATCGCAGGGACCACATCGCGGGCAACGCGTACGACTACTACGACGAGGCGGGCATCCTCGTCCACAAGTACGGCCCGCACATCTACCACACGACGGACGACCGCGTGGACACCTTCCTCTCGCGCTTCACGGACTGGACGCCCTACCAGCACAAGGTGCTCGCCAACGTGCACGGCACCCTGATGCCGGTCCCCTTCAACCACGCCTCCCTCAAGCTCGCCTTCGGCGACGAGGAGGGGGAGCGCCTCTACCAGAAGCTCGTGGGCACCTTCGGCCAGGACAAGAAGGTCCCCATCATGGAGCTCCGCAAGAAGAACGACCCCGACCTCGAGCGCGTCGCGGACTACGTCTACGAGAACGTCTTCCTGCACTACACGATGAAGCAGTGGGGCAAGACGCCCGACCAGATCGACCCCGCGGTCATGGGCAGGGTCCCCGTCTTCGTCGGCAACGATGACCGCTACTTCCCGCAGGCCCCGCACCAGGGCATGCCGGCGGAGAGCTACACCAAGCTCTTCGAGCGCATGCTCGGCCACGACCTCATCGACGTCTTCCTCGACGTGGACGCGCGCGACGTCTTCGACATCACGGACACCAAGCTCTCGGTCTGCGGCAAGAGCTACGGCGGCGAGGTCATCTACACCGGCGCCCTGGACGAGCTCTTCGGCTTCGACCTCGGCGCCCTGCCGTACCGCACGGTCGACATGGTCTTCGAGACGCTGGATGAGGACCAGTTCCAGCCGGTCGGCACCGTGAACTACACCGTCTCGGAGAACTTCACGCGCATCACGGAGTTCAAGAACATGACCGGTCAGGTCGTGCCGGGCAAGACCACCATCATGCGCGAGTACTCGCGCACCTACCTGCCCGGCGTCGGCGAGACGCCCTACTACGTGATCAACGAGCCAGAGAACCTCGAGCTCTACAGGAGGTACCGCGACAGGGTCGCCGGACTGCTCAACTTCCATGTGGTCGGGCGCCTGGCGGAGTACCGCTACTACGACATGGACGGGGTCACGGCCTCCGCGCTCGACCTATCAGACGAGCTGATCAGCCAGCACTAGACCCGGAGCCCTCGCCGCCGCCACGCGCGGCGGCTCTTTCTTTGTGGGGTAGGCGACCTATGAACAAGACCATCACGTTCGGCATCCCGTGCTACAACTCTGCGGAGTACATGGACCACTGCATCAGCTCCATACTCGAGGGGAGCGGCTACGCCGAGGACGTCGAGATCGTCGTCGTGGACGACGGCTCCACCAAGGACGACACCCTGGCCAAGGCGCAGGAGTGGCAGGAGCGCTACCCGACCATCGTGAAGGCGGTGCACCAGGAGAACGGCGGTCACGGCATCGCCGTGCTCAAGGGCCTGGAGAACGCCGAGGGCACCTACTACAAGGTGGTCGACTCCGACGACTGGGTGGACGCGGACGCGCTGCGCCAGCTCCTCGACAAGCTCCGCGCGTTCATCGCCTACGACGTCCGCGTCGACCTCGTGATCACCAACTACGTGTACGAGCACGTGGAGGACGACACCCAGAAGGTCGTCGACTACGGCTTCGCGGTCCCCAAGAACAAGGTCATCACGTGGGACCAGATCGGGCACTTCAACCTCTCGCAGAACCTGCTCATGCACTCCCTGTGCTACCGCACGGACGTCCTGCGCGATGGCGGCGTCCCCATGCCGGCGCACACCTTCTACGTGGACAACATCTACGCCTACGTGCCGCTGCCCCGCTGCAAGACCATCTACTACCTGCCGGTCGACCTCTACCGCTACTTCATCGGCCGCGGGGACCAGAGCGTGAACGAGCAGGTCATGGTCTCCAGGATTGACCAGCAGCTCCGGATTACGCGGGTCATGATGCACGCCTACCACCTCTACGAGGACGTGCCGAGCGCGAGGCTGCGCTCCTACATGATGGGCTACTTCACCCTGATGATGGCGGTGAGCTCGGTCTTCTCGAAGCTCTCCGACAAGCCCGACGCGAAGGCGAACCTCAAGGGGCTCTGGGACGAGCTCAAGGGCTACGACCGTCGCATGTACCTGCGCGTGCGCTACGGCCTAGTGGGCATCTACAGCAACCTCCCCAAGGCAGGCGGCGAGAAGGCCACGATCATCATCTACCGCATCGCGCAGCGACTGGTCAAGTTCAACTAGAGGTCCGCGGCCGCCTTGAGGCCGTACGCCCCCCAAGCGGAGCGGGCGGCGTCGGCGATGGCGAGCTCGAGCGCGCGCGTCGCGAGGACGCCGACGACGTCGGGGGCGGCATCGACGTCGCCCGTCGCCATCACGAAGACGGTGTCGCCGTCGGAGGTCGTGTGCGTCGGCCGGATCGCGTGGGCATAGGCGTCGGCCGACATCTGGGCGACCTTCGTGGCCTGGGCCTTGGTGAGGCGAGCATTCGTCACCACGCAGGAGATCGTGGTGTTCGTGCGTGGCGCGGGCCGCCTCGCCGCGTTGGCGCGCTCGTTCTCCTCTGCGGTCTTCGAGAACCCGGAGCGCTCGTTGGCGTCGAGCAGGAGCTCGCAGGCGTCCACCACGCGGGTGCCGTCGGGGGAGAGCGTGCCCGCGATCGCCTCGCCGGTGTCCGGGTCACAGACGTTGCCGAGGGCGTTGACGGCACTCACGGCGCCGCACACGAGGTCCGCGGAGCAGAGCACGCACTCGCCGACCCCCGACTTCATGGCGCGCCCGGGTCCTGCGAGCTTGCCGACGGTGCAGCCCGTGCCGGCGCCGACGCAGCCGCGCTCGAGGGGGACGCCTTGGGAGGCGAGGGCGTGCCTGGTCGCCTCGGCGCCCTCGTCGATGCCGGGACGGGAGGAGAAGTCGCCGACGGGCAGGTCGAAGAGGCAGGCCGAGGAGACGATGGGTACGACGCCCGCACCGACGTTGAGGCCGATCCCCTGGCGCTCGAGCTCCTCGGCGACGCCGCAGGAGGCCGCGAGGCCGTAGGCGCTGCCGCCCGAGAGCACCACGGCGTTGAGCACCTGCACCGTCTCCTCCGGACGCAGGAGGTCCGTCTCGCGGGTGGCGGGCGAGCCGCCGCGCACGTCGACGCCTCCCGTCGCCCCCTTGGGGCAGACGATTACGGTGCAGCCGGTGCCCCCCTCGGCGAGGGTGGCGTGAGCGGCGAAGACGCCGGGGATCTGGGTGACGCTCGTGGGCGTGGGCTCTGGCATGGCTGCCGCCTTTCTGACGCGCGTGCGGGCAATTGCGGGCTGGAAACCGGGTTGGGTGCCGTGCGGGGCGGGAGGCGCGGCTGGGGCGGGCGCGTCCGCCCTCAGAGGGCGCTCGGGTCGCCCGGCTTGCGGGAGAGCAGCTCGAAGAGCAGGTCCTTCTCCGCCCCTCCACGCGAGCGGAGAAGGGCGTCGAGCTCCCTTACGAGGCGGGCGACGGGAAGGCCCACCACGTTGCTCCAGTCTCCCTCGATGCCGGCGACGAAGAGGCCGCCCGCGCCCTGGATCCCGTAGGCGCCGGCCTTGTCCATCGGCTCGCCGCTGGCGACGTACGCCCGGATCTCCTCGTCCGTGAGGGGGTAGAAGCGCACCGAGGTCGTCTCCGTGAAGCTGGACTCGACAGGGGCTTCCGCCGCGGTGCCGGGAGCCGGGAGCATGAGGCACACGCCCGTGGTGACGTGGTGGACCACTCCGGAGAGCTCGCGGAGCATGCGCACCGCCGCGTCCTCGTCGGCGGGCTTGCCGAGGACTTCGCCAGACGCGGTCCAGACGATGGTGTCGGCGGCGACGAGCGGCTCCGAGGCGCCGCAATCGCCGAGTGAGGACCAGGTCGCATGCGCCTTCTCGGTCGCGAGGCGCCGCACGAGGTCGACGGGCGCCTCGCCCGCCCGCCTCGTCTCGTCGATGTCGGCGGGGCGGACCTCGAGCGAGAAGCCCGCGCGCTCGAGGAGCTGTCGCCTGCGTGGTGATGCCGATGCGAGGATCATGGGATGCTCCGTTCGAAAGAGGCGCCCCGTCTCGGTGACGGGGCGCCTCGCGTTCGCCTGGGTTCGCCCGGAGTCCCTCCGGGCCGCCCCTGCCTTTGCTGCGCTCGCGCTACTCCACGGTGATGGCGGAGACGGGGCAGTTGTCGGCGGCCTCCTGGGCCGTGTCCTCGGCGTCGGCGGGAACCTCGTCGACGATGGGCTCGGCGATGCCGGAGTCGCCGATGGCGAAGACCTCGGGGCAGGTGGACTCGCAGAGGCCGCAGCCGATGCAATCCTCGGAAACAGTTGCCTTCATGTTCATTCCTCTCACTAACTCTTGGGCCCTTGCCCAAGTTCCTCTATCTTTTTACTCTTTCGCATCCGGATGCGCTAGCCCTAAAGTCACAAAAGTGAGGCCCCTGGCGTCGTCCCTAGGCCCGCTCGAGCAGGGTCACCGTCTCGACGTGGAAGGTCTGGGGGAAGAGGTCGACGGGCGTGACCGAGGTGGGCCGATAGGTTCCCTCGGCACGGAACCGCGCGAGGTCGCGCCCGAGCGTGGCGGGGTCGCAGCTGACGTATGCGATTGCGCGCGCGGGCTGCGCCGAGAGCTTCTGCACGACGTCGGCCGCGAGCCCCGCCCGCGGCGGGTCGACGACAATCACGTCCGCGTCGGTGTCCGGGAACTCGAGGCCGGCGTCGCCGCCGATGGGGTCGGCGTTGCCGATGCCCGCCCGCTCGAGGTTGCGCCTGAGGTCGCGGACGGCGGGGCCGTACGACTCGACGGCGGAGACGTAGCCGCAGCGCCTGGCGAGCGGCAGCGTGAAGGTGCCCGCCCCACAGTAGAGGTCCATGGCCTCGTCGTCGGGAGTGGGGCTCAGCCCTTCGAGGACGAGCTCCTGAAGCCGCTCTGCACCGGTGGTGTTGACCTGGAAGAACGAGGGGGCCGAGACGCGCATGGTCTCGCCGCCGATCCGCTCCTTCCAGTGTCCCTTGCCCGAGAGAACCTCGAGGCCCGCGATCTTGCGCGCCTTGCTCGCGCCCTTGGTCATGACGCGCACGACGGAGGTCGCCTTTACGGCGTCGCCCACTATCTTGGCGGCGCGGGCGCGGGGGAAGGCCTCCGGCCTCGTCCACAACGCGACCTCGACGTCGCCGGTGCGCTCGGAGACCCTGAGGCCGATGCGCTCGAAGCTCAGCCGGTCGGAGTTGGCGAGGTAGGTGAGGGCGCCGGAGACCGACTTGACGAGGGCCTGGTTCTTGCCGGAGAGCAGTGGGCACTTGGGGACCTTGACGACGCTCGTGCCATCCGTCCCGTGCATGCCTATGACGGAGCGCCTCCCGTTGCGCGCGAACGCGAGCTCTATCTTGTTGCGGTAGCCCCAGGGCCCCGAGGGGGCCTCGCAGGGAGCGACGAGGCCCTCCGCCTCGTCGGGGTCGAAGCGCCCGATCCGGACGAGGGAGTCCACGACGGACGCGCGCTTCGAGGAGAGCTGCAGGGGGCGGGAGAGGCTCGCCCAGGGGCAGCCGCCGCAGGCGCCCGCGAGCGGGCAGGCCGGGCGCACCCGGTCGGGCGAGGGCTCGAGCACGCTCTCCACCCTGGCCCTGAGGAAGGTCCCCGCGTCCTGCGTGACGCGTGCGTCGACGAGGTCGCCCGGGACGCCCCCGCTCACGAAGACGGTCTCGCCGTCGTCGGTACGCGCGATGGCGTCCGCGCCGTAGGCCATCCGCTCGACCCTCAGCCTCAGGGCCTCTCCTCCGGTAACACCCATGCTTCCCCCTAAGGAGCGAGGCCAGAGGGCGTCCCTCTGGCCTCGTCGTCAAACACTGCCAGTCACTTGAGTATAGACGTAGCGGGGACGGGCGGGGGAGGCGGGTGCTCCACCGCCCGGTCTCGCCCTGCCCGTCGCTAGTCCTTGCGACCCCCACCGAACAGCATCTTAAGGCCCATGCCGATGAGGTGCAGCGCCGTCGTCGTGCGGCTCGCGCCCTCGGGCGCCTCGGGCCCGACACCTGCGCCGGCGCCAGCAGAGGCGGCCTCGCGGCTCGCCTCGGCTCCACCGAGGTCCGGTGCCACCCCCGACGCCACCCGCCCGGTCGTGGTGCCGTCCGGGGAGGGAGGCTCGACTTTGGGTTTAGGGTCTTTCTCGGCGGGCTCCATACCCTCGACCTCAGCTTGAGGCTCAACCTTGGAGCCTTCCGCAGAGCGCGTGTCATCACTGGTCGGAGCGAGGGGCTGCGCCTCGGGCGCGGGCGTCCCCGGAAGGTTCTCGGCGTCCGCGCGGGGCATCTCCTCCGTCCACCCGCGGACGTCGGGGAAGGGCGCCTTCGGGAGCGTCGATACGGGGGCGTCGTCGTAGGTGCCGATGCCGGGCAGAGACAGGAGGCGGTCCGTGACGCTGCGCGAGAGCTTGGGGGTGATGGTGCCGGAGGGCGTGAGGATGCTCACGTCGGACTTGCGGGCGCGCAGGTACGCGAGCTGCATCAGCGCCTCCTGGCAGACGACCCTCGGCTCGCCGGGCTCGGCGTCGAGCTTCCTCCAGGTGCCCTCGCTCGTGAGCTGGCGCGCCTTCACGTTGTCGGCGAGCTGGAAGTTCATGTACTGGATCACGAGCTCGCGGCAGGTCCTGTCGAGCACCGGGTAGGCGATCTCGACGCGACGCTCGGTGTTGCGGGTCATCATGTCGGCGGACGAGAGGTAGACGGTGTCGACGTCGACGCCGAAGGCGTAGACGCGGGCGTGCTCGAGGAAGCGGCCGGCTATCTCCCTCACGACGAGCCCCTCGGTCTTGCCGGGGACGTCCGCCTTGATGCAGCAGATGCCGCGCACGATCATGATCACGTGGACGCCCGCCTGGCAGGCCTCGGCGATCTTGTCGATGACGTCGCGGTCGGTGAGCGAGTTCATCTTCATGAAGACCTGCGCGGGCAGGCCCTCGCGCGCGTGGCGGATCTCCCTGTTGAGGCCCCTGAGGACGAGGGGCTTCAGGCCGACGGGGGCGACGCCGAGGTACTTGTAGGTGCCGCGCAGGTTGCCGACGCCGAGGTTGCGGAAGAAGGAGTTGCCGTCTTCGGCGATGCCCTCGTGGGCGGTGAGCAGCATGAAGTCCGAGTAGAGCTTGGCGGTCTTCTCGTTGAAGTTGCCGGTGCCCAGGCAGGTGATCCGCTTTATGCTGCCGCCGTTGTGGTAGGTGATCTGGCAGATCTTGGAGTGGACCTTGTATCCCTCCTGGCCGTAGATGACCGTGCAGCCCGCGTTCTCGAGACGCTCCGCCCAGGCGATGTTGTTCGCCTCGTCGAAGCGGGCGCGCAGCTCCATGAGGACGGTGACGTCCTTGCCGTTCTCGACCGCCGAGATGAGGCTCTCGCAGAGGCGCGACTGCTTGGCCACGCGGTAGAGGGTGATCTTGATGGAGATGCAGTCGTCGTCGTTGGCGGCCTGGCGCAGGAGCTCGAGCAGCGGGTCCATCGACTCGTAGGGGTAGAAGAGAAGGACGTCGTGGTCCTCGACCTGGGGGCGCAGGGGCCTCGTCATGTCGACCATGGGCGAGATCTGCGGGACGAACGGCTCGTAGACGAGCCTGCTGTGCACCTCGTCGGGGATCTTGCCCTCGAGTCCGTAGATGAAGCCGAGGTCGAGCGGGATGCGGACCCTCGAGACGCGCTCCTTGGTGAGCCCCAGCTCGCGGATGATGAAGGCCTCGAGCTTGCGGTCGATCTCGCCGCGGATCTCGAGGCGGATCGGCTGGAGGCGCTGGCGCTTCTTGAGGACCTTCTTCATGTGGAGGCGGTAGTCCTCCTCCTCCTCGACGCCCTCGCCGTCGGGGTCGATGTCGGCGTTTCGCGTGACGCGGATGACCGCGTGGTTGCGCGGCACGTAGCCGCCGAAGCAGTCGGAGAGCTTGTAGGCGATCACGTCCTCGAGCAGGGTGTAGCGGTAGAGCTTGGTGGTGGAGGGCAGCTCGACCACGCGCGGCAGCGAGGGCGGCACCTCGACGATGCCGAGCACGCCGCGTTCGTCGGCGCCGTCGAGGGTGCAGGCGACGTACTGGTAGGAGTTGCGCAGGTTGGGGAAGGGGTGGCGCGGGTCGATGATCAGGGGCGAGTTGATGGGCGCGACGAAGCTCGCGTAGTAGCTCTCGACGGCCTCGACGTCGTCCTCGAGGTAGTCTTCGGGTGCGACGTAGGAGAGGCCGTTGGCCGAGAGCTCGGAGGTGACCTGCTCCCAGGCGGAGGCCTGGCGCTCGAGCAAGCCGGGCAGGATCGAGAAGACCGTCTCGAGCTGCTCCGAGGGGGTCTGGTCGGACTTGTTGTCGCGCGGCTGGTGCTTGAGCCGGGCGAGGTCGGACAGGCCGCCGACGCGGATCATGAACCACTCGTCGAGGTTCGAGCCGAAGATCTCGACGAACTTGAGCCGCTCGAAGAGGGGGACGGTGGGGTCGAGGGCCTCGTCCAGGATGCGGTCGTCGAAGTTGAGCCAGCTCACCTCGCGGTTCTGCGTGTAGGAGAAGTCGCGCCCGGAGCCGTGGTCCGCGGCGGCGGGCTGGTCGCCGCCGGCGTCGCGTAAGGTGGCGTCCTGCTGGTCGGGCTTGTCGCTCTTCTTGCTCATATGCGCTCCTGACTCTGCTCGCCCCTTCGGGGCCGGCCCTCGGGGACTGTTGCCGCTTCGCTTCGCGTGAGGCGTCCCCGGACGCTCGGGCGGGGGGACACGTGACTCAAACTATAGGTAATGGAGAACTGCACTTTGATAAGACTTCCGTAAGCACCCGCCCTCCCGTCCGTCGAGTGGAGCTCCGCTCGTTACGTGCTCTTGACCAGAACGGCGTTCTGGGCGTCCGCGGGCTCCGCCGGGCATAGAATGGCAGCTTCACGGCACCGAAACACGACCGTCGAAAGGAGCCCCAGATGACCGTCAACCTCTCTGGCCGCAGCTTCCTCAAGCTGCTCGACTTCACGCCGGAGGAGATAGAGTACCTCCTCGACCTCTCCGCGGAGTTCAAGCGTCTCAAGAAGGCCAGGACGCCGCACCGCCTGCTCGAGGGGAGGAACGTCGCGCTCATCTTCGAGAAGACGTCCACGCGGACGCGCAGCTCCTTCGAGGTGGCCGCGCACGACCTGGGGATGGGCGCCGTCTACATCGGCCCGGGGTCGTCGCAGCTGGGCACCAAGGAGTCCGTGGAGGACACCGCGAAGGTCATGGGCCGCATGTACGACGGCATCGAGTACCGCGGGTTCGGCCAGGAGGTCGTGGAGGAGCTCGCCGCCAACGCCGGCGTGCCCGTCTGGAACGGCCTGACCACCGAGTTCCACCCGACCCAGATGCTCGCCGACGTCCTGACCGCCCGCGAGGTCTTCGGCCGCGACCTCAAGGGGCGCAAGCTCACGTTCTTCGGCGACGCCGGGAACAACGTGGGCAACTCGCTCATGGTGGTCTGCGCCAAGCTCGGCATCGACTTCTGCGCCTGCGGGCCAAAGAGGCAGATGCCGGACGACGAGCTCGTCGCCACCTGCCGGGCCATAGCCGAGGGTCGCGGCTCCACGATCACCCTCACGGAGGACGTGGAGGAGGGCGCCCGCGACGCGAGCGTGCTCTACACGGACATCTGGGTCTCGATGGGCGAGCCGGCCGAGCTCTGGGAGGAGCGCATCTCCCTCCTCGAGCCCTATCGCGTCACCGCGGACGTGATGGCGCAGGCGCGCCCCGACGCCATCTTCCTGCACTGCCTGCCGAGCTTCCACGACACCAAGACCGCCGTGGGCGCCCAGATAGCCGAGAGGTTCGGCGTGCGGGAGATGGAGGTCTCCGACGAGGTCTTCCGGAGCGAGCGCAGCCACGTGTTCGACGAGGCGGAGAACCGCATGCACACCATCAAGGCCGTCATGTACGCGACGCTCAAGAACCCCGAGGAGTAGGGAGGGGAACGTGAAGCTGAGCGGATCAGACATCGTCGTGAGGACCCTGGTGGAGCAGGGCGTGGACGTCGTCTTCGGCTACCCGGGCGGGACGGTCATCGACATCTACGACTCGCTCTACAAGTACTCCGACGAGCTGAGGCACGTCCTGGTGGCGCACGAGCAGGGGGCCGCCCATGCGGCCGACGGCTACGCGCGCGCAACGGGCAGGCCCGGCGTGTGCATCGCGACCTCCGGGCCCGGCGCGACCAACCTCGTCACGGGCATCGCGACCTCCTTCCTCGACTCGACGCCCCTGGTCGCCATCACCGGCAACGTGCCGTGGTCGCAGATCGGCACAGACTCCTTCCAGGAGATCGACATCACGGGCATCACGCTGCCCGTCACCAAGCACAACTACTTCATCGGAGACGTCCGCGACATCGCCCCGACCCTGCGCGAGGCCTTCCGCCTCGCGCGCTCCGGCCGGCCCGGGCCCGTGCTCGTCGACATCGCGAAGGACGCCCAGCGCGCCACGTGCGACTTCGAGCCCCTGGAGGCCCCCGTCGAGCCCGACCCGGTGGCCCCCTACGAGGGCGACCTCCTGCCGGAGGTCGCGATGTGCATCAACAAGTCGAGCCGCCCCTACGTCTACTGCGGCGGCGGCACGATCGCGTCGGGCGCCGAGGAGCAGGTCGCGCGCCTCGCGGAAGTCATCGACGCGCCCATCGCCACCTCGCTGATGGGCGTCTCTGCCATAAGCTCCGACAACCCGCGGCTCCTCGGCATGGAGGGCATGCACGGCCACTACGCCGCCACGAAGGCGATGGCGGCAGCGGACTGCATCATCGCCCTCGGCGTCCGCTTCAACGACCGCTCGACGGGCGACCGTCACAGCTTCGCCCAGGGAACGCGCATCGTCCACATCGACATCGACGAGTCGGAGCTCTCCAAGAACATCCCGGACACCTACGACCTCAAAGGCGACCTCGCGCTCACGCTCGACCGCCTCATCCCGCTCCTCGAGGAGACGACCCACCCAGACTGGGACGCGACCATAGCCTCGCTCAGGGAGGAGGAGCGCGCCTGCGAGGACGCGCGGGAGGGCCTCACGCCCGCCAACGTCATGCGCGAGCTCGACCGTCGCCTCACGCCCGACGTCCCCGTGGTGACCGACGTCGGCCAGCACCAGATGTGGGCAAGCCAGATGCTGACCTTCAGGCGCCCGCGCTCCTTCATCACGAGCGGCGGGCTCGGCACGATGGGGTTCGGGCTGGGAGCGGCCATCGGCGCCTCGCTCGGCACGCACGACCGCGTGGTCCTCGTGATTGGCGACGGAGGCTTCGGCATGTGCATGACCGAGCTCGCCACGGCCGTGACCAACCGGGTGCCCGTCACCATCCTGCTGCTCAACAACGGGGTGCTCGGCATGGTCCGCCAGCAGCAGCGCTTCATCTGCGACGGGCGCTACTCCAACACCGACCTCGACCGGAGGACGGACTTCGTCGCCGTCGCCCGGGGCTTCGGCGCCGAGGCAGAGCGCGTCTCCTCCGTGGAGGAGCTGGGGCGCGCGCTCGGGCGCGCCCTCGCCGCCGAGGGCCCCTACCTGGTGGAGTGCCCCATCGACAAGGACGAGCTCGTGCTGCCCATGATGCTGCCCGGCGGCACCCTCGACAACCTCATCACGAGGGGGGATGAGTAGATGCAGAGGTACACCCTCGCCATCCTCGTCAAGAACGAGTTCGGCGTGCTCAACCGCGTCACGAGCATGTTCAGGCGTCGCATGTTCAACATCAGCTGCCTCACCGTGAGCGAGACCGAGTCGCCGCGCTTCTCGCGCATCACCGTGATCTTCGACGGCGAGGACCAGGCCAAGCGCCAGCTGGTCAGCCAGCTGCACAAGCTGCCCGACATCGTCGGGGTGAAGGAGTTCGAGAAGGGCGCGTCCGTCTCGAGCGAGCTCATGCTGATCAAGATGGACTACGACGCGGCGGACCGCCATGCCGTGCTCGACCTCGTGGACGCCTTCGACGCCAAGATCCTCGACTACACGCGCGACGCGGTCGTCATCCAGGTGACGGGCGACACGCCGAAGATCGACGCCTTCATCGACCTCATGCGCGACTACCGAATCCTCGAGATCTGCCGTACCGGCGTGGTGTCGCTCGAGCGCGGCGCTACGGTCATGCGCAAGGTTACCAAGCTGTAAGAGGCGTGTTTCATCGGCGGCTCCATCGGCGAGCTGCGCATACCATACGGTAACCGCGAAATCAGCGGTGCCAAACCTTCCGAAAGGAGATTCGCAAGATGGCCTTCAAGATGTACCACGAGCAGGACTGCGACATCAGCAAGCTGGACGGCAAGCACGTCGCCATCATCGGCTACGGCTCGCAGGGCCACGCGCACGCCCTCAACCTGAGGGACTCCGGCGTCGAGGTCAAGGTCGGCCTGCGCGAGGGCTCCAAGTCCGCCGAGAAGGCCCGCAAGCAGGGCATCGAGGTCGTCTCCAACGCCGAGGCCGCCAAGTGGGCCGACATCATCATGATCCTCATCAACGATGAGTACCAGGCCGCCATGTACAAGAAGGACATCGAGCCGAACCTGACGCCCGGCAAGACCATCGCCTTCGCCCACGGCTTCAACATCCACTACGGCTGCATCGAGGTCCGTCCGGACTGCAACGTCATCATGGTCGCCCCCAAGGCTCCCGGCCACACCGTGCGCTCGACCTACCTCGAGGGCAAGGGCACCCCGTGCCTCGTCTGCGCCCACCAGGACGCCACCGGCGACGCCTTCGACCTCGCGCTCGCCTATGGCGCCGCCCTCGGCGGAGCCCGCGCGGCCCTTCTCGAGACCGACTTCAAGACCGAGACCGAGACCGACCTCTTCGGCGAGCAGAACGTGCTCTGCGGCGGCGTCACCGACCTCATGGAGGCGGGCTTCAACACGCTGGTCGAGGCTGGCTACGACCCGCGTAACGCCTACTTCGAGTGCATCCACGAGATGAAGCTGATCGTCGACCTCATCTACGAGAGCGGCTTCGCGGGCATGCGCTCCTCCATCTCCAACACCGCCGAGTACGGCGACTACACCGCCGGCCCCAACGTCATCACCGAGGCCGCCAAGGAGGGCATGCGCCACAACCTCAAGCGCATCCAGAACGGCGAGTTCGCCAAGGAGTTCCTGCTCGACATGTCCGACGAGACGCACCAGGTCCACTTCAAGGCCATGCGTCGCCAGCAGGCCGAGAGCCTGATGGAGCAGACCGGCAAGAAGATTCGTGCGCTCTACTCCTGGAACGACGAGGACAAGCTCCTCAACAACTAGGCTCGAGCCTTACCGAGAAGGGCGCGCCCTGGGCGGCTCCTCCACATGGGAGGGGCCGCCCAGTCCGTCTGCCGGCGGCCTCTGTCGTCTGGGGACGCGTCTGCGCGTGAACTCCCATTGCAACCACTTTGTTACGACAGGGGCCGGGCTGGCGGGCCGGGCCGGCCGGTGTGGGAACATCTTGCATCGTTAGTAGCAAGGGACCTCGAAGGAGGAGAGATGGCAGGGACCATGGTTGGGGCATCCGCACCTGTCCCCTCCGTCGAGATTCTAATTGAGAGCTAGTTGCAACGTCCTTCTCCGAAGGGGTTGCAACGCATGGGTCTTCGCCGCAGGCGGGGACTCTTTTTATTAGGCATCAGCCGCGCCGTCCGCGGTTGGGAGCAGGGGGGAGCGATTCTATGGAGCTGCAGCTGACGGGAGCCCAGATTCTTCTGGAGTGCCTCAAGGAGCAGGGCGTGGACACGGTCTTCGGCTATCCTGGCGGGACGATCCTGGACGTCTACGACGCCCTCTACCAGACGAGCGGTATCAGCCACTACCTCGTGAGCCACGAGCAGGGAGCGGCGCATGCGGCGGACGGCTACGCGCGCTCGACGGGCCGCGTGGGCGTGTGCTTCGCGACCTCCGGCCCCGGCGCCACGAACCTCACCACCGGTATCGCGACCGCCATGGCGGACAGCTCGCCCATCGTCGCGATCAGCTGCAACGTCACCTCCCAACTCCTCGGCAAGAACTCCTTCCAGGAGGTGGACAGCACCGCGGTCATGCGCCCCATCACGAAGTGGACCCACCAGGTGACGGACGTGGCCGAGCTCGCCGACGTCGTGCGCGCCGCGTTCCTGGTCGCGCGCTCGGGGCGCCCGGGCCCGGTGTTCCTGGACATCACCAAGGACGTCACCCAGACCATGACGTCCTACGCGCCCGTCCACCTCTCCGAACACCTCGCGCGCCTCGAGCCGGGCCTCCTGCCCGAGGGGCTGCGCGCCTCGCTCGAGCCGCCCGTTGTCGACGAGGGGGCGGTGGACGAGGTCGCGAGGCTCGTGCTCGCCTCGAAGCGCCCCATGATCATCTGCGGCGGCGGCGTGGTGCGCAGCAGGGCCAACGGCGAGCTCAACCGCTTCGCGAACCTCATCGACGCGCCCGTGGCCATCACGGTGATGGGCGGCGGCGGGTTCAGGGGCCGCGACCCGCTGACCACCGGTATGATCGGCATGCACGGGTCCCAGGCCTCGAACATGGCCGTGGACAACTGCGACCTGCTGCTTGCGCTCGGCTGCAGGTTCTCCGACCGCATCGCGCTCCAGCCCGACACCTTCGCCGCGAAGGCGAAGGTCGTGCAGATCGACATCGACCCGAGGGAGGTCGGAAAGAACGTCCACTGCGAGCAGGCGATCCTGGGCGACGTGCGCCAGGTGCTCCAGCTCCTGCTCCAGAGGCTCGAGCCCGAGGGGCAGCTCGACCACTCCGATTGGAAGGAGTTCGTCTTCTCCTACCCGACGGAGACGGTCTACGACGAGGAGGAGGGCCACCTCACGCCCAAGCAGGTCGACAGCGTGGTCGCGCGCCTGTGCCCGCAGGACACCATCGTCTCGACCGACGTCGGCCAGCACCAGATGTGGGCCATCCAGCACTTCCACTACGACTACCCCGGCCAGCTGATCACCTCGGGCGGCTTCGGGACCATGGGCTTCGGCCTCGGCGCGGCCATCGGCGCGCAGGTAGGCAACCCCACCAAGCGCGTGATCCACGTCACGGGCGACGGCTCGTTCCGCATGAACTGCATCGAGCTCGCAACCGAGGAGCACTACAAGCTGCCCATCATCACCATCATCTACGACAACGAGGTGCTGGGCATGGTGCACCAGTGGCAGACGCTGATCTACAACGGGCACTACTCGCAGACGAACCTGGACCGTCCGCCCTCGTGGCCGGACCTCGCACGCGCCTACGGCCTGGACGGCAGGCGCGTCTCGACCGTGGCGGACTTCGAGGACGCGCTGCGGGAGGCCCTCGACTGCGGGCACGGCTATGTGATTGACGTGGTGCTCGACCGGGACGAGATGGTGCGCCCCATGGTGCCTGGCGGCCAGCACATCACCAACTTCCTGGCGGTCTGATCCGGACCCTAGAAATGGCGGCTTCCCGAGAAAGGAACAGCGAGGATGCTCTCTTTGGACAAGGTGTACAACGCGGCCTATGCGCTGCGCGGGGTCGCGCGCAAGACCGACCTCATCGCGGCGCCCAACCTGGTCGACGGCATGGACCTGCACCTGAAGACGGAGAACCTGCAGGTGACGGGCTCGTTCAAGATCCGCGGAGCGTACTACAAGATCAACCGGCTGAGCAAGGAGGAGCTCGCGCACGGGATCATCGCCTGCAGCGCGGGCAACCACGCCCAGGGCGTCGCCCTCGCCGCGACCCACCTGGGCGTCAAGAGCGTGGTGTGCATGCCCGACGGCGCGCCCATCATGAAGGTCGAGAACACGCGCCGGCTCGGCGCCGAGGTGCGTCTCGTCAAGGGCACCTACGACGATGCCCACGACGAGGCAGTGCGCCTGCAGGACGAGACGGGCGCGACGTTCATCCACCCCTACGACGACGAGGACGTGATCGCGGGTCAGGGCACCATCGGCCTAGAGATCCTAGACCAGCTGGATGGGGTGGACGCGGTCGTCGTCCCGGTGGGGGGCGGCGGGCTCATCTCGGGCGTGGCGCTCGCCATCAAGAGCCTGCGCCCGGAGTGCAAGGTCTACGGCGTGCAGGCCGAGGGGGCCTCGGCCTTCGCGGACGCCTTCCACGAGGGGAGGTGGGCCTCCTCGGACTTGGCGGTGACGTTCGCTGACGGCATCCAGGTCAAGGTCCCCGGGACCTTGAACTTCGAGATGGTGGAGAAGTACGTCGACGACATCGTGACCGTCTCGGACGACGAGATTGCTGCGGCCATCCTGGCGCTCATGGAGCGCCAGAAGCTCGTGGCGGAGGGCGCGGGTGCGACCCCGGTCGCGGCCTGCATGTTCGGCCACCTGCCGCTCGCGGGCAAGCGCGTCGTATGCGTGGTCTCCGGCGGCAACATCGACGTCAACATCCTGTCGCGGGTAATCAACCGCGGCCTGGCCATGAGCGGGCGCAAGGTCACGCTCTCGCTCAGGCTGACGGACAAGCCCGGCCAGCTCGAGCAGGTCAGCCGCATCATCGCTGAGCTCGGCGCCAACGTGGTCTCGGTCGACTACGACCTGAGCGACCCCGACCTGCCCATCTCGAGCTGCATCCTGCGCGTGGGCATGGAGACCCGCGACGCGCAGCAGATCGAGGAGATCAGGGAGCACCTGCAAGACGCGGGCTTCTCGCTCGCCAACTGACGCAATCGTCGGAGCCGCCTGGGGGCGGCGCCCAGAAGGAGGAACCCATGGAGAAGGACCCAGAGCGCGCGGGCGTCGCGAGCGACGCCATCAAGTTCGGCGCGGCGAACGCCGCCCACCGCTCCCTGTTCAACGCCCTCGGCTGGACCGAGGAGGAGGTCGAGAGGCCGCTCGTCGGCATCGTGAGCTCCTTCAACGAGGTCGTGCCGGGGCACATGAACATCGACAAGATCACGGAGGCCGTGAAGATGGGCGTCGCCGAGGCTGGCGGCATGCCCGTGGTGTTCCCGGCCATCGCCGTCTGCGACGGCATCGCGATGGGCCACACGGGGATGAAGTACTCCCTCGTCACGCGCGACCTGATCGCGGACTCCACCGAGTGCATGGCCCGCGCGCACGGCTTCGACGCCCTCGTCATGATCCCCAACTGCGACAAGAACGTGCCCGGCCTGCTCATGGCCGCCGCCCGCCTCGACCTGCCGTGCACCTTCGTCTCCGGTGGCCCCATGCTCGCCGGGCATATCGACGGTCACAAGACGAGCCTCTCGTCGATGTTCGAGGCGATGGGCGCCTACAGCGCCGGCAGGATCGGGGAGGAGAAGCTCCACGAGTTCGAGTGCAAGGCCTGCCCGAGCTGCGGTTCGTGCTCCGGCATGTACACTGCCAACTCCATGAACTGCCTGACCGAGGTCATCGGCATGGGGCTTCCCGGCAACGGCACCATCCCAGCCGTCTACTCCAGGCGCATCCAGCTCGCCAAGCACGCCGGCATGGCCGTCATGGAGATGCTCAGGCGCCACGTCACGGCCCGAGACATCATGACCCGCGAGGCCTTCAGGAACGCGCTGACCGTGGACATGGCGCTCGGATGCTCGACCAACACGATGCTGCACCTGCCTGCCATCGCGCACGAGTGCGGCATAGAGATCGACCTCTCCGACGCCAACGCGATGAGCGAGCGAACCCCCAACCTCTGTCACCTCGCACCGGCCGGCCCCACCTACATGGAGGACCTCGACGAGGCGGGCGGCATCCCCGCGGTCATGGCGGAGCTTGACAAGCTCGGGCTCATCGACCGCGACTGCATGACCGTGACGGGCAGGACCGTGGGCGAGAACATCGCGTCGGCCCGCAACAGGAACCCCGAGGTCATCCGCACCCCCGACAACCCCTTCTCGCCGACGGGCGGCATCGCCGTGCTGCGCGGCAACCTGGCGCCTGAGGGCTCGGTCGTGAAGCGCTCCGCCGTGGCCCCCGAGATGCTCGTCCACGAGGGCCCCGCGCGCGTCTTCGAGAGCGAGGAGGAGGCCCAGGCCGCGATCGACGCCGACCAGATCAACCCCGGCGACGTCGTGGTCATCCGCTACGAGGGCCCCAAGGGCGGTCCCGGCATGCGCGAGATGCTCACCCCGACCTCGGCGATCATGGGGCGCGGCCTCGGGACTTCCGTGGCGCTCATCACGGACGGGCGCTTCTCGGGAGCGACCCGCGGCGCCTGCGTCGGCCATGTGTCGCCCGAGGCCGCCTCGGGAGGGCCGATCGGCATCGTGCGGGAGGGCGACACCATCTCGATCGACATCCCCAACTGCAGGATCGAGCTCAAGATCCCCGAGGAGGAGTACGAGCGCCGCATGAGCGAGTTCACACCGAAGAAGAAGGAGCTCACGGGCTACCTCAGGCGCTACGCGGAGCTCGTCTCGAGCGGTGCCAAGGGAGCGGTCCTGAACTAGGGGACGCGTCAGAGGGCTTTCCGGACGTGCGGGGTGCTGCTGCGCCCCGCACGTCTCCTAGAGGTTTCGGTCCGGGAAGGAAGGGAAATGTCGGAGTTCAGCAAGGGGGAGGCCATGCGCGAGCTCGCTATGCGCCTGGACGCCCTCGTGGTCTTCCGCGACCTGCTCCATGACCCTGTGATCTCCTCGCTGGGAGACCTCGTCAGGGATCCGGGCGTGTCCACGTACGCCACCTTCGTCGCGGCGCTCGTGGAGCGGGGCGGCTCTGCGGGCCTCTCGGGGTACGTGCGCGAGGCCGTCTGTGACGACGAGAACCCCTACACGCGCCTGAGGGCGGCGGGCGAGGAGGTCCCCGCGTCCATGCAGCGCGCCGTCGAGGAGGAGCTCGAGACCTTCCAGCAGGTCGCGGACCTCACGGTCGACGACCTGCGCTCCGGGCTTCCGGGGGAGCGGTTCCTGCCCGCCTTCGAGGAAGGGGAGCGCGTCGGGCTGGCGCATACCTACCATGCGCGGGTCGAAGACATGGGTCGCTACGGCTTCGGGATCTACGCGCGCTACCGCATGTTCCTCCTCGACGACGACGGCGCGATCGAGCCGGTCAAGTACCCCGATCCCGTGCGCCTCTCCGAGCTGGTGGACTACGAGCGCGAGAAGCGCGTCATCCTGGACAACACCCGTGCGCTCCTCGCGGGTCGTCCTGCGGCGAACATCCTGCTCACGGGCGACGCAGGGACCGGCAAGTCCTCTACGGTGAAGGCCGTGGTCAACGAGCTCGCCGGCGAGGGGCTTCGCATCCTGCAGGTCAGGAAGGACCAGCTCCACCAGATCCCCGAGCTCCTGGACGCCCTCACGGCCAACCCGCTCAAGTTCATCCTCTTCATCGACGACCTGTCCTTCTCGGCCAACGACGACAACTACGCCGCGCTCAAGGCGATCCTGGAGGGGTCGGTCTCGGCGAAGTCGGGCAACGTCGTGGTGTACGCCACGAGCAACCGGCGCCACCTCGTGAAGGAGAGCTTCTCGGACCGCGAGGGAGACGAGGTCCACCGCAACGACACCATGCAGGAGATCATCTCGCTGAGCGAGCGCTTCGGCATCCACGTGAGCTTCTACCGGCCCGACAAGAGGACCTACCTCGACATCGTGAGGAGCCTCGCCGCCCAGCGCGGGCTCGCGGCGGACCCGGAGGCGCTCGACGCTGCGGCCGAGAAGTTCGCGCTCAGGCGCGGCGGCCGGTCGGCCCGCGGCGCCCGGCAGTTCGTCGACGCAGTGGAGTCAGGCTCGGTCGCGCTCTAGCCGACCGCGTACGGTCGGGCCGGCAGCGCGCTCGACCTGAGGCGGGCCCAGGCGCCGGGAAGTCCGGTGCCTGGGCCCGCCTCGTGCCCCTGCGATCAGGCGCTCGTGTCAGTAGACCATCCCCATGGCCTCGCGGACCTCCTGCAGGGTTGACTCGGCTATCTCGTTGGCGCGGCGGTTGCCGTCGTGGAGGACGTCTTGCACGTAGCCGAGGTCGGCCTCGAAGCGGTGCCTGCGCTCGCGGATTGGCGCGAAGTAGTCGTTCACCGCCTGGGTGACGTACTTCTTGAGCTGGCCGGAGCCGCCGTCTCCGATCTCGGCGGCGATCTCCTCCGGGTCGCGGCCGGTGCAGATGCCGGCGGTCGTGAGCAGGGCCGAGACGCCGGGGCGCCCCTCGGGGTCGAAGGTGATGTGCCGGTCGGAGTCCGTCCGGGACTTCTTGATGAGCTTGGCCGTCTCCTCGGCCGTCATGGAGATCGAGATGGCGTTGCCGTACGACTTGCTCATCTTGCGCCCGTCGAGGCCGGGGATGAGCGGCGTCGAGGTCAGAAGGCCGCTGACCTCGGGGAAGACCCTTCCGTAGCGCTCGTTGAAGCGGCGGGAGATCTTGGCGGTCACCTCGATGTGGGGCAGCTGGTCACGGCCGACCGGGACGATGTTGCCCTTGCAGAACAGGATGTCGCAGGCCTGGTGGACCGGGTAGGTGAGGAGCAGACCCGTGAGCGAGTGGCCCGACGCCTCCATCTCGGCCTTGACCGTGGGGTTGCGCTGCAGCTCGGCCTCGGAGACGAGCGAGAGGAAGGGGAGCATGAGCTGGTTCTCCGCCGGGACCGCCGAGTGCGTGAAGATCATGGTCTTGTCGGGGTCGATCCCGCAGGCGAGGTAGTCCATGACCATGTTGTAGACATTGTCGCGGATGTGCTCGGTCGTGTCTCGGTCGGTGATGACCTGATAGTCGGCGATGATGATGTTCGTCCTCACGCCGGCGTCCTGCAGCCTCACGCGCTCCTTGATCGTGCCGAAGTAGTGCCCCAGGTGCAGCCGGCCCGTCGGGCGGTCGCCCGTGAGCATCACGTAGGGCTCGGTCTTGCCGGCAGCGATGTCGGCCTGGATCTGGTCTGAGCGGCGAAGGGCCGCCTCGTAGCTTCCCTCGTTGGGCATGTTGGCTCCCATCCTCCTGGCGCGCCGGTCTGCGCGCCCGCATACGGTCTTCTATGGTAAGCCTAGCTGGCCGATCCTGGGGCGGACTTCGCGGTTGGGCCGAACATCTGCGGCGGGTTGGCGTCGAGCTCGGCCTGGGCCGCGCGCCAGCCGGGGCAGTGGGCGTCCATGAGGGAGTAGAACGCGGGGCCGTGGCTCGGCTCGGCGAGGTGGCAGAGCTCGTGGGTCACCACCGTCACGAGGCAGGAGGGGCTTCGCTCGGCGAGGGCCACGTTCAGGCGGATGCGACCGGTCCTGGGGGTGCAGGAGCCCCAGCGGGTCCTCATCCACCTCGTCGACACCGCGCTCGCACACCTCCCGACCTCGGACTCGCATGCCGACAGGACCTCGGGCAGCCTCAGCGCGAGCTCGGAAGCGAGGAGGTCGGCCACGAGGCCGCGGCGTGCCCCCACGGCCCGGCTCGCGTCGCCGAGGAGCCACGAGGGCCCCGAGAGCACGAGCTCCGCACCCTCGAGGGCACACGACGGCGTCTCCCCGTCCGCGCGGAGGCGGACCGTGCGGGGTCGCCCCCACACGGAGACGAGCTCGCCGGCGGAGACGTCCGTGGCGAGGCGCTCCTCCCGAGCGATGACCTCGGCGCGCCTCTCACGTATCCACGCGAGGTGAGCGCGGGCGCAGGCCTCCGCGGCTGCGCGGGAGGTCCTCAGGGGCACGCTCATGCGCACCTCGCCGCCCGCACGGACCCTGAGGTTGACGTTCCTGACGCGCTTGCGAGTCACCTCGATGCTGATGCCGTCGAGCCGGAGCACGTAGGAGTCGTCGGGTCGCATGGCTTCCAGGGTAGTGCCTCCCCTCCGGTCCTCGCGCGTCCGGGCCCTGCCCTCGCGCCCGAGGTAGAATCTTAAAATGGTCTCAATGCGAATCAATTCCCGTTTCGCAACTCTGATACGGTATCGTAGTGTGAGTCGGAAGGGGGACCCATGGCAAGCTCCTATGGGGAGAACGCGAGCAAGTCGGCCCTGCGCTCGAGCTACCTCGAGCTGTGTAGGAACTTCCCCGAGGGTCTGGCCGCAGGCGTCGACCGTGCGGTCGTCCGTATGCTGGGCATGGTGCGCGAGTACCGCGAGGCGGGCCTCGTCCTCGCCTACGTGCCCTTCCACGAGGAGATGGACACCAGGCCCGTCATCGAGCGGGCGCTCGCGCAGGGCAAGAGGGTCGCGCTGCCCTATCTCCAGCCCAGGACGTCCACCCTCTCCTTCTTCGAGGTCGCGTCGGCGGACGGCGTGGAGCTCGCCTCGCGGGGCATGCGCGTGCCCCCGGTGGGGGAGCGGCCCCTCGAGGCGGGCGAGATGGTGGGCTCGGTTTGCCTCGTCCCCGGCCTCGTGTTCGACGGGGAGGGCTACCGCGTGGGCTACGGTGCTGGCTACTACGACGAGTTCCTGGCCTTCTACCCGGGCGAGAAGATCGGCCTGGTCCGCTCGATGCAGGTGAGCAGCAACCCGCTCCCGCACGACGAGCACGACGTGCCCGTCGACGTCCTCGTGACGGAGGGGAGCGTCTGGCGCTGCCGCAGGCTCTAGCGGCCGGCCCTAGCGGGGGCGCGGACTAGCCGAGGCCGATGTGTGCTGCGAGGTCGCGGATGGCCTTGGCGTAGCCCTCGAGCCCGAGTCCGGCCACCGTCTCGAAGCAGGCAAGACGCACGAACGAGATGCGCCTGAAGCCCTCGCGCTGGTCGACCTGGGAGATGTGGACCTCGACCGCGGGAAGCGCGACGGCCTTCAGCGCGTCGAGTATCGCGACGGAGGTGTGCGTGTAGGCCGCGGGGTTGATCACGATGCCGTCGAAGGCGCCGAGAGCCTCCTGGATCTTGTCGACGATGTCGCCCTCGTGGTTGGACTGGAAGACCTCGCAGGTGGCGAAGCCCGCCTCGCGCGCCGCCTTCTGGCAGAGGCGCTCGAGGTAATGGTAGTCGTGCGTGCCATAGATGGAGGGCTCGCGGACGCCGAGCATGTTGATGTTGGGCCCGTTGATGACCAGGAGGGCAGCCTTGGCGTGGGGCCGTGGCGTCTCGCCCGCGTCAGGCGCGGAGCCGTCGAGAAGCTGCACGAGCGCCGCGATGTCCTCCTGGCTATCCACCTTCACCACCCCTCCCTTGGTGCGGGCCGCCTCCGTGACGTCCTTGGCTGACGAGTCGCCACCCGGCCTTTCGGGAGCGGACGGGGCCTCCACCGCCTTGGGCCTTCCGCCTGAGGCGGTGGAGGGACTGTGCACCACGGGCTGCGCCACCCGTCCGCCCACGCCGGCGAAGAAGGTCCTGCCGTCCTTCGGGGGGATCCCCGTCCTTGCCACGAAGGCGCGCCAGACGTCCTCGACGATGCGAGGCCCGAAGACCACCTCCACGCCGGCACCACCGCGATGGCGAACGCCCAGGACCCCGGGGATGGCAAGCAGGGAGGCGTCGTCGACCTTCGAGGGGTCGCGCGTCGTGAGGCGCAGCCTGGTCATGCAAACGCCGTTCGCCTTGATGTTGCCGGCACCGCCCACGGCGTCGATGACCAGCTCCGCGATCTTGTCCTTATCCACGCGACCCACCCGTACTGGCAGCTGTACTGGCAGCTGTACTAAATCGTATCCAACGACTACGATTATACGAGTGCGCACCGTGGTGACGGGGAGCCGAGCCCCACATCGGTGGACGGTCGAGGGCCCTGTCGCCTGCTGAGTTGTGGTATGGAAGGCGCGCTAGAGGCCGAGCGCGTCCCGGATGGCCTCGGCGTCCCCCGCGGCCGAACCCGTGCAGGCGAGCACCAGGTTTGCCCAGCTGCGGTAGAGCCCCATGCGCTCGCGCGCGAGGCGTTCCACGCCCCTGCTCGCCGAGAGCGGCCTGCCCCTGCTCGAGAGCTGCTCGAGCGGCCGGTCGAGCGCAACGATTGTGCTGTTCTGGCGCAGGAGCGCGTAGTTCTCCTCCCGCGTCACGACGCCGCCACCGCAGGCGATGACCAGGCTCGAGCGGGACGCATAGCGCGAGAGCGTCTCGGTCTCGAGCGCCCGGAAGGCAGCCTCTCCGCGCTCGGTTATGCAGGCGGCGGGGGAGATGCCGTGGTCGAGGCCGAAGGCGTCGTCCAGGTCGACGAAGGGTCGCTTGAGGAGGCGCGCCAGCCTCTTGCCGCAGGTGGTCTTCCCCGAGCCCGGCATGCCTATGAGGGCGACGTTGAGCGTCTGGGCGCGAAGGTCTCGCTCCACGCCGGCCGCGAGCGCGTCGTCGACCTCGCGGCCGAGGAAGCGCTCGCTCGAGCGGCAGGCCTGCGAGACGAGCATGGCAAGGCCGCTCTCGGAGGGGACGCCGAGGCGCTCCGCGGCGAGGCAGATGCCCGTGCGCGTGGGGTTGTACACGACGTCGAGGACGCCGGCGAGGCCCCTCAGGCGGGCGAGGTCGCCCTCCGGGACGGGCGAGGCGGGGCAGCTGGGGAACATCCCCACCGGCGTGGCGTTGCAGACGAGCGCGGCGTCTGGGTGGCGCTCCGCCAGGGTCTCGTAGGTGTCGTCGCCCGAGCGCGAGATGACGGATACGTGCGCCCCCGCGTCCTCGAGGGCGGCGACCACCGCGTGCGAGGCCCCTCCCGACCCGAGGACGAGCGCCTCGCGACCCTCGAGGGCGCTGCGGGCGTCCTGCGCCGAGAGCTCGCGCACGCAGAAGCGCTCGAGCATCCAGGCGAAGCCGGTGAGGTCGGTGTTGTCGGCGAGGATGCGGCCGTCGGCCAACCTGACGAGGGTGTTTGCTACGCCGAGGCGCCTGGCGGCCGGCGTGTGCTCGTCCGCGAGCTCGAAGGCGCGCCTCTTGTAGGGGATGGTGACGTTGAGGCCCCGCCAGGAGCCGTGCCGGACGAATCCCTCCACCTCCTCGGGCTCGCGCTCGACGAGGGCGTAGGGGACGCTGCCCAGCGCGGCGTGGATCTGGGGCGACCAGCTGTGCGCGAGCGTCCGTCCGAGGAGGCCGAAGACGACCCCGTCCTCCGTCGGGCGCTCCCGTCCGCACCCCTCGCCTGCCGGGGTTCCCTCTGCGCGCTGCTCTGCCATGTCTAGAGCACCTCCGTGTAGCTGCCGAGGTAGCGGAACTCCTCGCACACGTCGGAGAGCGAGTTCATGAGGGTCTGGAACTCGGGTGCGGCGGCGGGGCAGTCCACGTCGAAGTAGAACATGAAGTCGAACTCGCGCTCGGGGATGGGGCGGCTCTCGAGCTTCACGAGGTTGATGTCGAGGGCGTAGAAGCGCGCCAGGACCTTGTAGAGGGCGCCAGGCTCGTGCTTCGTCTCGATCATGAGCGTCGAGCGGTCCGCCCCGGGGTAGATGGTGAGGTCGCGGCTGATGCAGGCGAAGCGCGTGTAGTTGTTCTGCAGGTCCTGGACGCTGCGCTCGAGGACCTCGAGCCCGTAGAGGTCGGCGCAGGCGGCCGAGGCGAGCGCGGCCACGTCGTCGCGGTCGGACTCCGCCACCATCCGTGCGGCCATGGCCGTGTTCTCCGTCACGTGCACGCGCACGTCGGGGAAGGTCGAGATGTAGTCGGCGCACTGGCTTATCGCCTGCTGGTGGCTGTAGATGATGTGGACGTCCTCCTTGCGCTGACCGGGCTTGGCGAGGAGGCTGTGGTCGATCTTCAAGCGGCAGGTCCTCACGATGTGGAAGTCGTGCTGCATCATAAGGTCGAAGACGTGGTTGACGGAGCCGGCGGTCGAGTTCTCTATCGGAAGGACGCCGAACTTCACGATCCCGCGCTCGACGGCGGAGAAGACCGCGTCGAAGGTCTCGAAATAGGCGATGTTCGCGCGCTTGAAGAGACGGTCCACGGCGAGCTGCTGGTAGGCGCCCTCGACCCCCTGGCAGGCGACGAAGGCGCGCTCGGGGAAGTAGGGGGGCTGGGAGGCGAGCGCCGCGGCGACCGTCGTGGCGGCCGCGCTGCTCTTCCCGAGCCTGCGGTACTGGGCGTCCCGGGAGGCCTCCATGAGAAGGGACTCGAGGACGGCCGCATAGTGCTCGAGGCCTGCCCCGGCCCGATCGGCCGCCCGCTGGATGTTGTCGCGCTCGCGGGCCGCGTCGTAGACGGGCTTGCCAGTGCCGCGTTTGTACTCGGCGACCTCCGCCGCACAGGACATGCGCTCTTTGAAGAGGTCCAGGATCTGCCCGTCTATGGCGTCTATGCGGTTGCGTATCTCGAGGAGGTCGCTCATGGGTTGCCTTTCGGTCGGGTTGGGTCAGGGCGTTTAGGCGCCTAGGAGAGGGAGAGGGGCTCGCCCTCCGGTGGCCAGCTCAGCCAGGAGTCGAGGACGGCGAGGGCGCACACGGCCTCGCTCACGGGGACGGCGCGCACCGCCACGCAGGGGTCGTGCCTGCCGTGGACTCTGAGCTTGGCAGGCTCCATCGTGGTGAGGTCGACCGAGTCCTGCTCGCGGGCGATGCTCGAGGTCGGCTTCATGGCGATGCGGAAGACTATGGGGGCGCCGGTGCTTATCCCGCCGAGGGCGCCGCCGGCGTTGTTCGTCGCGGGGGCGCAGCGCCCGTCGCGTACCACGTAGGGGTCGTTGTCCTCGTGACCCCGCATCGCGGCGACGCCGAAGCCCGCCCCGAACTCGATGCCCTTGACGGCGGGGATGCCGAAGGCCGCCCGGGCGATGGTGTTCTCGATGCCGTCGAACATGGGGGACCCCACCCCCGCGGGGAGGCCGCAGCAGACGCACTCGACGAGGCCGCCGACCGAGTCGAGGTCGCGTCGCGCGGACTCGATCTCGTCGAGCATCGCCCGGCCCGCCTCGGGGTCTATGGTCGGCAGCGGTGACGCCGTGGCCAGGCGCTCCATCTGCGAAGCCAGGGCGCGCGCCGACTCCGGCGAGTTGTCGAGGGCCGAGAAGCGCTCGTCACGCACGGACCCCACCTGCGCAAGGTGGGAGCGGATGCGGACGCCCTTCTCCTCGAGCAGCTGGAGCGCGATCCCACCGGCCGCGCACAGCGGGGCCGTGAGCCTGCCGGAGAAGTGCCCGCCACCGGGGACGTCCTGGCTTCCGTGCCACTTCGCCCACGCGGTGAAGTCGGCGTGGCCTGGGCGCGGCACCGCGAGGAGGTTGTCGTAGTCGCGCGAGCGCGTGTTGGTGTTCATGATCGCCAGGGCAAGCGGCGCGCCGCACGTCTCGCCCTGCACGTTGAGCCCCGATAGCACTCGGACGGCGTCGGGCTCCTTGCGCGGGGTGGACCAGGGTCCCTGGCCCGGCGCGCGACGCGCCATGAAGGCAGCGAGGGCGTCGAGGTCGACGCCGAAGCCAGCCGGCAGCCCCTCCACGACGCAGCCGATCCCCTCCGAGTGGGACTGGCCGAAGACGGTGACCCTGAGCGTGGTGCCGAAGCTAGAGGGCATGCTCGTCCCCCTTCCTGGTGACGGAGCCGCCGAGCAGCCCGTAGTCCTCGAAGAACGCGGGGTAGGACTTCGAGACGCACTCCGCGCCTCGGATGGTCACGTCTCCGGTGGCGCGGGTGGCGGCGACGGCGGCCATCATCGCGATCCGGTGGTCGTTTGCGGAGTCGACCTCGCCGCCGAGAAGAGACTCGCGCCCCACGATTACGAGGTCGTCCCCCTCGGCGCGTGCGTCCGCGCCGAGGGAACGGAGCGCGGCCGACACCGTCTCGAGGCGGTCGGACTCCTTGAGGCGGAGCCTGCCAGCGTGCGTGAGGCGCGTCGTTCCGGGGCAGAGCGCCGCCACGGCGGCGAGCGGCGGCACGAGGTCGGGGAAGTCGGAGACGTCCAGTGTCGTGGCACGCGGCCTGTCCTTGGTGACGCGCGCCGCCCCACCCCTCCTTGCGACGCGCGCGCCGAAGCAGGAGAGCGCGGCGAGGATCGAGCGGTCGCCCTGGGTGCTCGAGAGGTCGAGCCCCGTGACGGCGACGCCGCCGTCCGAGAGCGCGCCGGCCGCGAGCCAGAACGCGGCGTTCGACCAGTCGCCCTCGACCTCGCAGAGCCCCGGCGAGGCGGGCCGGGAGCCTGCGGGCGCGAGGGAGAAGACCGTGAGGCCCTCGCCGCCCTCCTCCTCGTGGCGCACCGACACGTCGACGCCGAAGGTGGCGAGGGCGCTCGTCGTGAGGTTGACGTAGGGGAGGGACTCGACCGGCTCCGTGACGGCGACCTCGACGGGGCCGCCGAGGAGCGGCGCCGCGAGCAGGAGACCACTCACGAACTGCGAGGAGACGTCGCCAGGCAGGCGGAAGCGGCCGGGGGAGATCGGGCCTGAGACCTTGAGCGGGAAGCTTCCCTCCTCCGAGATTGTCGCCCCGTGGGCGCGCAGCTCGGAGAGGAGCGGCTCGAGGGGCCGGTCGGCGAGCCTTCCGTGGCCAACGACCTCGACTGGCCCGCCCAGCGCGCAGATGACGGGGACGAGGAAGCGCAGGGTGGACCCGGACTCGCCGCAGTCGACGCGCGCCGGGCGCGCGGGGCGACGAGTCGCCTCCGGAACGGGGACGACGCGGTAACCGACCTGCGTCCGGGTCACGCGGACGCCGAGCGCGCGCAGGCAGCCTGCGGTCGCCTCGATGTCCGCGGACGTCGTCGAGCAGTGTACGTCGGTCGTGCACGAGGAGACGGCCGCGAGGATGAGCAGTCGGTGTGCAATCGACTTGGACGATATCGCGGGGAGCGCTCCTGAGAGGGGCGTGGGATGACAGACGATATCCATGGTCCTCCAACTAGAGTGGGCAGGTGCCGCAGCCGAGGTCGACGAGCTCGCGAAGCTCCCCGAGGGAGGTCTTGCGGATCTCGACCGAGCCGATGCGCCTGGGGACGACGACGTTCACGGAGTCGCCGTGCCGCTTCTTGTCGTGGGTGGCGAAGTGCATGATCAGGTCGTGGTCGAGGTCGGTGTCGAGGGGGAGCCCGTGCGCGGCGACGACCCTCTCGACCGCGCGCGCCGTCTGCTGAGAGCACCAGCCCTTCGCCGCCGCGGCCCTCGACATGCAGCACATGCCGGCCGCGACGCAGGTGCCGTGTCCCAGCCTGAATTCGCTCGCGGCCTCGATGGCGTGGCCGATCGTGTGGCCGAAGTTAAGGGTCTGCCTGAGCCCGTGCTCGCGCTCGTCCGCCACGACGACGTCGCGCTTGATCTCGACGTTGCGCGCGACGACGCGGACGAGCTCGTCTTTGGGGTAGCCGGCCGAGGAGAGCGGGCGGCGCCCCACCTCCTCGAAGAGCGACTCGTCCGCGATGACGCCGTGCTTGATGACCTCGCCGCAGGAGTCTCGGAGCAGCTCGGGCGAGAGGGTGTCGAGGCAGTCCACGTCTGCGACGACGACCGAGGGCTGCAGGAAGGCGCCTGCGAGGTTCTTGCCCGCCTCGAGGTCCACGGCTGTCTTGCCGCCGACCGAGGAGTCGACCATGGCGAGAAGGGAGGTCGGCACCTGTGCGACCTTGCAGCCGCGCTGGTAGAGGGCGGCCGCGAGACCCGCCATGTCGCCGCAGACGCCGCCGCCGAGGGCGACGACCACGTCGTCGCGGCCGAGCCCCTCCTCGGCGAGGCTCTCGAGGACGTCCCCGAGCGTGGAGAGCTTCTTGCTCCGCTCTCCCGCCGGGAAGCTCACGAGCGCGGTCCTGTAGCCCGCGGCCGCGAGGGAGGAGAGCGCCCTCTCGGCGTAGAGCGGCCCCACGTTGGAGTCCGTGACGACGGCAGCCACCTCGCCTCCCGCCGACTCGCGCACGAGCCGGCCCACCTCGTCGAGTATCCCGCGCCCTACGTGGACCTCATAGGACCGAGAGGGCGTCCTCACGGGTACGACCGTATCCTTGCACGTGCTCATCGTCCCTCGACCTCCCTCTTGCGGCGGTCGCCCTCGCGCAGGAGCGCCTCCAGGGCGTTCGCGTCGCGGGCGTCGATCGCGTCCTTGTACTGTTGCAGGTTGTCGATGAGGATGCCGATCTCCCGCGAGAGGTTGTCGGCGTCATCGAGGAAGAGCTCCGTCCACATGGGGGCGTTGAGGCGCGCGACGCGCGTGAGGTCGCGGTAGGAACCGGCCGAGAAGCCCTTGTGCACCTTCGCGGAGGGGCTCTTTACGTAGGCGTTGGAGACCACGTGGGCGAGCTGGGAGGTGAAGGCAATCACCTCGTCGTGCAGCTCCGCCGTGGTCACGGTGTACTGGCCGAAGCCCACGGGCGAAAGCAGGCGCTCGACGCGGTCGAGAAGGTCGAGGCGGGTCAGGTCGTCGAGGCCCGGTGGCGGCACCATCACCATGGGCGCCTTGTGGAACATGTTCGCGCGCGAGTGCGCGTAGCCCGAGTACTGCGTGCCCGCCATGGGATGGCAGCCCACGAAGTACCAGGGACGCCCCTCGGCGATGGCGAAGCATCGCTCGCAGATGACGCGCTTGACGCCGACCGTGTCGATGACGATGGCGCCCGGGGAGATCAGGTCCGCCATCTTCTCGAGCCACTCGATGCTCACTGCGGGGTAGCCGCACAGGATGACGAGCTCGCAGGTGGGTATCGCCTCGTCGGTGAGCTCGCCGTCGACGGTGTCGATCATGGCAAGCTCGAGCGTCTGGCGCGTCCGGTTCCAGGCGTACACCTCGCGGCCTCCCTGGTGGAGGGCGCGGGCGAAGGAGCCCCCCATGAGGCCTAGCCCCACGATGCCCACGCGCCCGGGCACGAATGCGGGGTTCTCTGGGATGGTGGGCCCAGAAGCGAGGACGCGGGCGTTCGTCTCCTCTGCCATAGCTACTCCGTCTCCGCGCAGGTGGCCTCGCGGATGAGGGCGAGGCGCCTCATCGCGTCGGCGAACTGGGCGGGCGTCAGGGCCTGGGCACCGTCAGACCACGCCTCGCTCGGCCGGTCGTGGACCTCGATCTCGAGGCCGTCGGCGCCGGCGGCGCAGGCGGCGTAGGCAATCGGGCGCACGTAGCGGGTGTAGCCGGTCGCGTGGCTCGGGTCCCCGACGACGGGCAGGTGGGAGAGGTGATGCAGGACGGGGATGGCGTTGACGTCGAACGTGTTTCTGGTGCGCGTCTCGAAGGTGCGGATCCCGCGCTCGCAGAGGATGACGTTGGGGTTGCCCTCGCTCATCACGTACTCGGCCGCCATGAGGAGCTCGTCGATGGTCATCGCGAAGCCGCGCTTGAGCAGCACCGGCACCCGGGTCTTTCCGACCTCCCTGAGCAGTGCGAAGTTTTGCGAGTTGCGGGCTCCGATCTGCATGACGTCGACGCCCTTGTCGACGAACAGGGCGACGTCGCGCGGGTCCATGACCTCCGTGACGACGGGCATGTCGAGCTCTCCACCCGCCTCCATGAGCAGGTCGAGCCCATGAGGGCCCATGCCCTGGTAGGAGTAGGGGCTCGTCCGGGGCTTGTAGGCGCCGCCGCGCAGCATGGTAGCGCCGGCGGCCTTGACGGCCCGCGCAATCCGGAGGAGGTTCTCGCCCTCTACTGAGCAGGGCCCTGCGATGACCTGGAAGCTGCCGCCGCCGATGGAGACGCCGTGACCGCAGTCGACGACGGTGTCCTCGGGGTGGAACTTGCGGTTTGCCTTCTTGAAGGGCTCCGTGACGCGCTGCACGCGCTCGACGATGTCCATAGACTCGAGGAGGAAGGGGTCGATCTGGGTCGTGTCGCCGATGATGCCCACGATCGTCTCGTTGTCGCCCTGGGAGACGTTGGTCTTGAACCCACGGCCCTCGATCCAGTCGACGAGACCGTCGAGCTGGTCCTTCGTTGCGCTCTGCTTGATGACTGCGATCATGTGTCTTAGATGGCCTCCCTCGGCGGACGGCGCGCGTCGCCGGGTTGATGGATAGTTGGTATGTCATACTACAAATCCGCGAGAAGAGCGATATACTCTCCTCTCGGAGTTGCCGGCAGTGCCGTGCTTGCTAAGTGGTCCCGTAGCTCAGCGGATTAGAGCGTTCGCCTCCGGAGCGAAAGGTCGTGGGTTCGAGCCCCACCGGGATCACCATTTCTTTTCCCTTATACTCCAGCTTCTTTTCCAATGTATGTCACGGGCATGGTCCCATTTGGACGGAAGTGTGCTGGCTCCTCTCGCGACTCCGCGTGGTGGGGCTTGTGCCAGAGATGGTAGGCGTCCACAGCCATCCAGGCCTATGGCTTGTAACAAATGGTCTCCCTGTTGTAATCAGCGGTCGGGCGCCTTGCCTACAATGGGTGCCTGTCTTCTTTCGTGGCCGGGACGACGCTTGGTAGGGGGTAGGCGCTTTGGCAGACGGGCGAACGAAGGGCGCGGGCGCCGGCGAAGGCTCCCTTGGGACCCGCGGGCTCACCTCGGAGGAGGTGGAACGCAGGCGTGCGGCGGGCGAGGTCAACGCGAACACCGACGTCAAGACGGCGTCGGTGGGGCAGATCGTCTCCAAACACCTGTTCACCCTCTTCAACGGGGTCGTCCTAGCCCTCGCCGCACTGGTGGCCCTCACGGGGTCCTACGAGAACATCACCTTCATGCCGCTCGTCGTCGCCAACTTCCTGATAGGCGTTACCCAGGAGCTGCGTGCCAAGCGCATGGTGGACAAGCTCTCAATCCTGACGGCCGACAAGGTGCGCGTCGTGAGGGACGGGCGGGAGTCGGAGGTCGGCGTCGAGGAACTCGTCCTCGACGACCTCGTCATCCTGAGGCACGGAGACCAGATACCCGCCGACTCCGTCGTCGTGGAAGGGTCGCCGGAGGTCGACGAGGGTCTTCTCACGGGCGAGAGCCGGCTCGTGCAGAAGCGACCGGGCGACCGCCTCCTCTCGGGGAGCTACGTTGCCACCGGCGCCGTGCGCGCGCGTGTGTCGGAGGTCGGCATGGACGGCTTCGCGGCCAAGATCAACGCCGAGGCGCGTGCGGCGAAGGAGGTCGAGTCGGAGATCCTGAGCTCGCTCAGGCTCGTCATCAGGCTGGCGACCTACGCGCTCGTCCCGCTCGGGGTGGCCCTCTTCCTGCGCACGTACCTGCAGGGCCAGGTGGGCGTGAACGGTGCGATCCTCTCGACGGTGGCGGCCGTGCTGGGCATGGTGCCGCAGGGCCTCGTGCTGCTCACGTCCTCCGTGTTCGCGATCGCGACGACCCGGCTCGCACGCCACGAGGTGCTCGTGCAGCAGAGCTACTGCGTGGAGGCGCTCGCGAGGGTCGACATGCTCTGCCTCGACAAGACGGGCACCATCACGAGCGGGCGCATGGAGGTGGCGCGCGAGCTCGGCAGCGACCTGCGCCCGTGCGAGGGCGCCGGCCTGGGCCCGCTCGAGGGTGCGGCGGCGACGGTGTGCGCGGCCAATCGCGCGGACGCGAACCAGACGGCCGTGGCCATCGACTCCTACCTCAGCGGCAAGGGGGTCGAGGCGGACGCCTCGGTGCGCGTCGTCCCCTTCAGCTCCGAGAGGAAGTACTCGGGCTGCGTGACCGAGCGCGGCCGTGCCTTCGTGATGGGCGCCGCCCAGTTCGTCCTCGGCAGGGGCTACGAGGGCTACGCGGTGTCCCTCCACGCGCTGGACCCCAACGAGCGCGTCATCTGCGTCTGCGAGGTGTCGGGCTTCGGAGGGTCTGGAGAGATCCTCGGCGAGCCCGAGGTCCTCGGGTTCGTGTGCCTGCGGGACGAGATGCGCCCCACTGCGGCGAGCACAATAGAGTACTTCAAGCGCCAGGGCGTGAGCCTCAAGGTCATCTCGGGCGACGATCCCGCAACGGTCTCCGCGATAGCCGCGCGCGCCGGGATCGAGGGGGCGGAGCGGTCGCAGGACGCGAGCGAGCTCCACACGATGGAGGACATCCGGCGGGCGGCGAGGACCTGCAACGTCTTCGGCCGCGTCACGCCCCAGCAGAAGCGCTCGCTCGTCACGGCGCTCCAGGAGCAGGGGCATACGGTCGCCATGACGGGCGACGGCGTCAACGACGTCCTCGCGCTCAGGAGGGCGGACTGCTCGATAGCGATGGCCTCAGGCTCGGCAGCGAGCCGCAACATCGCCGAGATTGTGCTGGTCGACGATGACTTCTCCCACCTGCCGCAGGTAGTCGCCGAGGGAAGGCGCTCCATCAACAACCTGCAGCGCTCGGCGTCGCTCTTCCTCGTGAAGACGGTCTTCTCGGCGCTCCTCGCCCTCGTCTGCCTCTTCCTCGCCCCCTATCCCTTCATCCCCATCCAGATGACGCTGGTCTCGGCCGCGGTGATCGGCTTCCCCTCCTTCGCGCTGGCCCTGGAGCCAAACCACGAGCGGGTCAAGGGGGCCTTCCTGCACAACGTCCTCAGGCGCTCCCTCCCGGCGTCGGCGACCATCGTGCTCGTGGTGGCGGTTACGCTGCTGCTGAGATGGCTCGGGGTGTTCGGATTCGAGGAGACCTCAACGCTCTGCATGGCCCTCACGGGTCTCGTGGGCCTCGCGCTCATCGTCAAGATCTCGCAGCCGATGGACGCCTACCGCGCGCTGCTCGCCGTCATGGTCGTCGTCATCTTCTTCGGCGGGTGCGCGCTCTTCCCGAACCTTTTCATGATCGCGCGTCCGACCGTTACCATGGGGTTATATCTGGCTGCCATGGGGGTGGGCTCGATCGTCACGTTCAATATCCTGTACGACAACATGGGCGAGGGCGAGGACGGCGTGCTGATGCGCATCGCCCGGAAGCTGGAGGATTTCTCATGACGTATGACAAGACCTTCGAGGACGCCGTCAGGGCAGCCCGCAAGCCCGTGGAGCTCGCCGAAGGCGGAATCAAGCGCACGATGTACGACGTCTCTCGGATCCCCGGCGCGGACAGGTTGCCGCGGGCGCTCGTGGTCCTCCTCGAGAACGTGGTGCGTCGCGCCTCCACGGACGAGGGGGCGGTCGAGGCGGCTTGGCGGGTCGTGAGCGCCGGCACCGCGGGCGAGCAGGGCGAGGAGATCGAGTTCATGCCCGCGCGCGTGCTCTTCCAGGACTTCACCGGGGTTCCCGTCTTCGTGGACTTCGCCGCCATGCGCGACGCCATGGCCGAGCGTGGTGGGGATCCGTCCCTCGTAAACCCCCACATCCCGTGCACCCTGGTCGTCGACCACTCGGTGATCGCCGACTGCGCTGGCGAGGCGGGGGCGCGCGAGAGGAACGAGGAGCTCGAGGCGAGGCGCAACCGCGAGCGCTTCGCCTTCCTGAAATGGGCTTCGAAGTCCTTCCAGAACGTCGAGATCGTCCCTCCCGGGGGCGGCATCTGCCACCAGCTCAACATCGAGCGATTCGCCAAGGTCGTCACGCTCGACGCCATGTCCGAGGGAGCCGAGGTCGCGTGCTTCGACACGCTTGTCGGGACGGACTCCCACACGCCGACCGCCAACGGCCTTGGCGTCCTCGGCTGGGGCGTCGGAGGCATAGAGGCGGAGGCGGCGGCCTTGGGACAGCCCATCACGATGCTGGTTCCGCCCGTCGTCGGGCTCAGGCTCACCGGACGGCTGCGCGACGGGGTCTCTGGGATGGACCTCGCGCTGACGGTGGCGCAGCTCCTGCGTCAGGAGGGCGTAGTCGGGTGCCTCGTCGAGGTGTCAGGGCCGGGCGTCTCCAGCCTCACGCCTACGCAGCGCGCCTGCGTCTCAAACATGACGCCCGAATACGGGGCGACCGCGACTCTCTTCCCGGTCGACGAGAGCACCACCTCGTTCCTGCGACTGACCGGCCGTGACGAGGGCGAGGTCGCCTTTGCGGAGGCCTACCTCAGGCGCCAGGGCATCTGGGGCCAGTCCGAGGGGAGGGCGTACTCCCGCGTCGTGGAGCTGGACCTCTCGAGCGTCGAATGGAGCCTCGCGGGTCCGTCCAGGCCGCATAACCGTGTGACACCGGCCGGCCTCAAGGAGCGGCTCCGCACTGCGGCCGCCGCGCGCGAGCGCGACTTCTCGGAGTCCTTCGAGGTGGAGATGGGAGGGGAGACCTACGAGCTCGGTCACGGCGCGCTCGCCATCGCGGCCATTACGAGCTGCACGACGGCGACCGACCCTGCCATGATGGTGGGTGCGGGCATCCTCGCCAGGAAGGCCGTGGAGCGCGGGCTCGCCCCCAAGCCCTGGGTGAAGAAGATCCTCGCACCCGGAAGCCACGCCACCGAGCTGCTCCTCAAGAGGGCGCACCTCACGGAGCCGCTCTTCCGGCTCGGGTTCTACACCTGCGGGTTCGGGTGCATGTCGTGCATCGGGAACTCCGGAGAGATCGCTCCGGCGCTCAAGGCAGTCGCTGATCGTGCGGAGCTCACGAGCGTGCTCTCCGGCAACCGGAACTTCGACGGCCGCATATCGCCCGACGTCTCCCAGAACTTCCTCTGCCAGCCGGCGCTCGTCGTTGCGTACTCCCTGGTGGGCACCATGGACGTGGACCTCGCCCACGAGCCGGTCGGGTACGGAAGCGACGGGACTCCCGTCATGCTGAGCGAGCTCATGCCGACTGACGCGGAGGTCGCTGCCGCGCTCGAGGGCGTCCTCGCGCCCGAGCTGTATCGGGACGGTGCGGAGGGGCTTCTCGAGGGCTCCGAGGCCTGGAGGAGGATCGACGCGGAGGGCTCCGAGACCTTCCCGTGGGATCCGAACTCCACCTACGTGCGCAAGGCACCATACTTCGAGCTCGCGAGGAAGCAGGAGCGCATCTCCATAGCGGACGCTCGCGCCCTCGTCCTCGCGGGCGACTTCGTGACCACGGACCACATCTCCCCGGCGGGGTCGATCGCGAAGGACTCGCCCGCGGCGCGCTACCTGACCGAGCACGGCACGCGCCCGGAGGACTTCAACACCTACGGGAGCCGGAGGGGCAACCACGAGGTCATGATGAGGGGCACCTTCGCCAACGTGAAGTTCGAGAACAAGCTCGCCCAGGGCAGGGTCGGCGGCTGGACGCGCAACCTCACGACGGGGGAGCTGACCTCCATCTACGACGCCGCGATGGACTACCGCGAGAAGGACGTGCCACTGGTGGTCGTGGCGGGCAAGCTCTACGGATCGGGCTCGAGCCGCGACTGGGCCGGCAAGGGCCCGGCACTGCTCGGCGTGCGCGCCGTCATCGCCGAGAGCTTCGAGAGGATCCATCGGTCGAACCTAGTCCAGATGGGCGTGCTGCCCCTGCAGTTCGAGGACGGCCAGGGCGCCGAGTCCCTCGGCCTCGACGGGACGGAGGCCTACACGATCGAGGAGGTGGACCTCACCGGTGGGCTGCCCGCGAAGCGCGAGGTCCGTGTGCGGGCCGTGCGCGACGATGGGTCGGCGGTAGATTTCGACTGCGTCGTGCGCGTGGACACGCCCATGGAGGGGCGCTTCTTGGCCGCGGGTGGAATATTGCCGTTCGTTCTCAACATTCTCCTCGCGTAGCCGCCAAACGCGACGGCGGAGGCGTACGATTTCAAGCCCACGCACGGCGGGCGCTGCCGCGCGGACCGCAAGCGAAACGAAGCCAGCAACGAACCACACTCGTACCACGGAGGCAATCCTTGAAATGTCCAGTCTGCGGCACGCAGCTGCCGCAGGGCGCAAAGGTGTGCCCGGCTTGCCACGCGAGCATAACCGTCAGCCGTCATGCCGAGGGGAAGCGAGACATCTTCTGCAAGAACTGCGGAGCTCAGGTCCCGCCTGGGGAGACGGTCTGTCCGTGCTGCGGTTTTCCGCTCGCGGACGAGGACGTGGTGCTGACGCTCGCCCGAAGCACCGAGGAGCGCGACGTGGCGCCACGGGCGGTTGCCCCCGAGAGCGTGATTCCGGATCAGCCGACCGACGGGTACAGCGCCGCCTCGCGACTCGAGCACATGCCGCACCTGAGGGTGGCCGTCGTGGCGGCGGCCGCTGCGCTCGTCGTCGTCGGCGGGGGGTTCCTGCTCGTCACGAGGCCCTGGAACCCTAACTCCCGCATCACGCACGCAATGGTGGACAGGGACACCTCCTGGGCGGGATTCCCCGGAGTGCTGGAGACCCTCACCGGCCAGGACAAGAGCAAGCAGGGCGCGGACACATCCGAGAGCGCGTCGGGGGACGCGTACTACGACGAGCTTGCGGGCTTCTGGGAGAGCCTCGGATCGCTCTCCCAGAGGCTGGACGGCAACGAGTCGACCTTGAAGGAGCTTGTCGGGGGTGCCGACGGGTCTGCGGAGCAGGGTGCGGCTGACGCACAGGCCATCTCGATCGAGCTCTCGAACAAGATCTCTGAGCTCGCCGGGTACGACATGAGCGACTCGCCCTACTCCGACGAGTATGGGACTCTGACCCAGCTCGGAAGTTACCTCAGGAACCGGGCGGATGCGATCACGCGTGCATGGGGTGCCGTAGCGTCGGCGTCCGCTCCCTCCGACGCCGCCCAGGAGGTCATGGACTACCTCGGCTCGAACTCCAGCGGCAGCGGCTCCGAGACGTGGAAGTCACTCTTCGACGAGGGGTACGAGGCGGCCAAGCCCGTGCGGCAGCAGTAGCGCGGCGCCGTGTATAGTTGATAGCCGCGTCTGCTCAATGTGTGAACGGTTGGGCAGGCTGATAAAATGGCGCACAGCGCAAGGTGTGCGCGCTTGATGCGAAAGGATTGGCATGGGTCTGTTCGGAGAGCCCCTCTACACGCCGGAGTACGAGGTCAAGGGCGACGAGGTCGCAGTCATAGACACGTCCAAGGGCGTGGTGGAGGTCGCCCTCGACGGGGAGGGTGCCCCGATTCACGTGGCGAACTTCTGCGAGCTGGCGCTGTCCGGCTTCTACGACGGACTCAAGTTCCATCGCTACGTGCCCGGCTTCGTCATCCAGGGCGGCGACCCCAACACGCGCGACATGTCCGCGGAGGACGTGGTCGCAGGCCGCAGGGGCCCGGACGGCTATCCCGGTACGGGCGGCCCCGGGTACCGCATCCGCCAGGAGTTCACGACCAACCCGAGGAATCGCCACGACGACGGTGCCCTCGCGATGGCTCGTTCCCAGAACCCCGACTCCGCGGGCTCCCAGTTCTACCTCTGCCTGGGGCCCCAGCACTCCCTTGACTCCGGCTACACGGTGTTCGGCCAGACGGTCGCGGGGAAAGACGTCATCGGCCAGCTCAGGGCCGGTGACCTCATCAGGTCGATCAGGATCGAGCACCGAGAGGCCTAGGCGTCGGCTCACATAGGAGGACAGGTTGAATCAGCAGATGTTTGAGGCGGGGGTCGCCGCCTACCAGAAGGGCAACTGGAGTCTGGCCGCCATGCAGCTCGCCCAGGCCAAGTCGGCGGGGGAGGCCTCCGGCCGTGCGGACCACCTCCGTGGCAACGCCCTGATGAAGCTGCACCGCTTCGAGGACGCGGCCGCAGCCTACGCCGACGCGCTTGCAGATGACTCCTACGGCAAGAAGGGGGCGCTCAGCACCAACCGCGGGCGCGCCCTCATCGCTGCCGGCCGCCTGGACGAGGCGGTCAACAGCCTGTCCGCGGCGACCCAGGATGCCAGCTACAAGACCCCCTACAAGGCCTACCTCGCCCTCGGCGCGGCCTATGCCGCCCTGGGCGACGTCCGCAGCGCGGGCATCGCGTACCGCAACGCCGCGATCGACGAGAGCAACCCGGACCCCTGCGAGGCCTTGCGGAAGCTCGGCGACTGCTTCATGGAGCTCGGGCGCCCGACGGACGCAATCGAGTCGTATCGCACTGCCCTCGACTTCTCCACGATGGTCCAGAACCAGAACGCGATCTACTGCGAGCTGGCGCTCGCCTACGTTGCCGCCAACCGCATGAGCGAGGCGGTGGATGCGTTCACGCACGCTACGGCGGACGGGACCTACGTGCTCGCGCCCGAGGCGCAGGCATCCTTCGACGCTGCGCGCAACGCAGTCGCCGCGAAGGGCGCCAACAGGCCCTCCGACACGGACAACTTCCTCGCGGCCGCCGGCTACGGCCCCGTCTCCTTCGATCCGCTCGACCCGACCGGCGAGACCACGGGCAATCTCATGCCGTCCCCCGAGGACACCGGCTTCTTCTCCGTCACGGAGGAGCAGCTCATGGAGGACGACCGCAAGCGCCGCAAGAGCGAGCGCAAGAAGCGCCATCGCGGCCGCAAGGTCCTCGCCGTGCTGATCATCATCGTGATCGTCTGCGGCGGCATCTGCGGTCTCGCGTACTGGCGTGGCTTTGGCCTGCCCACGCAGGAGACCGTCGTCCAGGAGCTCTTCGCCGCGAAGTCCGACCGTGGTGACGTCGGGGCCTACATTGCCGCCGATGTCTCCGAGGCGGACGCGAGCCAGATAGAGGCGATCCTGCCCATGAACGCGACGCTCACGATCAACGGTGTGAACCGCTCCATGAAGAGCTCCACCGTGATGGTGACCGCCACGCTCTCCCAGGGCGGGGCGCAGTCGTACACCGTCGAGCTGACCCGTGACGGCGCCGGCTGGAAGGTCGAGAGCGTCACGCCCAACTTCGCCTCCCAGGACGGCAGCTCCACCACCACGGGGACCGTCTCTTCCAACTAGTCGTAGCAGCTCTTTCTCGGGGCAGGTCCCGCGGTAAGGATAGGGAGCAATGGCGTTTTTCGACACAGTGTTCAGCGAGTACGGGGGAGACCTCGCGATCGACCTCGGTACGGCAAACACGCTCGTCTCCGCGAGGGGGCAGGGCATCGTGCTCAACGAGCCGTCGGTCGTGGCGATCGACAAGAACGAGGACCGCGTGCTCGCGGTCGGTGCCGACGCCAAGCGCATGATCGGCCGGACGCCTGGCTCGATCATCGCGGAGCGCCCGCTCAAGGATGGCGTCATAGCGGACTTCGACGTGACCGAGGTCATGCTCCGCTACTTCATCGAGAAGGCGCGGCCGCACCGCTACCCCTGGTCGCCGCGCCCCCGCGTCGTCATCTGCGTGCCCTCGGGCGTCACCTCGGTCGAGAAGCGCGCGGTCTTCGAGGCGACCATCCAGGCAGGCGCGCGCCAGGCCTACCTCATCGAGGAGCCCATGGCCGCCGCCATCGGCGCGGACCTGCCCATCGAGGACCCGACCGGATCCATGGTCGTCGACATCGGCGGCGGCACGACCGAGGTCGCCGTCATCGCCATGGGTGGCATCGTCGTCTCGAAGTCGCTACGGACCGCAGGCGACGAGTTCGACCAGACGATTCTCGAGCACGTCCGTGACGTCTACAACCTCGCCATCGGCGAACGCACCGCCGAGGACATCAAGATTAAGGTCGGTTCGGCGGCTCCCCTCGCCGAGGAGCTCGACGTCGAGGTGAACGGACGCGACGTCATGAGCGGCATGCCCAAGACCGTCCGCATCGAGAGCGAGGAGATACGCCGGGCGCTCGACAAGCCGCTGGACGAGGTCACCAAGACGGTGCGCGACGCGCTCGACGCGACCCCGCCCGACCTCGCGAGCGACCTCATGTACTACGGCATCCTCCTGACCGGCGGCGGTGGGCTCCTCCGCGGGCTCGACCAGAGACTGAGGGACGAGACGGGCGTGCCCGTCAACGTGAGCCCCACAGCCCTCGAGAACGTCGTCAACGGCTGCGCGAAGGTCCTTGAGGCCAACGCCCTCTCGGGTGGCTTCGTCCAGAGCGCGGGCCTGTAGGGCAGAGGGTCGCCTATGCCTAGGATGGGGGGCTCGAAGCCCCGCAGCACCAGCGGCTTCAGGAGGACCGAGACGAACAGCGGAGCCGGTCTCACGACCGTGCTGCTCGTTGTGGTGTCGCTCTTCATGTTCACGCTCAGCAGCCAGGAGGCGGGCTCGGGCTTCTTCACGGGCGTGAGGAGCGTCTTCGGTGTTGTGACGACGCCCGTTCGCTACGTCGGCGCGGTCGCGAGCCTGCCGTTCAACGGGATGGCGAACGTCTTTCACAACCTGACGGCCGACGAGCGGACGCTCTCCGACCTCGAGGCGGAGAACGCCAGCCTCAAGTCGAAGAACGCTGAGCTGGAGGAGGCCCAGCAGACCGCGAGCAGGCTCGAGCAGCTCCTGAACGTACAGAGCAGCTACAACCTCACGTCGGTCGCAGCCTCCGTCATAGGGTCCTCGGCGGACTCCTGGAGCGACACCGTCACGATCGACAAGGGCTCGACGGCGGGGCTGGCGGTCGGCATGTGCGTCGTCGACGCCAACGGTGCCGTCGGCCAGATCTCGGAGTGCTCGCCGACCTCCTCTACCGTCCGGCTCCTGAGCGACGAGAACTCGTCCATCTCGGCCATGGTCCAGTCCAGCCGAGCCCAGGGCATGATCGAAGGCTCACCCGACGGGACGGTCAGGCTCTCCCTCATCAGGCTCGACCAGACGGTGAACGTCGGCGACACGGTCGTGACAAGCGGCCTCGGCGGCGTCTTTCCCAAGGGGCTTCCGGTCGGAGAGGTGACGAGCGTCTCCAAGGCGGCAGGCGCCCTCTACTACACGATCGAGGTCAAGCTCTTCGCGAACCCCGAGAACCTGGAGGAGGTGCTCGTCATTACGTCGCTCTCGAGCGACCAGCAGGCCACGGCGGGCGACATCGCGGACGCGGACGCCCAAGAGTCGGGCACGAGCACGAAGCAGGGCTCCTCGACGGCAGGCTCTACTTCCTCGTCCGCAACGACCGCCACGTCGAAGGGCGCCTCGGACGGCTCCGCGGCGCACGGCTCCGCGAAGGGCACGTCCACGACGGCCTCGGGCACCTCGGACCAGGGATAGGGGGGGACAATGCAGAAGAAGGACGCCAACAGGAGCAGGTACGGCAACGTCGCGCTGGCCGCCCTCTGCTTCGTCCTGCAGCTGGCCCTCGCCCCAAACCTCGCCTTCGGGTCGGGGCGGTTCAACTTCGCGGTGATCTTCGCGTTCTGCATTTCGCTGCTCGTCGGCGGCCGCAGGGGGGTCGTCTACAGCTTCTTCGCCGGGCTCGTCTTCGACCTCTCCACGACAGGCCCCGTCGGGCTAGTGGCGCTGCTCCTGACGCTGACCTCCTACGTGCTGGGCCTCGAGGAGCGCAACCGCTTCTCGGACGGCGCGGCGGCATGCCTCTCGAGCTTCGCCATATCGTCGCTCGTCGTGATCTTCGTCTACCACCTTGCGATGCTCGCCATGGGCCAGGCCGGTTCGCTCTTCGACGTCGTCGTGATGAGGACGCTTCCCTCCTATGCCCTGACGTTCGTGGCGTACCTACCCTTCAACCACCACTTCACGAAGGACGCGGCCGGCGGCGTGAGCGCTCGGCCGCGCCGCGGGTCCCACTACAGCGTAAAGGGACTCTAGCGTGATGGCGCTCAGGGTCCTCCTCGTCGTCGTGGTCGTCTGCCTCGTCGTGGCGGGCGTGCTCGCCTTCGTCTTCCACAGCAAGGGCGACGCGCGCTTCACCTTCGACATCGGCGGGGCCGCGCCGAAGGCCGCCGGCGGTACGGACGGGTCCGGCGGCTCAAGCATCAAGGGGCGTCTCGTGGGCCTCGCCGGCGTCATCGCCGGGGTCTTCGTCGTTCTCATCGGCAGAATCTGGTCGATGCAGCTCCTCTCGGGCGACGAGTACACGAGCCAGGCGGAGTCCAACCGCACGAGGACCATATCGCTCTCGGCGCCGCGTGGTCGCATCCTCGATCGCAACGGCGTGGAGATCGTGTCCAACCGTCCCAGCCTCACGGTGGTGGCGGACCCGGACGTGGCGAACGACGACGTGGAGCTGCAGCTGCTGGGCAACCTCATCGGCATGCCCTACATGGCCGTCAAGCGCAGCATCGAGGACCAGACCCAGGGCGCCCAGGCCTCGAGGACGGTGGCGCGCGACGTCTCGCGGCGCGTCGTCGCCTACATCGGCGAGCACCCCGACCTCTTCCAGGGCGTCTCGGTCGAGGAGCGGACGGTGCGCTACTACCCGCTCGGAAGCCTCGCCTCCCACGTGGTGGGCTACACCGGCACGGTCACGACAGAGCAGCTCAAGGCCTCGCAGGAGAACGAGGACGAGGGCGCGATCAAGTACCAGACGGGAGACACGGTCGGCCAGTCGGGTGTGGAGTACCAGTACGAGAGCGTGCTGCAGGGCGTGCGGGGCGAGCAGGTGGTCTACGTCGACGCGAAGGGCAACGTCCTCGACTACTCCTCCACGGTCGCGCCCAGGAGCGGCTCCGACGTCGTGCTCACGCTCGACGCGAACCTCCAGAAGGCCGCGGAGGCCGCCCTCGACTCCGTGATCAAGGCGCTCCGGAGCTCGGTGAGCGCCGAGTGCAAGTCCGGCTCCGTCGTGGTCCTGGACGCGACCAACGGGGAGGTGCTCGCGATGGCGAGCCGCCCGAACTTCTCGCCCAACATCTTCGTGGGCGGGATCTCCAACGACGACTGGGAGAGCCTCGGGTCGGAGGAGAACGACTACCCGCTGGTCAACCGGGCGATATCGGGCACCTACCCCTCCGCCTCGACCATCAAGCCCCTGACGACCTTCGCCGCGCTCGACGACGGGATCGCGACGCCGTCCTCCACCTACTACTGCGCGGGGTGGTGGACCGGCCTGGGGCAGGCGTCGGGCAAGTGGTGCTGGCAGAAGACGGGGCACGGCACGATGACCCTCCAGACGGGCATCACCTACTCCTGCGACGTCGTCTTCTACGAGATCGGCAAGGGCTACTACCTCGCCTCCTCCAATAACGACGGCATGCAGGAGAAGTTCCGCGAATACGGGCTCGGCTCGCTGGAGGGGATCGACCTGCCGGGGGAGAGCGCGGGCCGCGTGCCTGACGCCGCCTGGAAGTACGACTACTACAGCTCGTTCCCGGAGGAGGACCGCCAGTGGAAGGGCGGCGACTACGTCAACCTCTCCATCGGCCAGGGCGACCTGCTCGTCACGCCGCTGCAGATGGCGTGCGTCTACGCCTCGATCGCCAACGGGGGAGACGTGTGGACGCCCCACGTCCTCAAGTGCGTCAAGTCGCAGACCGGTACGGGCTCTGTGATGGAGTACAAGCCCAGCGTCCTCAGGAGCTGCGAGGAGAGCGAGGCCTACCGCAAGCTCGTCGAGGCAGGCCTCGTCGGCGTCATCACCGAGGAGTCGGAGTACCAGACCAAGCACTTCGCGGGCCTGCCCGTCTCCGTCGCGGGCAAGTCGGGCACCGCAGAGAGGAGCGGGCACCAGCCGACCGGCTGGTTCGTGGTGTACGCCCCCGCGGACGACCCCAAGTACGTAATTGCGAGCGCGCTCGAGAACGCGACCTGGGGCGGGTACTCCGCCATGTACGTGGTCAGGGACGTCCTCGGCGCCATATACAACGCCCCCGACGACGAGCTCCAGGTCATGGCGGGCATCACGTCGGGCGACTAGGAGGCAGGAGTGGCAGACAACTCGGCCGTGAGGGACCTCGGGTCGGCCCTCGGCTCGATCGCGTCGGCGCTCGAGTCCGCGCTCACCAGGTTCGGCACGCAGGGCACCAGGCTCCAGAGGCGCGGGCGGCTCGGCGGCCTCTACCTCGCGGAGCTCGTCCCCAACCTGCTCGTCGTGGCATTCGGCGCCGTGGTCATCTGGTCCGCGTCGCTCACCATCAGCGAGGCGTCCTTCCCGCGCCACGTCCTGGGCATCGCGATGGGGCTCGTCGTCGCCGCGCTCGTCTGGCGCTACGACTACCGGCAGTTCGCTGGCATGACCAGGGCGCTCTTCGTGCTCGACGTGGCGCTGATGCTGATGCCCTCCATCCCGGGCCTCGGCTACAGCGCGCTCGGCATGACGGGCTGGGTCTCTCTGCCCGTCATCGGGCTCAGGTTCCAGCCCTCGGAGATAGCGAAGCCGGTGACCATCCTGCTCATGGCCTCGCTTACCTCCGAGTACAACGGCAGGATCGACACGCTCGCCGACTACCTCAAGCTCTGCGGCGCCCTGCTCGTACCGTTCCTGCTGATCCTCACCCAGCCCGACCTCGGCACGGGCCTGATCGTCCTCGTGACGGGGGCCGCTATCATCATCTGCGGCGGGGCGAAGAGGAGCTGGGTGCTCGTCACGATAGCGCTGATCGTGGTGGGCGCCGCCCTGGTCGTAGTGACGTCGATGACGGACGGCCTTCCGCACGTGCTGAAGCAGTACCAGATAAACCGCCTCGTGGTCTTCATGGACCCCTCGGTGGACCCGACGGGCGACGGTTACAACCTGCAGCAGGCCAAGATAGCCGTCGGCTCGGGGGGCCTTCTCGGCAAGGGGGTCGGCAACGCGAGCCAGGCGGGGAGCGGCTTCTTGCCCGAGGCGCACACCGACTTCGTGTTCGCGCTGCTCTCCGAGGAGTTCGGCTTCGTGGGCGCCCTCGTCCTGCTGCTCCTTTTCGCCTGCATGCTCTTCTCCACCATCGGCCTCGCGATGCGGCTCGACAACGTCTTCGGGAGGCTCGTGCTCGTGGGCGTCGTGGCGATGTGGGGCTTCCAGGTCCTGCAGAACGTGGGGATGTGCATCGGCATCATGCCCATCACGGGCATCCCCCTGCCGTTCGTGAGCTTCGGCTCGTCGTCGATGATCTCGCAGCTTGCCTCGATGGGGCTCATCCAGTCGGTCTGGAGGTACCGCACAAAGGCCGGCTAGGCGGCGGCGCGCGCCCGGTGGCGCCTCTCGCGGCCGTTGCGCTAGAGTAGTGGACTCGGGTCATCCTCTTTCATTGCGAGGTGTGCGATGGCAAGAAACGTCTCCTTCGGTCGCGTGGCCGAGCTCGTCAGCAGCGCCCTGAAGGCACAGGGCAGCGTCTCCGGCGACCTCTCCGTCTCCGTTCTTGTGGCGGACGACGCGCCCGCCTGGCTGGCGCGCGCGGTGCGCGACAGCCTCCTCCCCGAGCAGGAGGGCGCCCAGGTCCGTGTGGCGAGGCTCGCCGTCGGGACCGAGCTCGCCCAGGCGGACCTCGCGCTCGTCTGCGTGGGGCCCGCGGAGGCGGGGGAGGACGAGGCCGTGCGGGCCTACGCCTCCTCGGGCATCCCGGTCTGCGTCGTCGCCGAGTCGTCCCTCGACGCGCCGGGGCTCGAGCTGCCGGAGGCGCTCGCGCCCTATGCCTCGCTCGTAGCCGCCTCCGAAGCGCCGGCCCTTCTCGAGAAGCTCGCGGACTGGCTGCTCGACAACGCCTCGGACCCGATCTGCGCCGCGGCGAACTTCCCCTTCTGCCGCGACGCCGAGGTGGCCCGCCTCACCAACCGCTGCGCCCTGGAGAACGCCGTGGTTGGTGCGGTCGACCTCGTGCGCGGCGCGGACCTTCCGATCATGGCCTCCAACCAGGCCAAGCTCGCGCTCGACGTCGCGGCCGCCAGGGGCCGCACCCAGGATGCGCTCACCGCGGCCGGGCTCGCGGGCGTCGTCGCGGCGGCCTTCGCCTACCGCGGGGTCGCGCGCGTGGCCTGCAGGGGAGCGGGGCCGCTCGCGTTCCTCGTGAGGGCCGCGGTCGCCTACGGCGGCACGGCGCTCACGGGCCTTGTCGCCTCCGAGCTCTCGGAGGGCGGCGTGGGAGGCCTCGCCGAGTCTGCGGCCGCGGCAGCCCGCGAGGTCGCGCTCAGGGCGGCCGAGGCGGCCGGGGCGCGCACGAAGGCCGCGGAGGCCGGCGCGAGCGGTGCCAGACGGGCGCTACCGGGCCGCGAGGATGGCTCCGACTACGTCACCTACGAGCGAGGCGAGAAATGAGGGCGGCGAGAGAGGACCTCTTTCACAGGATCGAGCCGTTGCTCACGCGCGTCGACAAGCCCGCCCGCTACCTGGACCACGAGTGGGGCGCCACCGAGGAGCAGAACGGTCCCTTCCACGTATGCATGGTCTACCCCGACGTGTACGAGGTCGGCCAGCCCAACCTCGCCATAGCCATCCTCTACGACGTGCTGAACCGCCAGGAGGGCGTCTCCTGCGAGCGCGCCTACCTGCCCTGGGTGGACATGGCGGACCTCATGCGCGAGGAGGGGATACCGCTGCTCGCCCTGGAGAGCTCGGCGCCCCTCGCGAGCTTCGACGTCGTGGGGTTCACGCTCGCCCACGAGATGGCCTGCACCAACGTGGTCGAGGCGCTCGACCTCGCGGGGATCCCCGTCAGGTCGGAGGAGCGCGCGGAGGACGACCCCTTCGTGTTCGGCGGCGGCCCCTCGGTATGGAACTGCGAGCCGGTGGCGCCCGCCTTCGACGCGATCCTGCTGGGCGACGGCGAGGAGGCCATCGTGGAGATGGTCGACTGCGTGCGTCGGGGCCGCGACCGCGGCGACTCGAGGGAGCAGGTCCTTCTCGACCTCGCGCGCGTGCAGGGCGTCTATGTGCCCTCGCTCTACGAGGTCGTCGTCGACGAGGGGTCGACGCGCTGGGGCTACGCGCGGCCCAAGGAGGGTACGGGCGCGCCTGGGCGCGTGCTCAAGAGGACCCTGCAGGACCTCTCAGCCACCGACCCCGGCTATCAGAGGATCGTGCCCTACATGGGCCTCATCCAGGACCGCCTTGCCGTGGAGGTCCTTCGGGGCTGCGCCCGCGGGTGTCGCTTCTGCCAGGCGGGCATGACCTACCGCCCCGTGCGCGAACGTCCGGCCGACCAGGTGGTCGATGCCTGCGAGAGGGGCCTCGAGCGGACGGGCTTCGACGAGTGCTCTCTCTCGTCGCTCTCGACGACCGACCACTCGCAGTGCCGCGAGATGCTCCAGGAGCTCGACCGGGACCTTGCGGGCACGGGCGTCAGGGTCTCGATCCCCTCGCAGCGCATGGACTCCTTCGGCGTGGAGATGGCGGCCGCCGTCGGCGCGTCGCGCAAGGCCGGCCTCACCTTCGCTCCCGAGGCGGGCTCGCAGCGCCTGCGCGATGTGATCAACAAGAACGTGACCGAGCGAGACATCGAGCAGGCGGCGCGCAACGCCTTCTCCGCCGGCTGGCGTCGCATGAAGCTCTACTTCATGATGGGCCTGCCGACGGAGACGGACGAGGACATCATCAAGATATCCGAGTGCGCTGAGCGCGTCTGCAGCATCGGCCGGGAGGTGCTCGGGAGGCGGGCGGGCGTCTCGGTCAGCATCTCCGTCGCCGTCTTCGTGCCCAAGGCGCACACGCCCTTCCAGTGGGTCGGGCAGCTTCCGCTCGACGAGGTCGTCAAGCGCCAGCAGCTCCTTCTCCACTCGACGCCGGACCGCGCGGTGAGGATCTCCTACCACGACGCGCGCACCTCCCAGGTGGAGGCCGCCCTCTCCAAGATGGGGCGGCGCGGCTTCGACCTCGTGATGGAGGCGTGGCGGCTGGGCTGCCGCTTCGACGCCTGGTCCGACCAGTTCTCCTACGAGCGCTGGTGCGAGGCGGCGCGGAACGTGGGCGTGGACCTCGCCGAGACCGCCTCGGAGTCCTTCGACCACTCGCTCAGGCTGCCCTGGGAGCACACGTCGCCGGGTGTCTCGAGGGGCTTCCTCGAGCGGGAGTGGAGAAGGGCCGCGCGCGGCGTGACCACCGAGGACTGCACCAGGGCGAGCTGCGTCGGCTGCGGCGTCTGCCCGACCCTGTCGGTCTACAACGACCTGGCGGGTGATCGATCGTGACCGACGACGGGCTCGTGCTCTGGAGGCTGCGGGTGCGCTACCGCAAGGACGGAAGGCTGGCGTTCCTCGGGCACCTCGAGGTGATGAACACGATCATGCGCAGCGTGAGGCGCTCCGGGCTGCCCTTCTCTGTGGGCAACGGGTTCGCGCGGCGCATGAGGGTGCAGTTCTCGCAGGCGCTGCCAGTGGGGGCCTCCTCCCAGGCAGAGTACTTCGACCTCATGCTCACGAGGAGGGTGGAGCCGGCCCTCGCGCTCGAGGCGGTCGGGGCCGCCACCCCCGCAGGTCTCGCCCCCGAGGCCGTGGCCTACCTGCCGCGCAAGGTGCCCGCGCTCGAGGCCTGGGCCACGGTCTCGCGCTGGTCCTGCGACCTCATGGGAGAGGGCCTCGACGCGGGCGACCTCGAGCGCGCGGTCGCCCGCATGAGGGACAGGGGCGCCCTGGAGTACCGGCGGGGCGAGAAGACGAAGCGCGTCGACCTCACGGAGACCCTCGTCTCGATCGCGGTGGATGAGGCCCCCGACGGGCTTCGCGTCGACCTCATGACGCGCTCGACCAACGAGGCCTCCCTGAGGCCGGCCGTCCTCTTCGACAAGGCGATGGGGGAGGAGCCGCTCCTGGGCGCGCGGCTCGACTATGCGCGCGTCACGAGGCTCGGCCAGTGGCACGCGACGGAAGATGGGCGTCTTGTGGAGCCGCTCGAGATGACCTTCGGGGAGGGCGAGCAGGGCTATTCTGGGTCTGCGCATACCGAACAGTAGAAACGTGCCCCGTGTGCCCAGCTACGGTCTCCTACACCACGGCCACGGGGATTTTTGTTGACTACTCGCTATACGCACGTATAATTGTTAGCTGTTGCACTCAGACCAGCAATGAGGAGTTACCAAATGTACGCTATCGTTACTACTGGTGGCAAGCAGTACAAGGTTGCCAAGGGCGACGTCATCGACGTCGAGAAGCTCGACGCGCAGCCTGGCGACAAGGTGAGCCTTGACGTCCTGATGCTCAACGACGGCAAGAACACCGTCGTGGATGCCGCCGCACTCGCCGAGAAGAAGGTCACCGCCGAGGTCGTCGACCAGCACAAGGGTGAGAAGCAGGTCATCTTCAAGTTCAAGAAGCGCAAGCGCTACAGCCGCACCCGCGGCCATCGCCAGAACCTCACCAGGCTTCAGATCGCAGAGCTTCCCATCGAGGAGGCCGCCGAGGCCGCCTCGACCGAGGCCTAACGTCCCGTTCTCCAAGACTAGATAAGAGGTAATGACATGGCACACAAGAAGGGCCTTGGCTCCTCGCGCAACGGTCGCGACTCCAACTCCCAGCGCCTCGGCACCAAGATCTATGGTGGCCAGGCCATCAAGACCGGCCAGATCATCGTCCGCCAGCGTGGCACGCACATCACGCCGGGCGAGAACGTCGGTCGTGGCAAGGACGACACCCTCTTCGCGCTCGCCGACGGTACGGTCGAGTTCGTGAAGGGCGCTAAGCACTACGTGCACGTTCGCACCGCCTAGGCTGCGTAACAATCGCGATGGGGCCTCGTCTTTGCGGCGGGGCCCTTTTATTATGTGAAGTCGGAGTCGGTCCCGGGCTAGCCGGGGCGGACTCGCGGTGGAGTCCACTAGAGAAAGGACCACCTCGTGGCGAGCTTTACCGATCTCTCTAAGATCAACGTCAAGGGCGGTGACGGCGGGGCGGGCTGCATGTCCTTCAGGCGCGAGGCATTCGTCCCTAAGGGCGGCCCGGATGGCGGCGACGGCGGGAACGGCGGCGACGTCATCGTGGAGGCCGACCCGCAGCTCTCCTCCCTCATCGACTACCGCTACAAGCACCACTTCAGGGCGGAGCGTGGCACGCACGGCCAGGGAGCGCGCCGCCACGGCAAGGACGGGGCCGACCTCGTCCTCAAGGTCCCGCTCGGCACCGTCATCCATGAGCTCGACCCGAGGACGCAGGAGCCCGTCTACCAGATCGCGGACCTCACCCAGCCCGGGGAGCGCGTGGTCGTGGCGCCCGGCGGCATCGGCGGCCGTGGCAACATCCACTTCGTGACCTCGGTGAGGCGAGCGCCCGCCTTCGCGGAGAAGGGCGAGCCCGCCCAGGAGCACTGGATCGAGCTGGAGATGAAGCTCATGGCGGACGCCGCCCTCGTGGGCATGCCGAGCGTGGGGAAGAGCTCGATCATCGCGCGCATCTCCGCCGCTCGTCCCAAGATCGCGGACTACCCCTTCACGACCCTCGTCCCCAACCTCGGCGTCGTGAGGACCAAGGACGGCTCGCGCTCCTTCGTCGCCGCCGACGTCCCCGGCCTCATCGAGGGCGCGAGCGAGGGCAGGGGGCTTGGCCACCAGTTCCTGCGCCACATCGAGCGCACGGCCCTCATCCTGCACGTCGTCGACGTGACGGGCGGCTTCGAGCAGCGCGACCCGGTCGCGGACTACCACGCCATCAACGCCGAGCTCGCGGCCTACGCGACCGAGCTCGCGGATCGCCCGCAGCTCGTGGTCGCCAATAAGTGCGACATGCCGGGGTGCGAGGAGGCCGTGGCGCGGCTCAGGCAGGCGGCGGAGGAGGACGGCAGGGAGCTCTTCTGCGTCTCGGCCGTCACCGGCGCCGGCCTCGACGACCTCGTGGAGCGCTGCGCCACCATGGTCTCCGAGCTCAGGAGCCAGATCAGCGCGACGGAGGCCCCCGACGCCTTCAGTGCGGCGTGGGAGCGCAAGCGCCAGCGCAGGGACCGCACGATCACGGTCAGGCAGGAGTCGCGCGGCATCTGGCGCGTCTCCGGCGGCGCCATCGAGCGCATGGTCATCCAGACGGACTGGGAGAACCCCGAGGCGCTCGCCTACCTCGAGCACCGCTTCGAGCGCATCCACCTCGAGGAGAAGCTCCTCAAGGAGGGCTGCCGGGACGGCGACGAGGTCCGCATCCTCGGGTTCGCGTTCACCTTCGAGACGAACCATGGCACGGACGAGTACGCGGAGCTGCGAGACGCCGACGACGAGGTCGTCAGCGAGTTCGACGAGGAGGGGTAGGGGATGTACCTGCCGCAGGAGATGGACGGGCTCGTGGTGGTGAAGGTCGGGTCCTCGACCCTCGTCGACGCCTCGGGCAGGCCGGACGCGGCCTTCATCGCGCGCCTGATCGACCAGATCGCGCAGCTGAGGCACGGCGGCCGGCCCGTGGTCCTCGTCTCCTCGGGCGCAGCCGCCGCCGGCAGGGAGCGCCTGGGCTTCTCGGCCAAGCCGACGGACATCCCGAGCCTGCAGGCGTGCGCCGCAGCCGGCCAGGCCGCGCTCACCGAGGCCTACGCGAAGGAGCTCGCCTCGCGCGGCGTAGCCTGCGGCCAGGTGCTCCTCACGAGGCGGGACGTGACCGACCGCGAGGGCTACCTCAACGCGCGGAACACCTTCTTCCGCCTGCTCGAGCTCGGCGCGGTGCCGGTCGTGAACGAGAACGACACGGTGAGCGTCTCCGAGTTCACCTTCAGCGACAACGACATGCTCGGCGCGATCGTCTCGGCGCTGCTCGGAGCGAGCCTGTACGTGATCCTCTCCGACGTCGCGGGCCTCTACACGGCAAACCCCCAGACCGACCCCGCCGCGCGCCTCGTGAGGCGCGTCACCAGCGTGAACGACGAGGTGCTGGCCATGGCGGGCGGCGCGGGAAGCTCGGTCGGCACGGGGGGCATGCGCTCCAAGCTCCGCGCCGCCCGGGCGATGATCGCCGCGGGCATCCCGACCGTCATCTGCGAGGGGCGCGCGGACAACATCCTCGTGCGCGTCGCGGGCGGCGAGCTGGTCGGCACGCGCTTCGAGGCGGACGAGGGCTCCTCGCACGAGAGCGGCCGCAAGCTCTGGATCGGCCTCGCCGAGGTGACGCACGGCCGCCTCACGGTGGACGAGGGAGCGAAGAGGGCTATCGTGGAGAGGGGGGCGTCGCTGCTGCCGGTGGGCGTCACAAAGACGGAGGGCACCTACGAGGAGGGCGACGTCGTCGACGTGGTCGACGCGTCCGGCTTCCTCATCGCGCGCGGCGTCGTGCGCTACTCGTCCGAGGACATGGTGCGCGTACGCGGCCTCCAGCTCGACGTGATCGGCCGGTTCATGCCGGACAAGGCGACGCAGCCGGCCATCCACAGAGACGAGCTCCTGGTCTTCTAGGGACGGGGCGCAGGCGGGCCGAGCGGGGCGCTGGAGGATGCGATGGGCGGAAGTGAGGCGAGCATGGGACTGGATCCCCTGGAGGTCGAGCGGGTGGCCGAGGGCGTCATCGAGAGGAGCGACCTGCCGCTGCTCGGCCAGGACCCGAGCAAGACCTACCGGCTCGGGATCATGGGCGGGACCTTCGACCCCATCCACAACGGCCACCTTGTGGCTGCCGAGCAGGCCTTCGACGACCTCAACCTGGACGTGGTCGTCTTCATGCCGGCTGGCAGCCCCGCCTTCAAGCAGGACAAGCGCGTCTCCTCGGGCGAGGACCGCTACGCCATGACCCTGCTCGCGACCTCCGACAACCCGCACTTCCTCGCAAGCCGCTTCGAGATCGACCGCAAGGGGATCACCTACACCGTCGAGACGCTCTCCCTGCTGCGCGAGATCTACGCGCCCAACGTCGAGCTCTACTTCATCACCGGCGCTGACGCCATCCAGGAGATCGTGACCTGGAGGCACGCCGAGCGCATCGGCCGCCTGGCGACGCTCGTGGGCGCAACGAGGCCTGGCTACGACCTCGAGCGCGCGCGGGAGAGCATCGCCTCGTCCGGCTACGACCTCGACGTGATCTACCTCGAGGTCCCGGCGCTCGCCATCTCGTCGAGCTACCTGAGGCAGCGCGTGGCGGACAACCAGAGCCTGCGCTACCTCACGCCGGACCCCGTGACGGGATACATCCACAAGCACAAGCTGTACGGGGCGCGAACGACCCGCTACGGCTCCACGCGCGTGACGCGCGCCAACGAGTACTAGGGAGAAGAACGTGGGAAAGCCCCATGACGGGAAGAGGGAGGCCTCGCGCGAGCCGGGGGCGTGGCTCCCGGTCGCCGGCGAGGCGAGCTTCGACGAGGGCCAGCTCGCCCTCATGGACGAGATCGAGCGCGACCTGAGGGCGCGCCTGGCCGAGAGGCCCCGGCGCCTCGCGCACTCGCTCTCTGTCGCCGACACCGCCTGCCACCTCGCGCTCCTCTATGGCGCGGACCCCTTCGACGCGCGGGTGGCTGGACTCTTGCACGACTGGGACAAGGCGCTCGAGCCCGAGGAGCTCCTGCGTCGCGCGCGCGAGGAGGGGCTGGACCTGGGGGTGGACCTCGAGCTCGTCGAGCCGCTCCTCCACGGCATCCTCGCCGCCCGCGAGCTGCCCGAGCGCTACCCCATGCTCGCGGCCCCCGTCTTCCAGGCCATAGCGCGGCACACGACGGCGGCCGAGGACATGTCCCCCCTCGACGAGGTGGTCTTCGTCGCCGACGGCATAGAGCCGCTCAGGAGGGAGAGCGCCGGAATCGCGCGTACGAGGTCGCTCGTCGGCCGCGCCTCCCTCGACGACGTCTTCTGGGAGTCCTTCACCGGCGGGATCGTCTACGTGATCGAGGGCGCCCGCTACCTCTACCCGGGTACCATTGACGTGTACAACGCCATCGCCGCGCGCCGGGCGCGCGGCGCGGCTGCAGGAAACGCACTCAAGTGAAGAGAAGGCAGGAGTACATGAGCATAACCCCCCTGGAGCTCGCGAAGGTCGCCGCCATCGCCGCGGACGAGAAGAAGGCGCAGGACATCGTCCTGCTCGACCTCACGGAGCTGTCCGACGTCTGCGACTACTTCCTGATCGCAAGTGCCGGCAACGCGCACCTGATGGACGCCGTGGTCGACGGCATCGAGGAGCGCGTCTGGAAGAACGCGCAGGTGAAGCCCCTTGCGAAGGAGGGACAGAACGGCGCCAGGTGGGTCCTTCTGGACTACGGGTCGCTCGTCGTCCACGTCTTCGACCCCGAGGTGCGCGAGTACTACCGCCTCGAGCGGCTGTGGGGCGAGGCCCCGCGCGTGCCGCTCGACCTCGAGGGCGCGCTCGGCCCGGAGGAGGCCGTGCCCACGGCGGCGGTCGCGGAGGGCCAGGCCGAGAAGGACGGACCGGCTGGGGAGGAATAGCGGTACACGAATCGCGGGGCGCCCGGAGAGGGCGCCCCGAACTAGTCGTCGTCCTTGTCCATGGGCGCCGTGTCGGAGGATGCGTCCCTCATCCTGAGGTCGCGTCCGAACGACACGGCGTTCTTGCCGAAGCGCTCCCGCAGACGGTCCGCGGTTACGCTCAGATTTCGCATGCGCTCGTCGCGATCGGCGCGCTCGAGGCTCCTCGCGGCGCGTGTGCGGGGGCTCGCGCCCCTCTCGGTCCGCGTCTCGTGCGGGCCGGGTGCGCTTGCGGACTCGTCGGCGGGCGCGTCGTCGAAGAGCCTGAGCTGGGTCGGCCTCGCGGAGAAGTCCGACACGGCGACGCCCACGAGCCTGACGGGGGTGCCCGGGCTCCAGGCGACGCGAAGGAGTCCCCGGGCGGCGCGCCCGAAGACGGCCTCGTTGTCGGTCGCGTCCTCGAGCTGGCACTGGGCCGTGTGGGTCGTGGTCGCGTCGAACTTGAGCTTCAGGGTCACGCGGCGACCGCTGAGGCCCTTCCTCCTCAGGCGTGCGCCGACGAGGGAGCTCACGTGCGCTATGGCCGCGAGCACGTCGGCCTCCTCCGTGAGGTCGTGCGAGAAGGTCCGCTCGTTCGAGACGGACTTCGGCGCCTCGCGCTCGCTCGAGAGCCTGACGACGCTGCGCTCGCGGCCCAGGGCGCGCTCGCGGAGCCTGGGGCCGTAGACGCCGAGCAGGGCCTCGAGCTCCGCGGGGTCGGCGCGGCCGAGCTCCCCCAGGGTCCGTATCCCCGCCCCTGCGAGCTTGGCCTGGGTGGCGGCGCCGATGCCGCTCATCGCGCGGACCGGCAGGGGCGCGAGGAAGGAGGCCTCCATGCCCGGCATGACGACGGTGAGGCCCCGCGGCTTGTCGCGCTCCGAGGCGACCTTGGCGATGGTCTTGCTCGTCCCGAGCCCGATGGAGCAGGTCACCCCGAGGGCGCTCACCTCCTCCTGCAGCTCCCTGCAGACGAGGATGGGGTCGCGCCCGGCGCGTCCCGGAGTGACGTCGAAGAAGGCCTCGTCGATGGAGACCTGCTCGACGCGGGGCGTCCGGTCGCGGATGAGGCCCATGACCTCGTTGCTCACCTGTCGGTAGCGGTCGAAGTGCCCGGTCGTCCAGACGGCGTCGGGGCAGAGGCGGAGCGCCTGGGCCGAGGGCATGGCGGAATGGACGCCGAACGCCCTGGCCTCGTAGGAGGCGCAGGAGACGACGCCCCTGTGCTCCGTCGAGCCACCGACGATGAGGGGACGCCCGGCGAGCTCTGGGTGGTCGAGGCGCTCGACGGAGGCGAAGAAGGCGTCGAGGTCGAGGAGGCCGATCGCGGGCCCCTCCCACGCGAGGCCGCCTGCGAGCGGAGACCTCGGGCGCCGCGCCCCCTCGCCGCGTCTGCGTCCCTCCAGGGGGTGCCGCGCGCTGGCCTCCTCGTGCAGAGGTCCTACTCCGCCCATGGCTAGGCCTGCCCGCGGAGCTGCGAGGGCTGCCTCAGGGGGAGGGTCACCGAGAACGTCGTGCCCGCCTCCTCGCTGCTTGTTGCGTGGATGTCGCCCCCGGAGGAGATGGCGACGGACTTGGCGATGGCGAGCCCGAGCCCGAAGCCGCCCGCCCTGGGGTCCCTCGAGCGGGCCTGGTCCGTGCGGTAGAAGCGGTCGAAGATGTGCCTGAGGTCTTCGGGCGCGATGACGTCCCCCACGTTCGTGACAGAAAGGACGCAGCTGCGGCCCTGCCGCCTGAGGGAGACCGTGACCGTGGTGCCCGCGTAGGCGTACTTGCAGGCGTTGTCGAGCAGGATCCTCACCAGCCGCGAGAGCCACACCTCGTCTCCGGTGACGTGGATGTCGCCCTCGATCGAGTCCTCGATGGCCGAGCCGCGCTCGAAGGCCACGGCGTCGAACTCGAGGGAGGCGCTCTCGACCACCTCGGAGAGGTCCACGTCGTCCTTGCGCGAGATGCCGCCCGCCCCGAGCTGGTCCTCGTCGGCGCGCGCAAGCTCGAGCAGCTCCTCGACGAGCCCCTTCATGTGGCACGACTCGTCGGCGGTGCTCTCGATCCAGCGGCGGCTGCCGGCGGGGAGCCCCTCCTCCCTGAGGAGGATCTCGGTGTTGGCGATGATCACGGAGAGCGGCGTCTTGAGCTCGTGGGAGGCGTCGGCGATGAAGCGGTGCTGCTGCTTCCAGGCGTCCTCGACCGGCTGCAGGATCCAGCCGGAGAGCCACCAGGATATGGCGGCGAGCGCGGCGAGGCCCATGAGGACGATCGCCACGTCCTGGAGCAGCTGCGCGCGAAGGGCGTAGTAGGACCCGTAGGTGTCGACCATCGCCACGCGCAGGGCGCCGTCGGAGAGGGTGGTCTTGCGCCAGGCGACGTGCGCCGTGGCGTCGTAGCCCTCGGAGGACTCGGAGCGGGAGGCCGTCTCGAGGATCTTCCTGAAGACGTCCTTGTCGATGACGACGGAGCTGTAGTTGGACTCGAGGACCACGCCGCTCTGGTCCACGTCGACCGTGATGGCGAGCACCTTGGGGGCGCGTGCCCCCGACCTGCCCGCGGGGTACTCGGAGATGCTGCGGACGTTGCCGCTCAGGCCGAGCTCGAGCGCCTCCGAGATGATCCCCTGCTGCGTGTGGTACAGCGAGAAGAACGAGGTGGAGAACGCCAGGACGAGGACGGACCCGACCATGACCAGGATGACGGTGACGAGCTTTCGCCTGAGCCTCTTCAGCATGTGCCACTCCTAGCGGACGCGGCGCGCCTACTGGTCCAGCACCTCCAGGCGGTAGCCGAGCATCCTCAGCGTCGTGATGAGCACGTTAGAGTGTAGGTGGTTGATCTTCTTGCGGAGGAACGAGATGTAGGCCTCGACGGAATTCTCCGACGCCTCGCCGTCCATGCCCCAGACGCGGGTCAGGAGGTCCTGCTTGGAGACGACGCGCGAGTTGGAGCTCATGAGCATCCGCATGACCTCGAACTCCTTGCCGGACAGGTGGACGCTCCTGGACTCGCAGGACAGGTCGTGCGTGTTGAGGTCGAGCTTGAGGTCGCCGAAGGTCGCGACGTCGAGGATCACGTCCCCCTTGCGCCTGGTGAGGGCGCGCAGGCGCGCGAGTAGCTCGGGGGCCTCGAAGGGCTTGGTCATGTAGTCGTCCGCGCCCGCGTCGAGGCCCTCGACCTTGTCCGTCGTGGCGGTGCGCGCCGTGAGCATGAGGACGGGGATGGCGTTGCCCGTGCGGCGCAGCTCGTGCACCAGGTCGAAGCCGTTCATGCCCGGGAGCATGACGTCGAGTACGATCGCGTCGTAGAGGCCGCTCTGAGCGCTCGCGAGCCCGGCCTTGCCGTCGTAGACCGCCTCTGCGTTGAACGAGGCGTCCTCGAGGATGTGGCAGATGGCGTCTGCGAGATTGCGCTCGTCTTCGACAACGAGAATGTTCATGTGGCCCCCTTCGGCAGCAGTGCCACGCACTGCATACTCTTCTACAAGGCGAAGCTTGAGAGGATATTACGCCCTGACACTCAAAGCTTTCTGAATGCCCGCCGGTCATGGGACGTATTCAGCGACGATTCGATGCCAATTCACAGAAACTGCACTTTGCAGACTCTGGGCCATGTCGTATCATTACCTACTGCTTGTATGGCTTAGCGGTGCGGCCTACACCACACACCCCAGCGCCGCTCGTCTGAAGGAGTTTTCATTGGCAGTCAAGATTCGTATGGCACGCCACGGTGCCAAGAAGCGCCCCTACTACCGCGTCGTCGTCGCAGACGGCCGCATGCCGCGTGACGGCCGCTACATCGAGCAGGTCGGCCGCTACAACCCGCTGACCAACCCCAAGACCATCGAGCTCGACCTCGAGAAGATCGACGAGTGGATCTCCAAGGGTGCCCAGCCCTCCAACACCGTCGCCCACCTGATCGACATCGTGCGCACCGGTGCCCCTGCTCCCGAGAAGAAGCAGAAGGTCTCCAAGAAGCAGGCTGCCAAGGCCGCCAGCTCCGAAGAGTAAATCGTGGCTGCGCAGGACATGGTCGACGAGGAGGCTCTCGATGACGCCTCTGAGGAGATGCCCTCGGACAAGGTAGCTGACCTCGTTGAGTACATCGTATGCGGCCTTGTCGACGATGAGGATGCGGTCTCCCTCGACGTCACTGACGGCGAGGAGGGCTCCCTCATCGAGGTGAGCTGCGCCGAGGAGGACGCGGGGAGGATTATCGGTCGCCGTGGTCGCACGATCAAGGCGATCAGGACCCTCGCCCGCGCGCTCGGCCAGCGCGTGGGGACCTCGGTCGAGGTCGAGGTGTTGGGTTAGGTCATCTTGATCAGCGACTACAAGCTCATAGCCCACATAGAGAAGGCCCATGGCAAGAGGGGGGAGTTCGTGGCGGCGTCCGTCCACGGGCTTCCCCCTCTCCTGCACGAGGGCATGCGCGTGGCGGTCGTCCCGCCGCGGCTCAAGGGAGACCGCTTCCACGTGGTCGAGCGCGCGGACTCGGGAGGGGCGCGCGCGAGCCAGCTCGTGGCGCTCTCCGGCGTGTCGGACCTCGACGCGGCGGAGGGCCTGCGCGGCCGCTACCTGCTCGCGCGGCGCGAGGACCTCCCGGCGGACGTGGAGCTCATGGACGCGGAGGCGATGGTCGGACGCACGGTGACGGACGCCTCGGCGGGGGAGCTCGGCAGGGTCGCCGAGGTCATCCGCACGCCCGCGCACGACGTCTGGGCGATCGACACGGGCGCAGGCGAGCTGCTCCTGCCCGTGGTGGACGCCATAGGCGCGACGCTCGCGGCAGACGGCGAGGTGGCCGTGAGCGTCCCCGCGCATCTATTGGAAGAGCTTCGCAGGGGAGACTCCGAGGGGGACGAGGCATGAGGTTCGAGACCCTGTCGGTCTTCCCGCAGGTGTTCGCCCCCTACCTCGACGAGTCGATCATGGGGCGCGCCCAGAGGCGGGGAATCTTCGAGTTCTGTGCCTACGACCTGCGCGACTGGACGCATGACAGGCACCGCACCGTGGACGACGCGCCCTTCGGCGGCGGCCAGGGGATGCTCATGAAGCCCGCCCCCATCTTCGAGGCGGTGCGGGCCATATCGGCTATGCACGAGGAGTGCCCGCACGTCGTGTTCTTCTCGCCCTGCGGCGAGCGCTACGACGAGTCCGCGGCGAGGCGGCTGGCCGCCATGGACCGGGTGCTGCTCGTCTGCGGGCGCTACGAGGGGATGGACGAGCGGGCCTACGAGCTCGCGGACGAGACGCTCTCGCTGGGCGACTACGTGCTCACCGGTGGGGAGCTCGCCGCCCTCGTCGTCATCGACTCGGTCGTGAGGCTCCTTCCCGGCGCCCTCGGAGACGAGAAGAGCGCGGAGGACGAGAGCTTCTCGGACGGCCTTCTCGAATACGCCCAGTACACTAGGCCGGCGAACTTCGAGGGCCTCGAGGTCCCGCCCGTGCTACTATCCGGGGACCACGCCGCGGTGCGCGCCTGGCGCAGGAGGAGCTCGGTGGAGCGGACGGCACTCTGGCGTCCGGACCTCCTCGAGGGCGCCGAGCTCACCGAGGAGGAGCGTGCCTGGGCGCGCGAGGCCGCGAAGGGGCCCCTTGGGGAAGGCGAAGCCGAGAAGGCGGATTAGGGAGGCCGGGATGGGCCGCAGGGGAGCAGGAAGGGCGGCCCTGGACTGGGTCGTCACGATCGCAGTGGCGCTCGTGATAGCGGTGCTGCTCAGGACCTTCGTCTTCGAGGTGTACATCGTCCCCTCCGGATCGATGCTCGAGACCATCCAGGAGGGCGACAGGCTGGTGGGCGAGAAGGTCAGCTACCGGCTGGCGGGACCCAGGGCAGGCGACGTCGTCACCTTCAGCGACCCGCAGGACCCCTCGGTCACCCTCATCAAGCGCGTGGTCGCCGTCGGCGGGCAGACTGTCGACATGCACGACGGCGTCCTCTACATCGACGGCATGCCCCAGCAGGAGAGCTACACCGAGGGCAAGCCGACCGAGCCCCTGCCTACCAACGTGGTGGACGGTGGGCTAAGCTATCCGTATACCGTGCCCGAGGGCTGCCTCTGGGTCATGGGCGACAACAGGACGAACTCTCTCGACTCGCGCTACTTCGGTCCCATCAGCGTGAGCGACGTGACGTCCCACGCCGCGTTCATATTCTGGCCCCTCACCGATGCTGGGGGCCTCTAGGAGGCGAGGGCGCGCGGTTGGGGGGCCGCGCGAAGGCATCGCACCTCAAGTAAGCGTATGGAGCGCCAACGAGCGGGAAAGGACGGGGTATGAGAGACAACTCGCTTACCTTCCAGGACATGATCTTGAAGCTCACACACTATTGGGCGGAGCTCGGCTGCACCGTCATGCAGCCCTACGACAGCGAGGTCGGCGCGGGTACCTTCCACACCGCGACGACCCTGCGCTCCCTCGGCCCCGCCGCGTGGCGCACGGCCTACCCGCAGCCTTGCCGCCGGCCCGCGGACGGGCGCTATGGCGAGAACCCCAACCGCATGCAGCACTACTACCAGTATCAGGTCCTCATCAAGCCGTCGCCGGTCGACTCGCAGGACCTCTTCCTGGGCTCGCTCGCGGCCATCGGGCTCGACCCCAAGGACCACGACGTCCGCTTCGTCGAGGACGACTGGGAGAGCCCGACCCTCGGCGCCTGGGGCCTGGGCTGGGAGGTCTGGATCGACGGCATGGAGTGCACGCAGTTCACCTACTTCCAGCAGGTGGGCGGCATCGACGTCGACCCCGTGCCGGTCGAGATAACCTATGGCCTCGAGAGGATCGCCATGTACATCCAGGGCGTGGATTCCGTCTACGACCTCGTCTGGAGCTACCTGCCCGGCGGCAAGCCCATGACCTACGGCGACGTCTTCCTCGAGAACGAGCGCGAGTTCTCCGCCTACAACTTCGAGGTCGCCAACGTCGAGATGATGCGCAACAAGTTCGACGACTACGAGGAGGAGTGTCACTCCTGCCTGAGGGCGCACCTGCCGCTGCCCGCCTACGACTGCGTCCTCAAGTGCAGCCACGCGTTCAACCTGCTGGACTCCCGCGGCGCCATCTCCGCGACCGAGCGCGCCAACTACATCCTGCGCGTGCGCGAGGTCGCGAAGCTCTGCTGCGAGGCGTACCTCGCCGAGGTCGCCGGAAAAGACGATGACGCCCAGAAGGGGGAGGTGGCCTAGATGGCAGACACCAGGGATTTCCTACTCGAGATAGGCACCGAGGAGATGCCCTCGGCACCGCTCATGAACGCCCAGCGCCAGCTCTCCAAGCTGGTCGCCGGCAAGCTCGACGAGGCCGGGCTCGCGCACGGAGAGGTCCGCACCTGCTCGTCGCCGCGCAGGCTCACCGTGATCGTCTCCGGCGTAGCCGAGTCTACGTCCGAGGTCAACGAGGTCAAGCAGGGCCCCGCGGTCGACATCGCCTTCGACCCCGAGGGCAGGCCGACCAAGGCCGCCGAGGGCTTCGCGCGCAAGGCGGGCCTCACGGCCGACCAGCTCGTCCGCCGCGAGGGCGCGGACGGTCGCGAGCACGTCTTCGCCGAGCTGCACGTCGACTCCAAGCCGGCCCTGCCGATCCTCTCGGAGATCTCCGAGGCGACGATCGCGGGCCTGCAGTGGCCCAACTATCGCAGCCAGCGCTGGGGCTCCGAGCACGCGACCTTCGTGCGTCCGATCCGCTGGATCTGCTGCCTGTTCGGCTCCGAGGTCGTCCCGGTGACCTACGCGGACGTCACGAGCTCCAACACCACCCGTGGCCACAGGGTCCTCGGCCCGGGCGAGCACGTGGTGAGCGAGCCGAGCGCCTACGAGGCCGTGCTCGAGTCCGCGCACGTGCTCACCGAGAAGCGCCGCGACGAGGTGATCCGCCAGGGCATCGAGAAGATCGAGTCCGAGATGGACGGCTGCCACGTCGAGACCCCCAAGGGCACCTACGAGGAGGTCGTGAACCTCTGCGAGTGGCCGACGGTACTCGTGGGCGAGTTCGACGAGGAGTTCCTCAAGGTCCCGCACGAGATCATCTGCGACTCCATGCTCTCCAACCAGCGCTACTTCCCGATCTACGACAAGGACGGCAGGCTGACGCGCAAGTTCGTCATCGTCTCCAACGCCGACCCGCGCTGCAACGAGACGGTCATCGCCGGCAACGAGCGCGTCGTGCGCCCGCGCCTCGACGACGCGAAGTTCTTCTACGAGGAGGACCTCAAGGTTCCGATGGACGAGTTCGTGGAGAGGCTCGGCAAGGTCGCCTTCCAGGAGAAGCTCGGCACGATGCTCCAGAAGGCGCACCGCATGGAGGCCCTCGCGCCCGAGGTCTGCACCGAGGCCGGCGACGCCGCTGAGGCCAAGCTCGCCGCGCGCGCGGCGCTTCTCGCCAAGGCAGACCTCGTCAGCCAGGCCGTCGTCGAGTTCACCAACCAGCAGGGCGTCATGGGCGGCTACTACGCGGCCGCAGCCGGGGAGCCCGAGGTCGTCTCGCGCGCCATCACCGAGCACTACCGCCCCCGCTTCGCGGGCGACGAGCTCCCGGGCGACACCGTCGGCAAGGCCGTCGCCATCGCCGACAAGCTCGATACGATCTGCGGCCTCTTCGCGATCGACGAGCCGCCCACCGGCTCCTCGGACCCCTTCGCGGTGCGCCGCTCCGCGATCGGCGTCATCGCGATGCTGAGGACCCTCGAGGGCGTCGACCTCAAGGGGCTCATCGCCAAGGCGCTTCGGTCCTACGCCGAGCAGGGCCTCGAGTTCGACGCGGAGAAGGTCGCCGCCGACGTGGAGTCCTTCTTCGCCGGCCGCCTCGCCTCCATCGCCAAGGACGAGGGCGTCTCGCCCGACACGATCGAGGCCGTCTCCTCGGTCGGCGTCATCGACCCGACGCAGTTCCTCGCGCGCGCCCACGCCCTCGAGGACGCCCGTGCCGGCGAGACCGAGGTCTTCGACGACCTCGCCACCGCCTTCGCGCGAGCCTCTCACCTGACCGACGCCACGCTCGGCGACGACGTCGACGAGGCGGCCCTGACGGAGCCGGAGCGCGCGCTCCTCGCTGCCTGCAAGGAGGGGGCCGAGAAGGTGGCCTCGACCATCGCGGAGGCTGACTTCACCGGCGCCTGCGCCGCTCTCGCCGATTTGAGGGAGCCAATCGACCAATTCTTTGATGACGTCCTTGTCATGGACGATGACACTAAGGTAAGGGAGAACCGTCTGCGTCTGCTGAACAAGTTCGTCGGCGTCTTCCGTGACGTCGCCGACTTCGCGGTCCTCTCCCGAAAGTAGCAGTCATTGTCCCCGGTGGTCTGATTCCGGGTTGGGAGGAGAGACATGGGCATCCTCGATCTTGACGAGGGCGTGGTACTCGAGAGCGTGAAGCCGTTGATCTTCGTCATGTCGGACGCGCGAGGCGAGACGGCCAACGTGGTCGTCATGGCCGCGGCGGCCCAGTTCGGGCCGGACTCCGTGGACATCGTCCGCCTTCACGACGCGAAGGACCTGGCGACGGTGGAGAAGTTCCTCGACGAGAACGTCCGGCCGAACCGTCCGATGGCCGTCTTCCACACCTTCAGCGACAAGAACATGCGCCGCGAGGTGCGCGGGCTGCTCGAGAGCAGGGGCATCCCCTCGATCGACCTGCTCGGGCCTGCCATCTCGGTGATCGCCACGCTCTCCGGCGAAGAGCCCAACAACAAGGTCGGCGCCCTGAGGGACCAGCTCGCCAAGTAGGGGGGCGCGTACGACCGCTGGGCGGATAGGTAGTACACAGAAGGGAGAAACCTTATATGATAGGGTTTCTCCCTTCTTCTTGCCGGAGATACTGCCGAACGGTCGGCATACGGCCGCGAAGTGCTTGTGTCGGAGCTATGAAATCGAAGCGATTAAAATCATTTCGTTCTGCATCCACATCCTTGCGTAGGTGCGGGGCAAGGGTCGCTTAGATGCGGCAAGGCAATCGAGCAAGAGAAGGAGCAACATGGCTGAGAAGCACGTTTACCGCTTCGGTCACGACGAAGCCGGCAACAACGTCACCGAGGTTGCCGGTAAGACCGTCGACGAGGCCAAGTGGATCACTGGCGGCAAGGGCGCCAACCTTGCCGAGATGGCTAACATCGGCCTTCCCGTTCCTCCGGGATTCACCATCACCTGCCAGACCTGCGTCGCCTACTCCGGCGCGGGCAACGTCTGGCCCGAGGGCGTTCTCGACGAGATCGACGAATATCGCAAGGACCTCGAGAAGCGCATGGGCAAGAAGCTCGGCGACGAGAACGACCCGCTCCTGGTCTCCGTCCGCTCCGGCGCGCCTTTCTCCATGCCCGGCATGATGGACACGGTCCTGAATCTCGGCCTGAACGACCGCTCCGTCCTCGGCCTCATCAAGAAGACAAACAACGAGCGCTTCGGCTGGGACTCCTACCGCCGCTTCATCCAGATGTTCTCCGACGTCGTCATGGGCGTCGACGGCCAGCTCTTCGAGGACGCCATCAACGAGAAGAAGGCCGAGAAGGGCGTGAAGCTCGACACCGAGCTCGACGCGGCCGACCTGAAGGACCTCACCGAGACCTTCAAGGGCATCTTTGCCAAGAACGTCGACTCCCAGGCTCACCCCGAGGTCGCGCCCGACGGCATCGCCTCCTTCCCGCAGGACCCGCTGCTGCAGCTGCGCCTTGCCGAGCAGGCCGTCTTCGGCTCCTGGAACACCCCGCGCGCGATCCTGTACCGCAAGCAGAACAAGATCGACGACACGCTCGGCACCGCCGTCAACGTCCAGGTCATGGTCTTCGGCAACATGGGCGAGACCTCCGCGACCGGCGTCGCCTTCACGCGCAACCCCGCCGACGGCACCAACGAGCGCTACGGTGACTTCCTGGTCAACGCCCAGGGCGAGGACGTCGTCGCCGGCATCCGCAACACCGAGCCGATCGCCGACCTCCCCAAGACCCCTGGCCTTGAGCAGGCGGGCAAGGACCTCTATCACGTCTTCGAGATCCTCGAGGACCACTACGCGGACATGATGGACCTCGAGTTCACCATCCAGGAGGGCAAGCTCTGGATGCTGCAGACCCGCGTGGGCAAGCGCACCGCGCTCTCCGCGCTCAAGGTCGCCATGCAGATGGTCGAGGAGGGCCGCATCACCAAGGAGCAGGCCATCATGCGCGTCGCTCCCGAGCAGCTCGACCAGCTCCTGCACCCGCAGTTCGACCCGAAGGCAAAGTACGACGTCATCGCCAAGGGCATGAACGCCTCGCCCGGTGCCGCGGTCGGCGCCGTCGTCTTCTCCTCCGACGCCGCCGTCTCCTACAAGAACCGCGAGAAGCCCTGCATCCTGGTCCGCTGGGAGACCACGCCTGACGACCTCAAGGGCATGGTCGCGGCCGAGGGCATCCTCACGTCCCACGGCGGCAAGACCTCGCACGCCGCCGTCATCGCCCGCGGCATGGGCGCGCCGTGCGTCTGCGGCGCCGAGGCGCTGAAGATCGACGCCAAGGCCAAGGAGGTCGTCGTCTCCGGCACCGACGTGGTCCTGCACGAGGGCGACATCATCTCCATCAACGGCACCACGGGCGACATCATCAAGGGCGCCGTGCCCCTGACGCGCCCGTCTCTGACCGGCGACCTCGAGACCATCCTCACCTGGGCGGACGACGTCCGTCACGACGCCTCCCGCGGCCGCATCTTCGGCGTGCGCACCAACGCCGACAACCCCGCGGACGCGCAGCTCTCCGTCGACTTCGGCGCCGAGGGCATCGGCCTCGACCGCACCGAGCACATGTTCCTGGGCGACCGCAAGCAGATCATCCAGTCCTTCATCCTCGCCGACAACGACGGCCAGAAGCAGCAGGCCCTGGGCCAGCTCCTGACGGCGCAGACCGGCGACTTCGAGGGCATGTTCAAGGCCATGGACGGCAAGACGGTCATCGTCCGCCTGCTCGATCCGCCCCTGCACGAGTTCCTCGACAACCCGCGCGACCTCGCGGTCGAGATCGCCCGCGCCGAGGGCCGTGGTGAGACCGAGTCCCAGCTCAAGGCCATGCGCGACCGCCTGACCCGCCTGGACTCCTTCCAGGAGGCAAACCCCATGCTCGGCCTGCGCGGCTGCCGCCTTGGCATCGTCTACCCCGAGCTCAACGACATGCAGGTCCGCGCCATCGCGAGCGCCGCTGCCCACCTCATCAAGCAGGGCCTCAACCCGAAGCCGGAGATCATGGTCCCGCTCATCTCCACGGTCGAGGAGCTCAAGCTCGTCCGCGAGCAGGTCGAGGCCGGCGTCAAGGCGGTCGCCGAGGCCGAGGGCGTCGAGCTCAACATCCCGATCGGCTGCATGATCGAGCTGCCGCGCGCTGCCGTCACCGCAGACGAGATCGGCCAGTACGCCGACTTCTTCTCCTTCGGCACCAACGACCTCACGCAGACCACCTTCGGGTTCTCGCGCGACGATGTCGAGTCCGCCTTCATCCCGCAGTACCTCTCCAAGAAGATCCTCAAGACCAACCCGTTCGAGACGCTGGACTACGGCGTCGCGAAGATGGTCAAGATGGGCGTCGAGGGCGGCCACAAGGCCAACCCGACCATCGTCTGCGGCGTCTGCGGCGAGACCGGCGGCGACCCCGACTCCATCCACATGTACTACGACCTCGGGCTCGATTACGTGTCCTGCTCGCCCTATCGCGTGCCCGTCGCCCGCCTCGCCTGCGCCCAGGCGAAGATCGAGTCGAACGGCGGCCCCAAGAAGCTCGAGAAGTAGCCTCGACGCGATAACGAGGCCGGCTGGCTAGATCGGCTCAGGCAGCCTGAGGGCCGGGAGGAGCAAGTCCTCCCGGCCCTCTTTGCGTGGACGTCGCGCGAACGCAGGACCGGTGGAGGGCACAGGGGAGAGCGGCGTGCTCGACGCGCGTGACGAAGGAAGGGTCGCCTATGGCAAAACGCCCTCCGCACGAGGCGAAGGGCGATTGGGGGGACAACGCATTGCGGGAATAAGGAATCCCGCGCGCTTGTAGGAACAAAATACGGGCGTCACGTCAGAAGGTCAAACGTCGCCATGTCCATCGAAAGGCGGTTTGGGTAATCGGGATTCATAGAGCGGCGTCGCGACCGCACGGGGGCGGGCGGTCGGACAGGCGGCGCATGCTACGATGCCTACGGACCGAGGAGCGAAGAGAGGGGTCTGGCATGTCATCTGGGAGCGGCAGGGCGAGGGCGGCGGCACGGGTGGTAGCGGGCTTGGCGGCGCTCGCCGCCTGCGCGTGCGTGCTCTACCTCGCCGCATCGGCCAAGGGGCTCCTCCCCTGGGCGCAGGGCGCTCAACCCGCCCTGGACGAGGCCCAGGAGCAGCCGCGGCCCACGGCGGGCCCCGCGCAGGCGCGGCTATCCGACCTCTCGTGGGCTGCCCTCAGGGAGGCCGCAGACAGGATCGAGGCGGCGGCGGACGAGGACGCCGCGCGGGAGGTCGCGCGATCCTATGGCATCGTCGAGGAGGACGGCAGCCTCACCCAGGACACCATCCGGGCCGACCTCACGAACGGCTACTCGATCGACGTCCGCGTGATTGACGTCCTCCACGACGACAAGGCGGACGGCTCGGGCAAGGCGGGGCTCACGCTGATGTCGGTCGGCGCGCTCGCCCGCGGCCCGATGAACGAGGGGCCCACCGCGGAAGGCGGCTGGGAGTCGAGCCACGCACGGGCCTGGCTCGCGAGCGACGGGCTAGCCCTCCTGCCGGACGACCTGCGGCAGGCGATCGTGCCGGTGACCAAGCTCACGAACAACGTGGGCGACACGAACGCGCCGGAGGAGGTCTCGGCGACGACGGACGAGCTGTGGCTCTTTTCGCCCAAGGAGGTCTGCGGGACCGTCACCTGGGAGACGGACACGTACGGCGACGACGGCTGGGGGATCGACGAGTCCCTCAACCAGGAGGGCTACCAGTACCTGGCCTTCGCCGAGCACGGGGTCACCGCGACGAGCGCTGGGGACGGCTTCTTGAGGCTCGACGGGAGCACCGGGAGGTCCACTTGGTGGTACCGGACGCCGCAGGGGGCCAACTGGGCCCACTCGGGCGCGAACGACCTCTTCTACCAGGTGATGAACTCGGGCGTCCCGAAGGGGTACGGCAGCCCAGATGAGAGCTCCGCCTACGTCGTCGGCTTCTGCCTGTAGCGACGCCGGCGGACGTCCGCCGCTCCCGTCCGCGCGCCACGCTGCCGGCCGCGAGGGCGCGGCACGGATGTCCAGAGCTTGTGGAAATCGCCTGTGCGTTGCCCGAGCAGGCGCCTTGCCCTATACTTTCCTCTTGTGTGCAAGCCTATGTGCCGTTCGCCTGGCGTCGGCACCTCTAGAGATGAGGACAAGATGGACTACATCGCTGCAATCGAGAGCAAGCAGATCCGCACGGACCTGCCCGAGCTTCGCGTTGGTGACAACGTGAAGGTGCACTACCGCATCAAGGAGGGCGACCGTGAGCGCGAGCAGGTCTTCCAGGGTGACGTCATCCGCATGAGCGGTGCGGGCGCCCGCGAGACCTTCACCGTCCGCAAGATCTCCTTCGGCATCGGCGTCGAGCGCACCTTCCCCGTGCACAGCCCCAAGATCGCCAAGCTCGAGGTCCTGCGCCACGGCCGCGTCCGTCGCGCGAAGCTCTACTACCTCCGCGACCGCGTCGGCAAGGCCGCGCGTCTTCGCGAGAAGCGCTAGCAGGAGCACTTGCACAGGTTGGAGGGGCCGCCTTCGGGCGGCCCCTCTCTTTTTCGACAGGGACCACGCCCGCGCGGTCCCGGACGCAACGGGGCGCCCGGGGCGAGGGGTGGCCCGTAGCGTGCGCGTGGGAGGCGGTTCACATGGAGGGCGGACGGAGGCCGACTGCAGGCGAGGTCGCTCGTCAGGTCAGGGGTGCGGCCTTCGAGGACCTGGACGAGCTCGTGGAGAGGTACTCCGAGGACGACAGGAGGCAGGTCCAGCAGGCCGTCGCGTCGGCTCGCAGGCGCCTCGAGCGGGAGCGCGCGGAGCGCGAGCGCGTCATCGCCATGTACGAGCTGCAGCGCGAGCTCGGCGGGGAGGGCCTCGTGGTGGGCGTCGACGAGGTGGGGAGGGGCTCGATCGCGGGACCGCTCACCGTGGGGGCAGTCGTTCTGCCGCCCGAGCCCGTCGTCTGGGGCCTCAACGACTCCAAGCAGCTCACGCCCACGCGCCGCGAGGAGGTGGCGGCACGGATCGCAGAGGTCGCCGTCGCGATCGGCATCGCGCACGTCCCGCCCGAGTCTATCGACGCGCTCGGCATGCGCGTGGCCCTCAGGGTGGCCATGTCGCAGGCGATAGAGGACACCGGCGTGGAGCCGGACTGCGTCCTCATAGACGGCAACCCCGTCCATGTGCACCCAAAGGAGAAGACCCTCGTCAAGGGGGACGCGCGCGTCGCGTGCATCGCCGCCGCCTCCATCGTCGCCAAGGTGACGCGAGACGCGATCATGGTCGGCCTGGACTCGGAGTACCCCGGATACCACCTCGCCGAGTGCAAGGGCTACGGGTCGAGGGCCCACATCGAGGCGATTCGCGAGCTCGGTCTCACGCCCGTGCACCGAGTGACCTTCTGTGGAAACTTCTTGTAGACGCAAATCCACGCTAGTACGACAAGTGATGTGAACGAGCCCCGGGCGCCCCGAGCCACCGTCCAGAGCGGCTATGCCGTGTCGGCCAAGGTCGCGCGTGAGAGACCGGTGCCAGCTCTCTGCGAGGGTGCGACAAGCCACCGCGCGGGGCGACCTGTCATGCTCTTGGGTCCGAAACGGACGAGGGAGGCAGGCATGGCGAAGACGGTCTCTGAGGTGATGGAGGTGCTGGAGGGCTCGAAGGGCGTCCCAGGACGGCGCTTGCGAGCAGGCGTCCGTGCGGACCCCGCGAGGAAGGCCCTCCCGGACGTGGCCGTGGACGGGAGCGAGGACGAATGTGAGCCCCTGGACTTCTCCGTTGTGCCGAGGGACAAGCCGGTGAGCAGCTACAGCACGAGGGAGGTCGGGCTCGAGGGCGAGGCGATCGCGGCGAGCTACCTCGTGCGTCGCGGGTACGAGGTCGTGGACCGCAACTGGCGCTGCGTCTGCGGCGAGGCGGACGTCGTCGCCCGCGACGGCGACGAGACCGTCCTCGTGGAGGTCAAGACGAGGGTCGACAGGGGAGGCGACCCCCTGGCGCCCGAGCTTGCCGTCGGGGTGCGCAAGCGGAAAACCTACACGCGCCTCGCCCTCATGTACGTCTCCCTTCACCCCGAGGTGACGAACGTGCGCTTCGACGTCATCGCCGTGACGCTCAGGGAGAACCGCTCCGCGCTCCTCCGGCACCTCGTGGGCGCCTACTGCTGGGACGAGCAATGAGCGCGCCGGAGACGTGCGCCGTCCACGCGGCCCTGCTGCGCGGCGTCGAGGCGCTCGGGGTGACGGTCGAGGCCAGCATGAGCGCGGGCATCCCGGGACTCACGGTCGTCGGCCGTCCGGACGCGGCCGTCCTGGAGGCGAGGTCGCGCGTGCGCTGCGCGCTCACCGCGTGCGGCTACACCATGGCGAGGAGGCACGTCACGATCAACCTCTCCCCGAGCGAGGTCCGCAAGTCGGGGACCTCGTTCGACCTTCCCATCGCCGTCGCGATCCTCGCGATGACGGGGCAGATACCAAGGGCCGGGCTCGATGGCTGTCTGTTCGTGGGCGAGCTCGGGCTCGACGGCCAGGTCTGCCCCGTGAGGGGCGCGGTCGCCTACGAGGCGCTCGCGCGGCAGAGCGGCCTCGTGCTCGTCGGAGCCGGTGGGCCGTGGTTTCCCGAGGACGCCTCGTGCGTGAGGCGCGTGTCGACCCTCGCGGACCTCAGACGCGGCGTCGGCTCGCTCCCGGAGGCGGCCCCAGGTCCTGAGCCCCTTCCGCGCGCGTGCGCCCCCGCGGCGCTCGACTACACCGACGTGATGGACCAGGAGCTCGCGAAGCGCGCCTTCGTCATCGCCGCGGTGGGGAAGCACGGCCTGCTCATGGTCGGTCCTCCCGGCGCCGGAAAGACCATGCTCGCCCGGCGGATGCCGACGATCCTGCCCGCCCTCTCGGAGGACGAGACGCGCGAGGCCCTCCTCATCCACTCCGTCGCGGGGCAGTCGCTCGAGGAGATCGCCGCGGGCGGAAGGCCCTTCCGCGCCCCGCACCACTCGGTCTCGCTCGCGGGGCTCATCGGCGGCGGCAGACCGGTCCTGCCCGGGGAGGTCTCGCTCGCGCACAAGGGGGTGCTCTTCCTCGACGAGCTTCCCGAGTTCGCCACGAACGTCCTGCAGAGCCTGAGGCAGCCCATGGAGGAGCACGTCGTCAGGCTCGTGCGGGCGGACGGGGCCTATGTCTTCCCCTGCGACTTCCAGCTGGTCGCCGCCGCCAACCCCTGCCCCTGCGGGCACCTCGGGGACGAGGGGCACCCCTGTCGCTGCACGCCCTCGCAGATCACGGGCTACCAGGCGCGCATCGGCGGGCCCCTCATGGACCGAATCGACATCCTCGTGGACGTGGCGCGCCCGGACTCGCACCGCGTCATGGCCGAGGAGGCGGGCACGTCCTCGGCGCAGATGCGGGAGCAGGTGCTCGCCGCCACGGAGTTCCGTCGCTGGCGCGTCGCCAGGAGCGGCGGGGGGACGGGGGAGCCCCAGAGGAGATGGGAGGGGTTCGAGCCCGGCGCACGCGCCGCGCTGGAGGGCGCCGCCCGGCGCAGGGCCCTCGGAGGCAGGGCGATAACGCGCATAGCGGGCGTGGCGCGCACGATCGCGGACCTCGCGGCCCACGAGCGCGTGGGTGCGGACGACATAGCGGAGGCCTGCGTCTACAGGTCGAGGGGCAGCATCTAGGAGGCGCTAAATGGGGGCTCGGTGGGAGGTCGCAAGGGGCGAGGAGGGCTACCCCGAGGGGGTGCTCGAGCTCGGTGACGACGCCCCGGAGAGGATCTACGGCGTGGGGAGCAGGGAGGCGCTGGGGCTGCCCTGCATCTCGGTCATCGGTGCGAGAAGGGCCACGCCCTACGGAATCGCCGTGGCGGAGATGGCTGGCAGGGTGGCCGCGGAGTGCGGGATCGTGGTCGTCTCGGGCGGGGCCCTGGGGTGCGACCACGCTGCGAGCCGGGCGGCGCTGGACGCCGGTGGCAGGACCGTCGTCGTGTCCGGCTGCGGGGCGGACGTCGTCTACCCGCGCTCCTCGCTCGACGTCTTCCACGACGCGGTGCGCCAGGGCGGCGCGGTAATCTCGCTCAGGGCCTGGGGCAAGGGCCCGCGCCGGTTCGCGTTCCTGCAGCGGAACGCCGTCATAGCGGCCCTGTCTCGGTGCCTCTTCGTCACCGAGGCGGGCATGAGGTCGGGGACCATGAGCACCGCCGAGACGGCAAACGCCCTCGGGCGGCCGATTTACGCCATCCCAGGGTCCATCTTCAGCCCCAACTCGATGGGGACCAACCAGCTCATCTCGGACGGGGCCTGCATAATAGCGAGCGAGATGGACCTCGAGACGAAGATCGCTCTGGACTACGGATTCCTCCGGCTCGTGGGCGAGCAGGGGTTCCAGAGCTCGAGCCGCGTCGTGTCCGCGCTCGTGGCGTCGCCCATGAGGCCGGACGAGCTTGCGACGCGGCTGGGGGAGCCGGTGCTCACCCTCGTGCGGACGCTGTCCGACTACGAGACGAGAGGTGTGGTAGAAAGACTTCCAGACGGAAGCTACACGGTGTCGCAGGCCGCCTACCGGGACTACCAGCGGAGGGCGGAAGCGGCGGGGGCGAGGGGGGAGAAGACCCCCGGCCCCAGGGACCCAGGTGGAGGAAGCAGCTGATGGAAACGCAAGTCACGGTCGTCGGGGGCGGTCTCGCCGGGAGCGAGTGCGCGCTGCAGCTCGCCCGGAGGGGGGTGCGCGTGCGGCTCGTAGAGCAGAGGCCCAAGGCCACGACGCCAGCCCACCACACGGACGGCCTCGCAGAGCTCGTGTGCTCGAACTCCCTGAAGTCGCTTCGCGAGGACAGCGCGGCGGGCCTTCTGAAGTGGGAGCTCACGAGGATGGAAAGCGTCCTCGTCGAGCTGGCGAAGCGTGCCGCGGTGCCGGCCGGCGGTGCCCTCGCCGTCGACAGGAGGGAGTTCTCCAGGCTCGTGACCGAGCGGGTGGAAGGAGAACCGCTCGTGGAGCTCGTGCGCGAGGAGGCGACGTCCATCCCCGAGGGCCCTGCCGTCATAGCGGCGGGGCCGCTGTGCTCCGACGCCCTCTTTCGGCGCGTGACCGACCTCGTCGGCGAGGGGCACTCCGCCTTCTTCGACGCCGCGGCGCCGATCGTGGACGCCGAGTCCCTGGACATGGGCGTCGTGTTCGCCCAGTCGCGCTACGGGGAGCCCGGCGGAGACTACCTCAACTGCCCCATGGACAAGGAGGATTACGACGCCTTCTACGAGGAGCTCATGGGTGCGGAGCGGGTCATCTCGCGCGAGTTCGAGCAGTCCGACCTGTTCTGCGCCTGCCAGCCGGTGGAGGAGGTCGGAAGGACGGGGCACGACTCCCTGAGGTTCGGCGCCCTGAAGCCTGTCGGGCTCACCGACCCGAGGACGGGGAGGAGGCCCTGGGCTGCCGTGCAGCTCAGGACCGAGAACGAGGGACGGACAGCCTACAACATGGTGGGGTTCCAGACGAACCTCACCTGGGGCGAGCAGAAGCGCGTGTTCAGGATGATCCCCGGCCTCGAGCACGCCGAGTTCTTCCGCTACGGCGTGATGCACAGGAACTCGTTCGTGGACTCCCCGCACGTCCTCGACCGCACGTTCAAGATCCCCGGCACGTCATGCAGGCTCGCCGGGCAGATCTGCGGGACCGAGGGCTACACCGAGGCCATAGCCTCCGGCTACCTCGCCGCGCTCAACACCTTCGCCGACCTCCGCTCCCTCCCCGAGGTCTCGCTCCCCGCCACGGGGGCCTTCGGCTCGCTCGTCGCCTACGCGACCGACCCGGAAACCAAAGACTACCAGCCCATGCACGTGAACTTCGGGCTCGTACCCCCCATCGAGGGCCGGCGCCTGCGCAAGAAGGAGCGCTATGCCGCCTACGCCGAGCGCGCCAAGGCGGACGTAGGCGCCTACGTGGACGCACGACCCGATCTCTTCCGCGTCGATGGGAAGGCGTAAGGGCATGTCCGACGGCACGCCGTCCGAAGGGGGCCCCGCCGTTCCCGAAGAGGGCGGGTCAGGTTCCGATCGCACCTGGTCGGATGGGTTCGAGCGGGACATCGAGCGATTCGTGTCCCAGCTCACCCAGGTGCGCGGGCTCTCGGGGAACACCGCGAAGGCCTATGCCTCGGACCTCGCCCAGTACGCGCTCTGGGCCAGGAGGGAGGGCGTGCGGCCCCTCGAGGTGACCCACAAGCAGCTGAGGCGCTACCTCGCCGAGCTCGTCTCGGCGGGCTACGGCGCGAAGACGGTCAACAGGCACCTGTCCTCGATCAAGGGGCTCTACCGCTGGCTCGTCGCCGAGGGCGTCTGCGAGACCGACGCGGCCGACGCCATTTCGGGAAGGAGGCTCGCCAGGGGCCTTCCGAAGACCCTGTCGGACGCCGAGGTGGGGCGGATCCTCGATACCTGCGACGAGGGGAGCGACCTCGGCCTCAGGGACCGGGCGCTCCTCGAGCTGCTCTACGCGTCTGGAGCGCGCATCTCGGAGGTCTCCGCCCTCGACGTGGGCGACGTGGACTTCGCCCAGGAGCAGGTGACGCTCTTCGGCAAGGGTTCGAAGGAGAGGATCGTGCCGCTCTACCCCGTAGCGCTCGAGCGCCTCTCCGCCTACCTCGAGGGCCCGCGAGGGCGCCTGGTAGCCCGCCGGCGCGACGGGTCGGGGCGGACCGGCGACGAGCGCGCGCTCTTCGTGTCGACGCGGGGGAGGCGCATGTCTGCTGACGCCCTGAGGAGGTGCTTCGAGGGGCACGCCCGCCAGGCGGGCCTCGCCGGCGTGACGCCGCACGCGATGAGGCACACCTTCGCGACCGAGCTCCTCGACGGAGGCGCGGACCTCAGGAGCGTCCAGGAGCTCCTCGGCCACGAGAGCCTCGCGACGACGCAGGTCTACACCCACCTCTCGGTGGCGCGGCTCAAGGACGCGGCCCGGCGGGCGCACCCGCGCGGCTGAGCGGGCGACCGAGCGCCGAGGGACCAATGTGAAGTTATGGTGAGTCATTGAAGGGAGCCTGGGTCTGGCGCGCCCTCCTCCGTGCTGATATACTTGAGAATCGCCGTGCGACCGCATGGCACATTTCACACGCGTGACGACTCATGCGCCGTGGTGCCCCTCCCCATAAGCCAGGGCAGGGGTGGCGCTATGGGGTTGACCTCACGCGGAGGACAAACCACAGGAGGTTTAGTACATGGCTGCAAAGATCAACATCCAGACCCTTCTCGACGCGGGCTGCCACTACGGTCACCAGACCCGCCGTTGGAACCCCAAGATGAAGCCCTACATCTTCGGCGAGCGCAACGGCATCTACATCCTCGACCTCAAGCAGACCATCATCGACGCCGACAAGGCCTACACCTTCCTCAAGGAGACCGCTGCCAAGGGCGGCACCGTGCTGTTCGTGGGCACCAAGAAGCAGGCCCAGGAGCCCATCCAGACCCAGGCCGAGCGTGCCAACATGCCCTTCATCAACCAGCGCTGGCTCGGCGGCATGCTGACCAACTTCGTCACCATGCGCTCCCGCATCGAGCGCATGGAGGAGCTCGAGACCATGGCCGAGGACGGCAGCCTCGCCGCCCGTGGCAAGAAGGAGCAGGCCGTCCTGACCAAGGAGCTCGAGAAGCTCCAGCGCAACCTCGGCGGCGTCCGTGAGCTCAAGGCCCTCCCGCAGGCCCTCTTCGTCGTCGACACCAAGCGCGAGGAGATCGCGGTCCGCGAGGCCAACCGCCTCCACATCCCGGTCGTCGGTCTTCTCGACACCAACTCCGACCCCGACGTCATCGACTACGGCATCCCCGCGAACGACGACGCAATCCGCTCCGTCGACCTCATGTGCGAGCTCGTGGCCGACGCCGTCCTGGCCGGCTCCGGCAAGGAGCAGATCTCCGCTGAGGAGATGGCCAAGGGCGAGACGACGCCTGCCGTCGAGACCGCCGCGGCTGAGGCGCCCGCCGCAGAGTAGCGCTTTGGCGCGGCACGTCCGCCAAGCGTCGTCCGATACGAGAACGAACACCCCAAGGAGGGGAAGCATGGCAACCAAGATTACTGCCGCTATGGTCAAGCAGCTCCGCGAGATGACCGACTCGCCGATGATGGAGTGCAAGAAGGCCCTCGTCGAGGCTGACGGTGACATCGAGAAGGCCGTCGACGTCCTGCGTACCATGGGCATGGCGAAGGCCGTCAAGCGAGCGGGCCGCGACACCAACGAGGGCTGCGTGGCGGCCTACGTGTCCGAGGACGGCAAGACCGGCGCCCTCCTCGAGCTCACCTGCGAGACCGACTTCGTGAGCTCCAACCCCAAGTTCGAGGGCTTCGCCGCCGACGTGGCGAAGGTCGTCGCCGAGAACGACCCGGCGGACCTCGAGGCGCTCAAGGCGTGCCCGATGAACGGGGGCACCGTCGACTCCGAGCTCACCGAGATGATCCACGTCATCGGCGAGAACATGAAGATCAACCGCTTCGCGCGCATCACCTCCGAGGGCACCCTCGCGAGCTACATCCACCTCGGTGCCCACCTCGGCGACATCGTGAACTTCAAGTTCGCCAAGCCCGAGACCGCGCAGAACGAGGACTTCAAGTCCTTCGCGCACGACGTCGCGATGCAGGTCGCGGCCTCCGCGCCCGTCTCCGCGCGCCGCGACGACGTCCCGCAGGAGATCATCGAGCACGAGAAGAGCATCTACACCGCCCAGGCAAAGGACTCTGGCCGTCCGGAGAAGTTCTGGGACGGCATCGTCCAGGGCCGCCTGAAGAAGTTCTACAAGGAGAACGTCCTCACCGAGCAGGAGTTCATCAAGAACCCCGAGACCACGATTTCCCAGCTCGCAGACGAGGTCTCCAAGAAGGCTGACGACAAGATCGAGATCGTCAACTTCATCCGCTTCAACTTCGGCGAGTAGCTCCACGGAGCAAGCGTCTGACGGGCCGGTCCGCGAGAGCGGGCCGGCCCTTTTCGTATGCCGGTCCCACCGAGCGAGGCGATGCCTGGCGCTTCCGTGAGGGCACGGGCTCTGACCTCTGTTAGAATCACAGGGGACTGAACGGCAAGCAAGCCCGTTGTCCCGTCCCCACCGTTGGCGCGGGGGCGGGATTCGTCGACAAGAAGTGGAGGACCCACTTGACTGACTACAAATACCACCGCGTCCTTCTCAAGCTTTCGGGCGAGGCCCTGATGGGCGAGAAGAGCTTCGGCATCGACCCCGCAGTCCTCCAGTCCATCACGGACAGCGTCAAGCCCGTGTGGGAGGCCGGAATCCAGATCGCGATCGTCGTGGGCGGCGGCAACATCTTCCGCGGCCTGTCGGGCGCCGCGAGCGGCATGGACCGCGCCCAGGCGGACAACATGGGCATGCTTGCCACGGTCATCAACTCCCTGGCCCTCCAGGACTGCTTCGAGCGCAACGGCATGGACGTGCGCGTCATGAGCGCGATCGAGATGCACTCGGTCTCAGAGACCTACATCAGGCGCCGCGCGATCCGCCACCTCGAGAAGGGCCGCATCACCATCTTCGCGGCGGGCACGGGCAACCCCTACTTCACGACCGACACCGCAGCGGCCCTGAGGGCGTGCGAGATCGACGCCGAGGTGCTCATGAAGGCGACCAAGGTCAGTGGCATCTACGACATGGACCCGGTCGTGCACCCGGAGGCCAGGAAGTTCGACGAGATCACCTACATGGACGTCCTGACCAGGGACCTCAAGGTCATGGACGCCACGGCGACCGCCCTGTGCCATGACAACCACATGCCCATCATCGTCTTCAAGATGGAGGAGCAGGGCGCGTTCGAGAAGGCCCTCAAGGGGGAGCCTGTCGGGACCACCGTAGTCGACGAGGAGAGCGAGTAGACATGAGCCAGCACACCGACAACGCCAAGAAGCACATGGACAAGTCCATCCAGGCGCTGAGGAACAACTTCGCGAAGGTCCGCACGGGCCGCGCCAACCCGCACATCCTCGACGAGATCAAGGTCGACTACTACGGCCAGCCCACCCCGATCACCCAGCTCGCCGGCGTGAAGGTCCCCGAGGCCTCCATGCTCGTGGTCGAGCCGTGGGACAAGACCTCCCTCAGGAGCATCGAGAAGGCCATCGAGCAGTCCGACCTCGGCATCACCCCATCCAACGACGGCGTCTCGATCCGCCTCCCGTTCCCCGCCCCCACCGAGGAGCGCCGCAAGGAGCTCGCGAAGGAGTGCAAGCAGCTCGCCGAGGAGGGCAGGGTCGCCGTGCGCAACGCGCGCAAGGAGGCCAACAAGGCCATCGACCGCGACGAGGAGCTCTCCGAGGACGAGCAGAAGGCGGAGAAGAAGCGGGTCCAGAAGCTGACCGACAACGCCATCGAGGAGATCGACTCCCTCCTGAAGACCAAGACGGCCGAGGTCATGGAGATCTAGGTGCAACGAGACGAGGCGAAGCTGCGGGAGTACTACGCAGGCGCGCCCGATGACATCAGCCTGTCGGACGTCGACCTCGAGAGGATCCCCAGCCACATATCGATCATCATGGACGGCAACGGGCGCTGGGCGCAGGCCCGGGGGCTCGACCGGAGCGAGGGGCACGTCGCGGGCGTGGACGCCCTCAGGGAGGCGGTCACCACGAGCGTGAGGCTCGGGGTGGACGTGCTGTCCGTCTACGCGTTCTCGACCGAGAACTGGAGACGGCCGCAGCACGAGGTGAACCTCCTGATGCACCTGTTCGCAACGACGCTCGTGAAGGAGCTCCCGCTCTTCGCACAGGAGAACGTCAGGCTGCTCTTCCTGGGGGACATCGACGCGCTGCCCAAGGTCACGCGCGACGTCTTCGAGAAGGGCCTCGAGGAGACCCGGGGCAACACCGGCATGGTGTTCGCCCTCGCGGTTAACTACGGCTCGAGGGCGGAGATCGCGAGGGCCGCGCGCGCCCTCGCGCGGGACGTGGCGGCGGGTAGGGTCGACGCAGACGAGGTCGACGAGGCCTCCGTCGCGGCCCGTCTCTACACGGCGGGCCTGCCGGACCCGGAGCTCCTCATCCGGACCTCCGGCGAGAACCGCCTGTCCAACTTCCTCCTCTGGCAGATCGCCTACACGGAGTTCTACGTAACCGACACGCTCTGGCCGGACTTCACGCGCTGGGACTACCTCAGGGCCGTCCGGGACTTCCAGGGCCGCAAGCGCCGCTTCGGGGGAGTGGTCAACAAGTGAGCGAAACCGGTCATCCCTCGGGCGCGGGCGCCGGAGGCGAGGAGAGGCCGCTTCCGGCGGACATCGACGGCCGCGAGGCGAGGGCCCACATCTCGCTGGACAGCGCCATCGAGAGGATCGAGAGCCACCGCCACTCCAAGGAGGGGCTGCGCGCCGTCGGAGGCCTCAAGGGCCAGGTCGTGCGCGGCTGGACCGAGAAGCTCCTCACGCGAACCACGTCGGGCGCGATATACACCATTGTCATCCTCCTCTGCCTCTTCGGTGGCGTCGTGCCGACGACCGCCTGCATCACGGCGATGGCATGGCTGTGCTGCTCGGAGTTCTTCCGCATCTCGCGCATGGGCGGCAGGATGCCGAACGAGATCCTGGGGCTCACGGGCGCCATCGCCTACCCGGTCTCGATGTACCTCTGGGGCTTCGGTACCATCCACGTCGTGACCTTCGCCCTCGTCCTCTCGCTTGCGGTCTGGTACGTGCTCACGCCCCGCGCGAACCTGGCCGATGTCGCCATCACGGTGTTCGGCCCCGTCTACACCTCGCTGATGTTCTCCTGCATCGTCCTCATCCGCAAGGTCGACGCGGGCTGCGACGGCGCGCTCCTCACGCTGGGGGTGATGGGCTCGATGTGGGCCAACGACGCAATCGCCTACTTCGTCGGCTCTCGCTTCGGCGCGCACAAGCTCGCGCCGAAGATCTCGCCCCACAAGAGCTGGGAGGGATTCTATGGAGGGCTCGCCGGGTCCGTCCTCGTCTGGATGATCGTGGGTATCCTTGGCCTTGAGGGCATCGGGATGGGTCTCGCGCTCGTCTGCGGCGTGGTGGTGGGCATCTCCGCCGTCATCGGAGACCTCTTCGAGTCCCGCATCAAGCGCGGGGTCGGTGTGAAGGACTCCGGCAACCTGATGCCCGGGCACGGAGGCCTGCTCGACCGCTCGGACTCCATGCTCTTCGGATGCACGGTCGCCTACTTCCTATTGCACATCGGGGGAATTCTGTGAGCATATTCGAGGACACGGCACCACGTTCGCCACGCCCGAGGCCGCTTCGAGTTGCGGTCCTCGGGTGTTCTGGTTCCATAGGGCGGCAGACGCTCGACGTCTGCCGCCAGCACGCAGACAAGCTGCGGGTCGTGGCGCTCGCCTGCGACACCTCGACCGAGGCCCTCGCGAGCGCCGCGCGCGAGTTCTCCGCGGACCACGTCGCGGTCGCGAGCGCCGGGCACGCCCGGGACGCCGCGCTCGAGGGGCTTCCCTCGGGCTGCGCCCTCGGGGTGGGGCCCGAGGCGGTCGTCGAGCTCACGCAGCTCGACGAGGTCGACTGCGTCGTCAACGCCATGGTCGGCTTCGCCGGGATCGAGGCGGGCTTCGCCGCCCTCAGGGCGGACAAGGTGCTCGCCTACGCCAACAAGGAGTCCATCGTCGTCGCCGGCGACCTGCTCATGCCGCTCGTCCGGCCGGGGAGGCTCATCCCTGTGGACTCCGAGCACAGCGCGATCTACCAGTGCCTCGTGGGGGAGCGCGCAAGCGACGTCCACTGCCTGTGGCTGACCTGCTCGGGCGGCCCCTTCTACGGCATGGGCCGAGAAGAGCTCGCGCACGTGAGCGCCGCCGACGCCCTCGCTCACCCAACCTGGACGATGGGCCCCAAGATCACCGTCGACTCATCGACCCTCATGAACAAGGGGCTCGAGGTCCTCGAGGCGCACCAGCTCTTCGGGGTCCCCATCGACCGCATCCGGGTCCTCGTGCAGCGCCAGAGCCGCGTCCACTCGATGGTCGAGTTCGCCGACGGCTCGGTCAAGGCGCAGCTCGGGCCTTCTGACATGCGCATCCCCATCCAGTACGCGCTGAGCTACCCCGAGCGCTGGGAGACGCCGTCCCCGCGCGTCGAGTGGCGCCAGGAGCCCGCGATCACCTTCGGCGAGGCGGACGAGGAGGCCTTCGGCTGCCTCGCCCTCGCACGCGAGGCGGGGCGTGCCGGCGGCACCCTCCCCTGCGTCATGAACGCCGCGAACGAGGTGGCAAACGCCGCCTTCCGAGCGGGTGCCTGCGGCTTCCTCGACATAGAGCGCGTCGTGCGGCAGACGATGGGGGAGGCCCGGCCCGAGGAGGTCGAGTCCGTGGCGCAGCTCGAGGAGGTGGACGCCCGCTCGCGCGAGGTCGCGCGGGGCTTCCTCGAGGGGGTGCGCCGATGAGCGCGGCCGGCGTCCTCTCGGCCGTGTTCTGGGGCGTCGTCACCCTCTCGCTCCTCGTGTTCGTGCACGAGGGCGGCCACTACCTCGCGGCGCGCGCCTTCGGGGTGCGCGTGACCGAGTTCTTCCTCGGCATGCCCTGCCGCGCCAGGCTCTCGCGCAAGCTCGAGCGCTACGGCACCGAGGTCGGCGTCACGCCGATACTCCTCGGCGGCTACACGCGCATCTGCGGCATGGAGGGGGAGCAAGACGAGCTTCTCGCACAGGCCTTCTCCGTGGTACAGCGCGAGGGGCGCGTGAGCGCGGCGGCGCTGGCGGACGAGCTCGGCTGCGATGTCGACCGCTCCTACGGCCTCCTCGCCACCCTGTCGGACTGGGCCGCGATCAGGCCCTACTACGACGCCTCGAAGGGCGAGCGGGAGTCGCAGGGGGCCTATCCCGAGCAGTTCGAGACGCTCAGGCGCGACGCCGCCTTCCTGACCGAGTACGACCGCGCCCACGACTTCTCGCAGCCTGGGACGACGGGGGCGGGCGATCCGCGCCCGCTCGACTGCGACGCGGAGGCGGCGCTCGAGCGCGAGAGGGCCCGCACCTACCTCGGCTGCGGCTTCTGGAAGCGCGTCTGCATGCTCGTCGCCGGCCCCCTTGTCAACGTCGCGCTCGCCTTCGTCCTCGCGGTCTCAGCCTTCTGCGTCGTGGGCCAGCAGGTCGTCGTCGACTCCAACGTCATCGCCTCGGTGACCGAGGGCTCGCTCGCCGACGAGGCGGGCCTCGAGGCGGGCGACGCGATCGTGCGCATCGGCGACGCCGAGGTCACGGACTGGAGCGACCTCGTCGACGCCGTTCGGCAGTACCTGACGCCGGGCTCCTCGGTCGAGGTGGGCTTCGTCCGCGACGGTGAGGCGATGACCACCACGATCGAGGTCTCGGAGGGGGAGGGGCAGCTCCTGGGCGTCAACGCGCAGACGACGACCTACCGCCCCGGCGTGCTCGAGGCCTCCCGCTGGGCCGTCGACTATGCCGGCCTCGTCGCCACCTTCGCCGCTAGGCTGATCGTGCCCACCCAGACCATGCAGGTGCTCGACTCCTCCACCTCGATCGTGGGCATCTCGGTGATGGCTTCGCAGGCCGCCTCGCAGGGACTCATGAGCGTGGTGTCGCTGCTGGCCGCAATCTCCATGTCGCTCGGGTTCATGAACCTCCTGCCGATCCCGCCGCTCGACGGCGGCAAGATCCTCATCGAGGTCATCCAGGCGGCGATGAGGCGGCCGCTCTCGGTGAGGGCGCAGAGCGTCGTCTCCTACGTGGGGATCGCCTTCTTCGCCTTCGTGTTCGTGGTGGTGCTCAGAAACGACGTGAGCAGACTGCTGATTGGATGGTGAGCTGATGCTGAGCGAGATTGGCGGCGGCGTGGTTGCGAGCTCCGGTGCGCCGCGGCTCCCCAGGGAGCGCACGAGGCGCGTGAGCGTGGGCGGCGTCGCCGTCGGGGGCGGCGCACCCGTCTCCGTGCAGTCGATGTGCACCACGCCCACCTCGGACGTGGACGCCACCCTCGCGCAGGTGGGACGTCTCTCGGACGCGGGCTGCGAGCTCGTGCGCGTGACCCTGCCGTCAGCGGCCGACGTCGACCCCTTCCGCGCGATCTGCGCGCAGAGCCCGATTCCCGTGATCGCGGACGTCCACTTCGACCACAGGCTCGCCGTCGCCGCGGTCAGGAACGGCGCTACGGGCGTGCGCATCAACCCGGGCAACATAGGCTCCTGGGACAGGGTCGACGCGGTGATCGACGCGGCGGGCGAGGCAGGCGTCCCCATCCGCATCGGCGTCAACATGGGATCGCTCGACAAGGACGTCGACGCCCGCGAGGACCTCGACGGGCCCCAGAAGCTCGTCGCCTCCGCGGAGTCCTTCGTCCGCCACTTCGAGGGGCGCGGCTTTCACGACGTCGTCCTATCGGCGAAGGCCCACTCGGTCCCCGTGACGCTCGCGACCTACCGTGAGCTCTCGCGCCGGCTCCCGGAGGTGGCGCTGCACGTCGGCGTGACCGAGGCAGGCACCCTGCTCCAGGGGACGGTCAAGAACTGCGTGGGCGTGGGGGTCCTGCTCGAGGAGGGCATCGGCGACACGATTCGCCTGTCGCTCACCGCTGACCCCGTCGAGGAGGTCAGGGTGGCGTGGGAGCTGCTCGGCGCCCTCGGCATGAGGCGCCTGCACCCCGAGCTGGTGAGCTGCCCCACCTGCGGCAGGACAAAGGTGGACCTCATTCCGATCGCGGAGGAGGTCGAGCGCAGGCTCCAGGGGGTCCGCGCGCCCATCTCGGTCGCCGTGATGGGCTGCGTCGTGAACGGCCCGGGCGAGGCGGCGGGCTGCGACATCGGAGTCGCCTGCGGCCAGGGCCAGGGGCTCATCTTCGCCGGAGGCAAGCCCCTGCGCAAGGTCGCGGAGGCAGACATCGTGGACGAGCTCTTCAAGGAGATCGAGGCACGCTTCTCGTAGGGCGCGCTGCCGATTGTCCTACAATTGGAAGGTCCGTACGGGTCGCGCCCGAGCCTCCGGTGGGGGCCGGCGCGACCGAGCTTACTGGAAGGATTCCCGTGAAGTCTTACGCGAAGATGTCGTCCCTCTACGCACCCACCCTCAAGGAGGACCCCGCCGAGGCCGAGCTGGCAAGCCACCGCCTGCTGCTCCGCGCCGGCATGATCCGCAGGGAGGCCGCCGGCCTCTACAGCTACCTGCCGCTCGCGTGGCGCTCGCTCATGAAGATCGAGGGCGTCATCCGCGAGGAGATGGAGGACATCGGCGCCCAGGAGATGCTCACCCCGATCCTCACCGACGCGGAGCTCTGGCACCAGAGCGGCCGCTGGGACGCCTACGGCCCCGAGCTCATGCGCATCAAGGACCGCCACGACCACGAGTACGCGCTCGGCCCCACCCACGAGGAGACCTACACCGACCTCGTGCGCAACGAGCTCAGCAGCTACAAGCAGCTTCCCGTCACCCTCTACCACATCCAGGACAAGTTCCGCGACGAGAGGCGACCGCGCTTCGGCCTCATGCGCTCGCGCGAGTTCATCATGAAGGACGGCTACTCCTTCAGCGCGGACCAGGAGAGCCTGCAGCGCTGCTACGACGACGAGAGCCGCGCCTACGCGAACGTGATGCGCCGCTGCGGCCTGTGGTGCCTGCCCGTCGCGGCGGACACGGGCCAGATCGGCGGCAGCACCTCCATCGAGTTCATGGCGATCGCCGACGCCGGCGAGGCCGAGCTCGTCTACTGCGACAAGTGCGGCTACGCGGCGGACACCGAGGCCGCGACGGCACCGATCAGCCTCGAGGACGGTGAGCCGGGCGAGCTCGAGAAGGTCGAGACCCCCGGCTGCTCCACGATCGCCGACCTCGCTGCCTTCCTCGGCGTCCCCGAGGGCGCGACCCGCAAGGCGCTCGCGCTCATGGACGGCGACGGCAGGCCCGTCGTGGTCTTCGTCCCGGGGGACCACGAGATGAACGACGTGAAGGCGTCCCACGCCTTCGGCGACTACCACCTGATGAGCGACGAGGAGCTCGAGCAGGCGGGCCTCGTGAAGGGCTTCATCGGGCCGATCGGCCTGCCGGAGGGCGTGCGCGCCTGCTTCGACCAGTCGCTCAAGGGGTCCGTGTGGTGGGCGGTCGGCGCCAACGAGGCAGGCTACCACTACGTGCACGCAAAGCTCGGCCGCGACCTCACGATCGCCGACGACGCGTGGGTCGACGTCATCTCCGCCAAGGCGGGCGACCTGTGCCCCACGTGCGGCGAGCCCCTCAAGCTCGCGCGCGGCATCGAGTGCGGCCAGGTCTTCCAGCTCGGCACCAAGTACTCCGAGCCCATGGGCGCCACCTTCATGGACGTGGACGGCAAGGAGAAGCCCCTGGTGATGGGCTGCTACGGCATCGGCGTCTCGCGCATGCTCGCCGCCATCGTCGAGCAGCACCACGACGAGCACGGCATAACCTGGCCCGTCTGCGTCGCGCCCTACGAGGTCGAGGTCGTGCCCCTGACGGTGGGCGACGAGGTCGTCTGGCCCGTCGCGGACAGGGTGGCCCGAGAGCTCGTTGCCGCCGGCGTGGAGGTCGTGGTGGACGACCGCAAGGAGCGCCCGGGCGTCAAGTTCAACGACGCCGACCTCATGGGCTTCCCGTACCAGGTCGTCTGCGGCAAGAAGGCCATCGCAAACGGCAAGGTCGAGGTCAAGGTGCGCGCCACAGGCGAGCGCGAGGAGGTCGCGATCGAGGAGGTCGCGAAGTTCCTGGCGGAGAAGGTCGTCCCGCAGAGGGCTTAGGAGCGACGCAAGGTCGGAAGATCGCAAAGACAGCCAGGTGGTCCGGGGCGCCCCACGGGGCGCCCCTTCGCAAGGGGGGAGAGCCATGCTGTACAGGGAGCTCGCGGAGAGGGCGAGGGGCAAGACGGGGGCGTGGTGCAAGGCCTGTCCCGTCTGCGACGGGAGGGCGTGCGGCGCGCACGTCCCAGGCCCGGGCGCCAAGGGGACGGGCACGGTCGCCGTCCGCAACTACCAGGCCTGGGAGGAGTGGCGCGTCAACCTCGACACGATCCGTCCCTACGCGGAGGCGGACACCTCGCTCGAGCTCTTCGGCCGCACCCTCTCGCTGCCCGTCATGGTCGGTCCCGTCGGCGACGTGAGGCGCCACTACGGCGAGCTCTTCGACGACGTCTCCTACAACCGCTGCGTGCTCTCGGCCGCCGCGGCCCAGGGTACGGTCGCGTGGACCGGCGACGGCCTGGAGGGCAGCATCGTAGCCAACGCCACGCAGGTCATCGCCTCCCTCGGGGGCTGCGGCGTCGAGACGATCAAGCCCTGGGCAATGGACGTCGTGCGCGAGCGCGTCGGGGTGGCCCTGGGTGCCCACCCGCTCGCCATCGCCATGGACATCGACGCGGCGGGCCTGCCCTTCCTCAAGGGCCAGAACCCGCCCGCGGGGTCCAAGACGGTCGACCAGCTCGCAGAGGTTGCCGAGCAGTGCCACGAGGCCGGGACGCCCTTCGTGCTCAAGGGCATCATGACCGCGCGCGGCGCGCTCAAGGCGCTCGATGCGGGCGCGGACGCCATCGTGGTCTCCAACCACGGCGGCCGCGTGCTCGACGGCGTCCCGGCGACGGCCGAGGTGCTCCCCGGCATCGCGGAGGCGGTGGCGGGCAGGATGTCCGTCCTCGTCGACGGCGGGATCCGCTCCGGCGTGGACGTCTTCCGGGCGCTCGCGCTCGGCGCTGACGCGGCCCTCGTCTGCAGGCCCGTGGTGGTGGCGGCCCACGGCGGCGGCCAGCAGGGAGTGGAGGACTACCTCGCGCAGCTGCGCTCGGAGCTCGCCGACACCATGGAGATGTGCGGCGCGGCCACCCTGGCAGACGTCGGGCGCGGGATGCTCTTCTCCTAAGGGGCCAGGCCCAGGCCTTGGGATCAGTCCCAGGGGAGCTCTTCGGTGGTGCCGGCCTCTTCGGTCGAGCTCGGCTGGTCCGTGGGGTCCGGGATGTCGTTGTCGGGGTCTATCCTGCCCTCCCAGAGGTCCTCGTCGAGCCTCTGCTCGAGTCTGGACTCGAGGCTCCTGACGCCGAGGCCGGCGGAGGCGGCGAACTCGGCCAGCTCCTGGCACTCTTGGTCGGTGAGCGTGACCGAGGTCCCGTACTGGCGCGCGATGCGCACGGCGGGGGAGCGGGCGGGGTCCCTCAGCAGGCGAGCGTAGTCGTCGACCGTGAGCTTGGAGACCCGGGACACGATGTTGATCCTACCTGCGATCTCGCGGCGCACGCCACCGTAGCGCACGAGGTCCTCGATCGAGGGGAGCCTGGTCTCGGCCGCGTCGATCGCGCTGTTGTCGGCGGAGAAGCCGGCCAGCCGCGTCTCGTGGGACATGCCTTCGAGCATGTGCTCGAAGGTGCCCATGAGCAGGAAGCTCACGCTCTCCATGGAGAGCGATTCGGGGACTGCCTTGGGGTCCGACCCGAGGACGGACTTCGTGTGCCCCCCGTCCATGAGCTTGAGGAGCTCGGTCTGCACCCACGCGGAGCTGTTCTCTCCCGAGCTGGTGGTCTTCGGCTCGAACATCTTGTCGGCCTCGTCGATTACCACGATGGCATGTTCGGCGTCGACCTTGTCCATCCCACGGAACATGTTGGAGAACTTGACGTCACCCTTCCACCCCTCGGTGGTGACCTGGCTGCCGTCGACCCAGGCGACGTGAGGCCAGAACCTTGCGACGCCGTTGGCGAGCAGGGTCTTGCCCGAGCCGGTGGGCCCCATGAGCAGGGTGACCCGGCGGTCTCCACGCACATGGTGCCAGAGCATGAGGGCGAGGTCGCGAATGGCATCCTCCTGCCCCCAGACGTCTCGCGAGAGCTCCTTGGCGATCTGCCGCGGGCTCAGCTGGAGGAGGCCCGTCACCTCGGCACTGTCGAGGGCGCCGCCGCGCGACCGCTCGCGGTCGAGGTATCGGACGGGGGTCTTGAAGTAGTGGTCCTCCAGGGGGTTTCCGTGCTTGCGGACCCATGCGCGCCCGAGCACCTCGGCTACCACCGAAAGCTCAGCCTCGGTGAGGCTGCAGTCGGAGAGCGCCCTGCGCGCGATCTCGTAAAGGGTGGTAGTGGGGCGCTTCTGCCAGAGGACGGCGATCTCGTTCACGGCGTGGAGGCAGGCGTTGTACTCGGCGTCCGAGAGCTCGTCGAACTCTCCCGCCTTGGCGTGCTCGTTGAACGTGATCGCCGGGTTCGTCTCCGGGGTGCCGCCATCGGCGCAGGCGAGCGCGCCGACAAGCTCGACAAAGAAGTCCTGGGCCATGCGGAAATTCATGTCCGACGTCCTTTCGGGGCCGCAGGTACTTGCGTCCCCTTCTCCGCCCCGCTCCGGAGGCGATGGGCAGGGCTATTGCACTGCGTGAATTAATGTCCCCTCATACTATAGTATGGCGTGTGACAAGGGTCATCGGACCTGACACGGGAGAAGGGACTTCGAGATGGCGAATGACCTCAAGGCGGAGAATGGCGTCGTCTACTTCGACAGCGGGGCGTCGCTGCAGTCTGGCAGGGCCACCCAGTGCCGTGTGGCGAACGAGGCGAAGGAGTCGCTGCTGCCGCTCGTCCTTGACGCGGGGGAGCTTGACGAGGACGGGAACCTGACATTGGCTGGCCGTACCAACAACTACGGCGAGCTGCGAGCGCTATCCCTGGCTCTCGAGGTGGCAAGGGGCCTTGGCGCCAAGGAGATCCGTGGGGACTCCGAGCTGGTGATCGACTACTGGTCCAAGGGAATCTGCAAGAGCAAGGACGCAGATACGATGGAGCTCTCCAAGGAGGTGACGGCCGCCCGTAGCGCGTTCGAGGCTGGCGGCGGCACCGTCAAGTGGATCTCGGGAGACCTGAACCCGGCGGACCTCGGCTACCACAAGGCCTAGACGTGGCTTCGTGGGGCTAGACCGTAGGCGCGGGTGGGCCTTGGGCCCTGGGGCGGCCTCTGCCATGCCTGAAACCGGGGCGTGCAAAAAAGCGCAGGCCAACGGTAAGCAACCGTTGGCCTGCGCATTCCTTTTGGTGGGCCCTGAGGGATTCGAACCCCCAACCCAGGGATTATGAGTCCCCTGCGCTAACCGTTGCGCCAAGGGCCCGGTGCACTGCCTACTCTACCGCATCGTGCCCTGTGCAACGGCGGCGCCGGGGCTAAGGCGGTATAAAAAACTCCGCACCGGAGTGCGGAGCCGAGTTTACCTGGTGGAGAATAGGGGATTCGAACCCCTGACCTCATGACTGCCAGTCATGCGCTCTCCCAGCTGAGCTAATTCCCCAAACGCAACGGTGGATACCTTACTCCTGCCGACGCGTCTGGTCAAGGGTGAGTTGGCCTAGACTGGAGAGAACGTGGACGCGCGGGCGCCGTCTCTGCCCCGCGCGACGCGTGGGTACGAACAAAGCTGCAGGTTGGTCGGGCCCGGAAGGGCCGAAGTCTCGTCCCAGGAGGTTCTCGTGTCCCCCGAAAGCAAGCGGATCAAGGTATTCACCCTCATCAGTCTCGTGTACGGCCTCGTCTCCCTGTTCTGCGGCATCTTCATGGTCTCCGCGCTCGGCGAGCAGGCGCCCGTCGGCGCCGCCGAGGCCGGGGGCGGCGTGGTCTCCTTCGTCCTCGGGATCCGTGGGTCGCTGCTCGCAAACGTCCCCAACAAGGCGGGCGGGCTCATGAGGCTCTCGGGAGTCCTGCTTCTCGTGCAGGTCGCCCTGATCGCGGCCGTCGTCGTGCTCGTGGGCCCGGCAGCCGCCCAGGCTCACGCCCCCGCGCTCGCCCTCATGTGCGCGGGCGCCGTCGTGACCCTCGTCGTGTTCTGCCTCTCCCGAGCCCTCCACAGGAGGAACCTCGCGAAGTAGGCCCAACGCGAAGGGGGCCTCTTGCCCCGCAGGCTGGCGCGCCGGGCACAGGAATTTCTCGGACAGGGGAAAATTCTCGTGCGCTTGCGGGGAGAGTCTGGTAATATAGCCCGTGCGTTGCGGGCGATTAGCTCAGGGGTAGAGCGCTTCCTTCACACGGAAGAGGTCGCTGGTTCGAAACCAGCATCGCCCACCATAGGATGAGAGGGCCGGAGTTCGCTCCGGCCTTTTTGCTATGCGGAGGTGGAGCATGGACGCGAAGGGCGAGAACCCGGTCGAGAAGTTCGGCATGTACATCGCGCACATCGGCGTCAACGCCGAGGCGGACGAGGACACCATGAGGATCGTGGACGAGTTCTCGGACCTCCTGGGCCTTGAGCACATGACCGTCGCCCCGGTCTCGGAGTTCGCCGGGGACTTCGTCGAGGTCATGAAGCCCGGGCACGGCAGCGGCGAGCGGGGCCACATCGGCTTCCACGTGAACGACGTCGAAGCCGCGGCGAGGTGGTTTGACGAGCACGGCTCCAAGATCGACTGGGACCACTGCGCCAAGAACCCGGACGGCTCGCTCTTCCTCGTCTACTTCGAGAAGGAGATCGCTGGCTTCGCGATACACTTGACCGCGCAGAAGTAGCGGGCGCCCGGTCGCTTCGTGGTGCTTGTTTGCAGAGGCGCGCCGCCACGCAGGCGCGGCGGCCCCTGGGGTACCCTTGAGTGCGTAAGCCAGGAGAGCGTCGGGAGGACGCACTTGATAGCTCTTGCAGACAAGATCACCAAGTCCTTTGGCGGCCGCGTCCTGTACGCGGCCGCTACGCTTCAGCTCAACGCCGGCGAGCGCTGGGGCCTCGTGGGCCCCAACGGCGCAGGCAAGACGACCCTGCTCAAGATCATCATGGGCAAGGAGTCGCCGGACGAGGGCACGGTCTCGTTCGCCAAGGACACGACCGTCGGCTACCTCGAGCAGGAGACCAAGCTCGCGGGCGACAAGACCGCCCTGGCCGAGGTCGTGGACTCCGCGACCGAGGTCAAGCGCCTCCAGGCGCGCATCCGCGAGATGGAGGAGAGGATCTCGGACCCAGCGGCGGACATCGACAGCCCTGAGTACCAGCGCCTGCTCGAGAGCTACGGCTCCACGCAGGACCGCTTCGAGCGCCTGGGCGGCTACGAGGTCGAGGCGCGCGCCAAGCAGATCCTCGCCGGCCTCGGCTTCCCGACCGAGGACTTCGACAAGCCCGCCAAGGAGTTCTCGGGCGGCTGGCAGATGCGCATCTCGCTCTCCAAGCTCCTGCTGCGCCACCCCGACCTCCTCCTGCTCGACGAGCCGACGAACCACCTCGACCTCGAGAGCGTCAAGTGGCTCGAGTCGTTCCTCGCCTCCTACGACGGGGCGGTCCTGCTCGTGAGCCACGACCGCGCCTTCATGGACGCCTGCGTGAGCCACATCGCCTCGCTCGAGAACAAGCGCCTCATGACCTACACCGGCAACTACTCGAGCTACCTCAGCCAGCGCGAGGACAACCTGGAGCAGCTCCGCGCCAAGCGCGCTAAGCAGGAGAAGGACATCCAGCACATAGAGACCTTCATCGAGCGCTTCCGCTACAAGCCCACGAAGGCCAAGCAGGTCCAGGAGCGCGTGCGGAAGCTCGAGAAGATCAAGGAGGAGCTCGTCGTCCTGCCGGAGCAGTCCAAGCGGGTGCACTTCTCCTTCCCGGCGCCCCCGCGCACGGGCGACATGGTGGTCAGCGTCGAGGACGTCTCCAAGCACTACGGCGACAACGACGTCTACGACGACGTCTCCCTCACGCTCTACCGTGGCGACCACGTCGCCCTCGTGGGTCCCAACGGCGCGGGCAAGTCGACCCTCATGAAGCTCATCAACGGCCACGAGGAGCCGACCTCCGGCACCGTCACGCTCGGCCAGAACGTGACGCAGGCCTACTACGCCCAGCACCAGCTCGAGGAGCTCACCGCCTCCAACACGGTGATGCAGGAGATGGACGCGGCGGCCCCCGGCTGGACGAGCTCGGAGGAGCGGCGCCTCCTCGGCGCCTTCCTCTTCCACGGCGACGACGTCAACAAGCTCGTCGACGTCCTCTCCGGCGGCGAGAAGGCCCGCCTCGCCCTGGCGAAGATGCTCGTCGCCCCCGATCCGCTGCTGTGCCTCGACGAGCCCACCAACCACCTCGACATCGACTCGGTCGACGTGCTCGAGCGAGCGCTCGTCGAGTTCCCGGGGACCATCGTCCTCATCAGCCACGACGAGCACCTCGTGCGCGCGGTTGCCAACAAGGTGGTCGACGTGCGCGACCACAAGGTGACGCTCTACGACGGGGACTACGACTACTACGAGTTCAAGCGCGCCGAGCTCGAGGCGCGCTCGGCGGGAGCCGAGGCGCCGGCCCAGGCCACGCCGGCCGCCGCGCAGGCGAGGCCGGAGGACGCTCGCCCCAAGGGCAGGAACGTCAAGACGCGCGAGCAGCGCCGCGCCGAGGCGGACGCGAGGAACGCCGCCAACCGCGCGCTCAAGGCGGAGCGCAGGCGCCTCAAGGAGGTCGAGGGCGCGCTCGGGCCCGCGCACGCCCGCTACGAGGAGCTCATGGGCCTCATGGCCTCCGAGGAGCTCTACAACGACTCGGCGAGGTTCGACAAGGCCATGAAGGAGTACGAGTCCCTCTCGAAGAAGATCCCCAGGCTCGAGGAGGAGTGGCTGGAGCTCACCGAGAAGATCGAGGCGGGCGTCTGATGGCGAGCCACTTCAGGGACGGGGCAGCCGCGCCGGACGACCCCGGCACGAGCGCGACCGTCGCCCAGGCGGCCGGGCGCACCCGCGTGATGGGGGCGCAGCCCCCGACGACGCGCCTCGCCCGCGACCTCGACGACACCCTGCCCAACATCCCCGTGGGCGCCGCCTCGGGTCGCGCGTACGCTCCCGAGCCGGAGCCGGTTCGCGTCGACGCCGTTCCGTCCCCCGCGCAGTACCGCTATGGAGAGGACCCCGGCGCCGCGTCGCCCGCCCGCCGCCGGCGCCACCTGCCGGCCCGGGGCCTCCTCGCCCTTCTCGCCTGGGCGTGCCGGCTCGCCGCCATCACGCTGAGCGTCGTCGCGGTCCTCGACTGCTTCTCCAACCTCAGCTCCAGGACGGCCCTCTTCAACCTCACGGCCGCCCTGGCCTCCGCGCTCCCGGCCCGGGTGTCGGGCCTCTACGTCATCAACACGCCCTTCGGGGGTGCCTTCCGCGGGGACTTCGCCCTCTCCGCGCTCGCCCTCTTCGTCGCCGACTGGCTCCTGTGCCGCGTCCGCGGCTCGCTGAGGAGATAGGGGGATACGTGCTCGGATACAGCGCACTCGACATCCTGAACCTGGCGCTCTCCCTCGCGCTCGTGATCTTCTCGGCCATGGTGCACGAGGTCGCGCACGGCTGGGTCGCCTACAGGCTTGGCGACGCGACCGCCAAGCGGGCAGGCAGGCTCACCCTCAACCCGGCCAGGCACCTGGACCCGTTCGGCTCCGTCGTGCTGCCGCTCTTGATGGCCGTCGCGGGCTGGCCCGTCTTCGCCTACGCCAAGCCCGTCCCCTACAACCCCAACAACCTGCGCAACCCGCGCACCGACGAGGTCCTCGTCGCCCTCGCCGGCCCCGCGTCAAACCTCCTGCAGGCGCTCGCGGGGGCGGCCGTCTACCAGCTCGTCCTATCCTGCCTGCTCGCCGACGGGGGCTCCCTGGCCGTCGGCGGCGCCTCCTTCTGGGCGCTGAGGGCGCTCGCCCTCTACGTCTACGTCAACCTCGTCCTCATGTTCTTCAACCTGATCCCGCTCCCGCCGCTCGATGGCTCGAAGCTCGTCATGCCGCTGCTGCACGGACGCGCGCGCGAGCGCTACTACCACATCCAGTCGTACAGCCTCCCGATCCTCGTCGCCGTGCTCTACCTCGTCCCCATGGTCGTGCACTTCGACCCCCTGAGCCTCTACCTCGACGCGACGGCGGGGAACCTCCTCGAGCTCCTGCTCGCCTAGGTGGGAGCCCATGTCCTACCGCGTCCGCACACAGGTCTTCTCGGGCCCCTTCGACCTCCTGCTCTCCCTGGTGAGCAGGCAGAAGGTAGCCATCGGCTCCATCTCCATCTCGGAGGTGGCCGACCAGTACCTCGCCGAGGTCGAGCGCATGGGCGAGCTCGACCTGGACGTGGCGAGCGACTTCGTGCTCGTCGCCTCGACGCTGCTCGACATGAAGGCCGCCTCGCTCGTCCCCGACGAGGGCGTGCGCCTGGTCTCCGACGACGAGGACGAGCTCGGCGACGAGTTCGCGGGCATGAGCCCCGACGAGGCCCGCGAGGCCCTGGTCGGGCGCCTCGTCACCTACAAGCAGTTCAGGGGGGCGGCCGCGGCCCTCGCGAGCCGCGAGCTCGTCGAGTCGCTCATGGTGCCGCGCACGGCCGGGCCCGACCCTGAGTTCCTGGGCCTCATGCCCGACTACCTCGAGGGCGTGACCCTACGCAGCCTCGCCGTCATCTGCGCCGACCTCGACTCGAGGAGGGGCCGCTTCCTGCTGGAGGACGAGCACATCGCCCCGCACCGCCTGCCGGTCATCCTGACCGTGGCCTCCGTCGACCGCGTCACGCGCAGCCGCGGCTCGGTCACGTTCCGGGAGCTCATAGACGGCGACACGAGGCCGGAGGTCGTGGTCGCGACCTTCCTCGCCATGCTCGAGCTCTTCAAGCGCGGCTCGGTCAGGGTGACCCAGGACGAGGTCTTCGGGGACATCAGGATCGACCGCGTCGAGGGGGCGCCGGCCTTCGAGCTCGACGAGGAGGACCTTACCAGCATCGGAGAGGATGACCTGTGATGCAGCAGCTCCAGCAGCTCGAGCCCGACTCGATGGCCCCGGCCGTCGAGGCCCTGCTCCTCGTGTCGACGGACGCCGTCTCTGCGCAGGAGCTCGCCCGCGCGCTCGGGCTGGCGCCGGCGGAGGTGGAGGACGTCCTGAGGGCGCTCTCGGAGGAGTACGCCCGCGCCAACCGCGGCTTCCAGCTGAGGGAGCTCGCGGGAGGCTGGCGGCTGTGCACGCACCCGGCCTTCCACGAGCAGGTGGAGGGCTACGTCCTGTCGTGGGACAAGCACACGCTCTCCCAGGCCGCCCTCGAGACGCTCGCCGTCATCGCCTACCACCAGCCGGTCTCGCGCGAGGGGGTGCGCGAGGTCCGCGGCGTCAACTCGGACGGCGTCATCGGGTCCCTGCGCCAGAAGGGGCTGGTCCGCGAGGTCGGCAAGGACGACCGCCAGGCCGCGCTCTTCGGCACGACCCGCGCCTTCCTCGAGCACTTCGGCCTGAGGTCGCTCAAGGACCTGCCGCCCCTCGAGGACTTCGCGCCCGACGAGCAGTCGAGGCGCTTCATCCGCGAGCGGCTCTCCGGGGCGCACGTGGAGTCGACGCTCGAGGACGCGGCGGACGAGATCGAGGAGGAGAAGGAACTCTTCGAGGACGGCGAGGCTGAGGGCCCGGAGGACGGGCCGGAGGGGGACGTGGAGTAGGATGGACGAGATGGGGGAGGCGGGTCCCGTGCAGGAGGGCTCCGGGCGCATCGTGCCCATGAGGCTCCAGAAGTTCCTCGCCCGGGCGGGGGCCGCGAGCAGGAGGGGATCGGAGAACCTCATGACGGCGGGCAGGGTCCGCGTCAACGGCGAGGTGGTCCGCGAGCTGGGCAGCAAGGTGGACCCGCTGCGCGACCGCGTGACCGTCGACGGGGTCGAGTTCCGGATCGCGGACGGCCCCACCTACCTCATGCTCAACAAGCCCGCGGGCTACGTGACCACCATGAGCGACCCGCAGGGGCGCCCGTGCGTGGCGGACCTCGTCCCCTGCGGGCGCTACCCGGGGCTCTTCGCGGTCGGCAGGCTCGACAGGGACACCACGGGCCTTCTGCTCTTCACGACGGACGGCGAGGCGGCCCACCAGCTCCTGCACCCCTCGCACCACGTCTCCAAGCACTACGTGGCGCTCGTGGAGGGCAGGCCCACGGCCGCCCAGCTCGACCGACTCCGCCACGGGATCCGCCTGCGCGACGGCATGGCGCAGCCCGCGGAGGCGGAGGTCATCGGCCCTGGCGACGCGCTCTTCGGCGCGGTGGCCCCGGAGGGGGCGCGCGGCGACGTGAGCGTCGTGGGGATAAGGATCCAGGAGGGCAGGAAGCACCAGGTCAAGCGCATGTTCGGCGCCATCGGCCACAAGGTGCTGCGCCTGCACCGCGACGAGTTCGGCCCGCTCAGGCTCACGGGGGTCGCCGAGGGCCGCTGGCGCCTCCTCACGGACGGCGAGGTCGCGGCGATCGGGCGCGTCGTCGGCGAGGCCAGGGAGGCCGGCGCGGGCGCCGGCGCGCGCAAGGGCGAGAGGGAGGACTAGGCTTGGCAGCACGTCACAGGATACTGGTCATGAGGCACCCGGAGACGGTGGCGAACACCCGCCGCTTCCTCTCGGGGCGCGAGGACGTCGAGCTCACGGAGAGGGGGGAGCGCGAGCGCCTCGAGGCCATCGAGGCCGTCTGCGCCTGGGGGCCCGACCGCGTCTGGTCGTCGCCGTTGTCGCGATGCACGACCATAGCCGAGGCCGCCGCCGAGCGCCTCCACGTCCCCTTCGAGGTGCACGAGAACCTCGTGGAGCTCGAGTTCGGCTCCGTCCAGAACGTCCCCTACGACGAGGTCGCCGAGCTCGGCTACCCCTTCCCGTGGCACCTCGACGAGCGCGGCCGCTCCATCGCGGCGCCCGGCGCGGAGGACTTCGAGCACCTCAGGGCGCGCGCCAAGGCGCTCCTCGCGGAGCTTCTCCCCCTTGAGGGCAGGACGGCCTGCGTGACGCACGGCGGACTCACGAGGGGCCTTCTCGGCGCCGTCTTCGACACGCCGCTCGAGACCTTCTGGAACGTCTCGATCTCCAATGTCTCGTCGCAGGTCCTGACCTGCGACGGCACCACCTTCCGCCTCGCCGCCCTCGGCCTCGCCCCGCGCGAGGTGGTGGCGCGCGCCAAGGACCCCTCCCTCATGGGCAACGACACGACACAGACCATCTCCGGGGTGATTGAGCATGAAGATCGCAATTGATGGGCCGGCCGGCTCGGGCAAGTCGACCATAGCGCGCGCCCTCGCGGAGCGCTGCGGCATGACCTACCTGGACACCGGGGCGATGTACCGCTCGGTCACCTGGGCCTGCCTGCGCGACGGCGTGGACCCCTCGGACGCCGCCGCCGTCGCAGACACGGCGGCGAGGTCCGACGTCCGCTTCGTGCGCGAGAAGGACGGGTCCCAGCGCGTGCTCCTCGACGGCGAGGACGTCACGGCCCAGATCAGGACCCCGGAGGTCGACCGGAGCGTCTCGATTGTCTCCGCCGTGCCCGCCGTCCGCGCCCTCATGGTCGAGCGCCAGCGCGCCCTCGCCGGCGAGGGCGACGTGGTCGCCGAGGGGCGCGACATCGGCACCGTGGTCTTCCCCGACGCGGAGGTG
>OMVS01000080.1 GCA_900314575.1 uncultured Olsenella sp. | reverse complement strand
TGCACCCGCGGGCGATGCGTCCTTCTCGACCTGCGGATCATTGCGCGCCCCCGTCGCGGCCCGCCGGGATCGCCTCGGCGGCGCCGCTCCGCGCGCGCCTGCGGTGAACGAGGAGGGCCGCCCCCACGGCGACGGCTGCGGCCCCGAGACCCGCCGCGACGGTGCCGGCGACGGCGGGGCCTGCCGGCGCGCCCTGGCGCTGGGGGTCGGAGAAGGTCAGCGTGTAGTCGATCAGGTGCGGCCTGCTCATGGCCGTCGTCTCGGCCTGCACGGGGAGCGCCTCGCCCAGGGCGGAGACGGGCACCTCGAAGGTCGAGTTGCCGTCCTCGTTGACGGGCGAGAGGCGCTGGCCGTCCACCACCATGAGGTCGTAGCTGGGGCTGCTCCAGGTGACGGTGGCGACCATGGAGCCCGAGCTCACGGAGAGCTCGCAGGGGCTCTGGACGCTCGCGCGGCCCGAGCCGCCACCGAGTTCGACGCTCACGGAGTAGTTGCCGTCGGCGAGGGCGGCGCCCTCGGCGGCCGCGGGCGCGGCCGGCGCGGCGAGGGCGAGCGCTGCCGCGGCGGCGAGGGAGAGGACGAGGGCCAGCGCCCGGCGCCGCCCGACCCTTCGTGTACCCATGCCCCTCACCTCTCCACGTCCTTCCCGGTCGCGGGGCCGCCCTGCCCCGCGTCCCTCTCGCCCGCGCCTCCGGACGCGCCGTCTAGCCCCGCGTCCTTCTCGCCCGCGCCGGGCGCACCCGCGTCCCGGCGCGCGAGCTCCGCGAGCTCGGGCCAGTGCAGCCTCACCAGGCGGGTGCCCGCGTCCCCCCTGTGCGTCATGGTGCAGGGCGTGCAGTCCTTGTAGCCCCGCTCGGTGTAGCGGAAGCTCCCTCCGCAGCGCGGGCCCAGCGCGTAGAGGGGGCAGTAGCAGAAGAGGCAGTTGAACTCCTCCGCCTCGATGCCCTCGTGGCAGGGGAAGTAGGGGCAGTCCCTGTTGGTGAAGAAGGGGTACTCGTGCTCGCGGGACATCCCGCTCCTCTCGCTCGGGCGGCCGTGCGGCCGCCCCCTACGCTAGCGCATCCGGGCCGCCGGCGCACCCGCGCCGACGGCCCGGCAGACCTCGCCGCAGGCCCCGCCGGCCGGCGGGGCCTGCGCCTACGCCACGCTCGCGATGGCGTCGGCGGTGTGGGCGACGTAGATCTTCTGCACCGCGGGTATCTCGCCCAGGCCGGCGATCTGCGGCGCGACCTCGATGCCGGCCGCCTCGAACTGGCTCTTCCAGGAGTCGGCGTCGTCTCCGGCCATGTCGTTGTGGGCGTGGTCGCCGGCGACGACCATGAGGGGCCTGAGCTGGATCTTGGTGTAGCCGGCAGCCTTGACCTTCTCGATCACGGCCTCGCAGGCGGTGTCGGCGGGCTTGCCCTCGACGGTCCCCACGTAGACGTTGTCGTAGCCGAGCTCGGCCATCTGCGACTGCATCTGGTCGTAGGTGACGCTGGCCTCGTGCGAGGTGCCGTGGCCCATGAAGACGAAGGCGCAGCCGTCGGCCTTGGCGTCCTCGAGGCTCCCGTAGCCGGCCTCGCCCACGGCGGCGGCAGTGACGTCTTCCGCCACGGCCTGCTTGTCGGCGTTGATGGAGGAGACATCGGTGCCCACCTCGCCCAGGAGCGGCTCGGTCACCACGACGTCCATCCTGTCACGGTACTTGTCGGCCGCCTCGGTGAGCTCGTCGTACTCGGCGCCGTGCATGAGGTGGGTCGGCTGGATCACGAGCGTCTTGACGCCGTTGTCGACCGCGCGCTCGAGTGCCTGGTCCATGTTGTCGATCTTCTCGCCGTCACGCGCCTGCACGTGGTTGATGATGATCTGCGAGGTGAAGGCGCGCCGCACGGACCAGTCGGGGTAGGCCGCCTGGATCGCCTTCTCGATGGAGCCGATGTCGTTCACGCGGCTGTCGTTGTAGGAGGTGCCGAAGCTCGTGACCAGGATCTCGCGCTCGCCGATGCCGTCCTGGTTGAGCGGGTCGTCCAGGGAGGCGTCGCCCGTGTCGAGACCGAAGTACTCGGGGCTGGCGTGCTCGCCCTCCACGAGGGCCCTCTGGTCCTCGGTCAGCGCGTCCCAGGCGGCCTTGGCCTCGGCGCACTGCGCGTCGGTCTGGTCGGTGCGCTCCTGGACGTAGATCTGGTCGATAAGGGCCGCGACCTTGTCGGCCGCCTGCTGGTCCGCGGACTTCGCGGCCTCGCCCGAGGCAGCCTGCCCGGAGTCCGCAGCGGCAGAGCCGCCCGTCTGCGCCGTCCCCGCGCAGCCGCCGAGCGCCACCGCCAGCACGCCCGTGAGTATCGCCGCCGTCGCCTTCCGCATCATCATCTCGCATCTCCCTCTCTCGTATCGCCGTCCCTCTCGGCCGCGCGCCTTCGTGCACCGCCGCAGCGCGCCGCCCCGGAGCCGCCGGGACTCCAGCGCCGCCGGCGCCTGCCGTTGCCGCCGCGTGCCGGTCTAGCCCTCGGGGACCGGGTCGGACACGCTCACCTTGTGGTCGTACCACTTGCCCTTCTTGCCCAGGATCGCGACGTCGAACTCCTGGTCGAGCGCGGGCACCGGCACGTCGTAGCCGAAGGCCTCCTCCGTCGAGCCGTCCGGGTACGTGACGGTGTCGACCGTCGGCGAGAGGAGCTGGGCGCCCTCCTTCTGGGCGTCGGCCGCCGTGCCGACAAAGAGGTTCACGATGCCCTCGGAGGCGAGCGTCATGTGGAGGGTCATGCTGCCGTCCTTCACGGTGAGCTCGCCCTTGCCGTCCTTGGCCTCGTTCACGTGGAACATGTCGCTGTCGGTGGTGACGTCTACGGTGTAGAGGCCGTCTGCGAGGTCGGTGCTCGCGGCCGCGCCCGTCGTGGACGCTCCAGTCGCCTGCGAGCCGGAGGCCGACTGCGCCTGCTCCTGGACCTGGCCCGAGCCGCCGGAGCCTCCCGCGGGCTGCGCCGTGCCGGCCGAGCCGCAGGCACCGAGGGAGAGGGCCAGCGTCGCCGCGACGACGATGGGCACCGCCATGCGGGCGGACGTAGCCTTGCGGGTGGGCGCCGACTTTTCGGCGGGCGTCGCCTTGTACTTCATGGGTCGTTCCTCCTGGTCGCGTTCCGTCTTCCGTGGACGTCGGGTACGCGGGCGGGCGCGCCGCCGCGCGGCGGCTCCAGGCAGGGAGACCAGGCGAGAGGGGTCCTGGGCGAGCAGGACCCGGGCGCGGCGTGCGCGCCCTTCTCGGTACAGCCAGAATCTCGTGGCTTGGGGCCAGCCCCCGTACCCGACAGGCAGGTCTCCCGACTTATCGCTCGGGCGCGCCCGCCCGCCTTCCCGGTCTCCCAGTGGCGTTGGGCGGGTGCTCGCGAATCACGGTGACGAGTTCGTGCGGGACGTTCGCCCGCTTCCCTTTTCACCGGGCGCCCGGGGCCACGTGGCCGAGAAGGGCGTCCGACACCTGTCTCTATGCAGTTGGCTGTCAGTGTAGCATGACAGATGGGGCTCGGGCGCACTGGACGACGGAGCGCGTGGCCGCCGGAGAGGGCGGGAGCGTTCCACATGGCGAACGCCTGGTCCCTGGCGCAGCGCTTCGCCCCAGATGAATACTGACAGTCATCTAACCGAGCTCCTGCAACCCGCGGGGCAGGCATCCCTTCCTCACCCCTCGCCCGTACTCCCATGCGGCGTCCATGAAGGCGTCGAGGTTCTCCCTCGAGGTGCCAACGGGAGTGGTGCACCCGGGGCAGAGCGTGTACCCGCGAGGTGAGTCTGCCGCCTTCCTCAGGCAGTCGAGGACGGCCTTGCGCACGTCCTCGGGGCTTCCCTCGAGCAGCACGGCGACGGGCGGCACGTTTCCCGTGAGGGAGACCTGTTGCCCGTAGAGGTCCTTGAGCTCCCCGATGTCCTCCAGGTTGTCGACCCAGAACCCGCTCACGCCGGAGCCTACCACGAGGTCCCAGCGGTCCCGGGTGTGACCACAGATGTGGATGGCGGTGCTCCCCTGAAACTCATTCATGCGCCTTACCGCCTGCTCGAGGTACGGCTTGTAGAACTGCTTGAACTGGCGAAGGCTGAGAAGGTCGCTCGAAGCCATGGGCTCCGAGAGCATGAGCCCAATGCCGAGGCGCTTGTGGATGTCGCGCGCGCACTTGACCACGTTGTCCGTGGCGTATTGCATGAGCTTGTGCACGCCGTCGCGGTCCTTGATCATCCCTCTCAGGAAGACCTCTGTGTCAATGAGCTGACCGGCCGTAGTGAGCGGTCCAGCCAGACCGGTACCGAAGGTCCTGATGTCCCCATAGACGTCCATGAGCTTCTCGAACGACTCGATGATGATCGGGAGTCGCCCATCCTTGTCGACGTCCACGAGCTCGGCCCCGTCCACCTCGGCGAACGACTTGAACTTTGGCTCTACGACGTACGAGACACCCTTCTCCGGGTACTCGAGCCTCGTTCCGAGCGCCTCGACCAAGGCGCGAAGGCCCAAACCGACGCCCATGTTGTCCGCCCCGAAGTCCGCGGCGAGACGGCTCTCGACGTCGAACATGATGTCAGACGAGAAGTACCAGTCCCTGATCTTGTATCCGTACAGGGGAGGTGCGGTCTCCCCCGCCGAGAGCGTTGTGGGGATGCGGTCCACCTCCTCGCCCGCGGCGTACGCGGCCAGCCGCTCCTTTGGCGTCATCTCAACTTCGTGCGATGTCACGAGGCTCACCCCTGCAATCTGACGACGGCCACGGACAGGTGCCCGCGGCCGTCTCGTGTCCCTCTGTCCTCTGGCTTAGCTCCAGGTGGGGACCATGGAACCCTTCATCTCGTTCGCCAGGTAGTCCTTCAGGTGGTCGCACTGGACAGCCTTGGCGATACCGGTCGCCCACTCGGCGTTGGCGTCCTCCTTGCGGACGACGAAGCCCACCGCGTACTTCTCCTCGTCCTTGGAGCGGGCGATGTAGGAGTTGGCGTCCATCCCGGCGTTGACCATGTGGGCCGCGGCGAGGCAGATCCCGTCCACGTCGTTGATCGACTGCGGCAGTAGCTGCATCTCCGCTTCGACGAACTGGAGGTTCTTCGGGTTGTCCTTGACGTCGTGGATTGTCGGGGTATCGACGCCGTCGACCAGGGTCAGCAGGCCGTGGTCCTTGAGCATAATCATGCCGCGCGCCTGGTTGGAGGCGTCGGAGCACATACCGAGCGTGGCGCCATCGGGCAGCTCCTCCAGACTCTTCCATTTGCTAGAGTACATGCCGAACAGGGGAGCGTAGCTCTTCGGCTCCACCATCACGAAGTCGGTGCCGTTGGACTTGTTGTACGCCTGGAGGTATGGCTCGTGCTGGTACCAGTTGCAGTCGATGCTGCCCTCGCCCAGCGCCTGGTTCGGGAGGACGGAGTCGTCGAAGGAGACAGCCTCGATCTTGTAGCCCGCGGCCTCGATGTCCGGGGTAACCGCAGCGAGCTTGTCCATGCTGTCCGCACGGGTGCCGACCTTGATGGTCTTCTGCTCCGAGGACGATGCGGACGACCCGCCCTGGCCGCAGGCAGCGAGTGCGGAGGTGATCCCCGCCATCCCCAGAAGCTGCAATGCCGACCTACGAGTGAGCTGTAATGCCATATTCTTCTCCTAATCGATTGAGCACCTGGCCAGGTTCACCTGACGAGCGTGCAATTCCGCTTATTTGGCTCGTTGCACGGGCCCTTTACTTGAGCTTGCGATAGACCCAGTCGCCGAAGTACTGGATTGCCGCCACGAGCACGATGAGGATGGCCACGATCGAGTACATGACGCGGACGTTGAAGTTCTGGTAGCCGTACTGGAGCGCGACAGCACCCAGGCCACCGGCGCCAACCGCGCCCGCCATCGCGGAGCAGCCGAGCAGGTTGATGAGGCCGAGGCTTAGGCCGGAGATGACCGAGGGCAGACCTTCCTTGAGGTACACCTTGAGCATGATCTGCATCTTGGAGGCGCCGAAGGACTTCGCCGCCTCGATGAGGGCGGGGTCCACCTCCTTGAAGGCGTTCTGGAAGATGCGGCCCATGAACGGGCTGCACGCGACCGTGAGGGGCACCAGCGCCGCAACCTCTCCGATCGAGGACCCGACAATGAGACGTGTGAGCGGGATGATCGTGACGATGAGGATGATGAACGGGAACGAGCGGATGATGTTCACGAACACGTCGAAGATCCTGAAGACGACCCTGTTGGGGCTCAGCCCGTCCTTGTCCGTGAGCACCAACACGATGCCTAGCACCATGCCGATGAGCGTCGCCAGCACGCCGGATATCAGCACCATCCTCAGGGTGGCGAAGAAGGCCGGGAGAATCAGCATCTGGAAGATCTCCCAGAAGGAGAACCTGCTAAGAACCATTCCGGGTCACCTACTCCTCTTCCTCGTCGCCGCGCGTGGACTCGGCGATCCATTCCTCGTCGATGCGGTCCCACTTCAGGGCAGCCCGGTCGAGGAAGTCTCCAGCCCTGCCCAAGTCCTCCTCGCGCACGTTCAGCGTGAAGAGGCCCGTGGCCCGGTTCCTGAAGTTCTGGATCCCTCCGTCGACGACCTCCGGAACGAACCCCGCCTCCTTTGAGAACGACTCGAAGAAGGACGCACCGGGACCCTCGGCATCGTAGGCGACGCGCAGGTTCACCCCCTCGTCGGGCAGCGACGCCTGGTCTTCCCCAAGGAGGCGCAGCAGCGAGGCCGGCCTCCTGTAGAAGATGTCAAGCACGTCGCCCATGCTCTTGATGACCCCCCGCTCCAGGATGCACGCCTTGCGGCACGCCTTGCGCACCACCTCCATCTGGTGGGTCACGATAACGATGGTGATTCCGGTCTCCCCGTTGATCTCCATCAGCAGGTCAAGAATCGAGCTGGTGGTCTTGGGGTCGAGGGCGGAAGTCGCCTCGTCACAGAGCAGGATCTTGGGGTCCATGGTGAGGGCCCTTGCTATCGCGACCCTCTGCTTCTGTCCGCCCGAAAGGCCCCTTGGACGCGCGTCCTTTCGATCCGCGAGGCCGACGAGCTCGAGAAGGCTCATGACCTTCTTGTCGATCTCCTCGCTCTTGTAGCCCCAACACTTCATGGGAAGGGCGACGTTGTTGTAGACGGTCTCCCTTTCAAGCAGCGAGAACTGCTGGAAGACCATCCCAATCTGTCTGCGGAGCTCTCGGATTTCCTTGTAGGGCATGTCCTTGATCTCGTGGCCGTCCACTACCATGCTGCCCGACTGGTAATCCGTCAGCCCATTGATACACCTGAGCAGCGTGGACTTTCCCGCACCACTACGCCCAACCAGGGCGTACATCTCCCCGTCGGCGATGTCGAGGCTGATGTCCTTGAGGACCTCGCCCCCATCCGCCCAGCTTTTACCAAGGTGTTGTATCTCTATCACGTTTGAGCCCCCGACCGCATCCCACTCGTGTATTCCGCCATACCCCTGACGCTTCAAGGCAAGAGGCGGGTTGCCTCACTGATAGCCAGCGATGTCAATGCCTCCATCGGCAACCGGCAAGCGGGGTAATATTAGCCAAGTCGCTCTTCACACGATTTTTTCACTGCGATTATTTATTCTCCGGTCTAATTACCGAACATAGTTTCGTTCCAAATAATGCAATAGGGGCCACCGTACTTGGCCTCGAATGGCCGCGTCCGATGACCCCCGTTGATTCGACTATCACGTTTCCGTACGCGTATATGGAAATGCAGACTCGTAGTTGTTGCTACTCCACCGTCTCGACCTCTCCGTGCGAGAACGCGTACTCACTGATCTCGTTCCCGATGCCCGGCAGCTCGGGAATCGAGAAGCGACCGTTGACCGGCTGGTAGTCGTACTTGCACAGCCTCCGGTTGTAGTCGAAGCGGTTGTAGACGTGGTGCTCGTGGATGGTGAAGTTCGGGAGGACGCA
>OMVS01000118.1 GCA_900314575.1 uncultured Olsenella sp. | reverse complement strand
CGCCGCGGCCCCGAAATTACGCACGGCTGAGATTTCCGGAAACGCCAACTGGGCTTTTGTCCGCGCGGAACGCAGCCGTGCGTAATCCGAGAAGGACCTCGCGCGGGAAGCGCCACTGACGGGACCCATCCTGGCTCGCACCGGGCCCCGTCGCCCGCAGCGTTCCGCCCCCCGCTCGAGGCCGCGCACGAACCTTAGGCCAAACCCATAAAAGAGCGCCCCTCGGCGAAGCCGAGAGGCGACTCATGAAGGATTTCGTTGCGAGCCTTGCCGCGGACCTTGGCTGTACTCCCGTACCGCGAGCCTTGGCTACGCTCCCGTGCCGCGGGCCTTGGCTGCGCTCCCAGATCGCGAACCGCCGCGCGGGCGGCTCGGATCCGCTACGGCTACGCCTCGAAGCTCACGTCCTTGCCCTCCTTGATGAGGAGCAGGGCGACGAGGGCGACCACGGACATCGCGGCGAGGTACCAGCCCACGCCCTGGATGCCGAAGGCGAGCACGAGCGCCGTGGCGATCGTGGGGGCGAAGGCGCCGCCGAGGATCGACGCCAGGTTGTACGCCAGGCCGGATCCGGAGTAGCGCACCTTGGCCGGGAAGAGCTCGGGCAGGTAGGCGCCGCACGGCCCGAAGAGGGTGCCCATCAGGCAGAAGCCGACGGAGAGGAAGAGGAAGACGTTGGCCGCGTTCTGGGTCGCGAGCAGCTGCGGCGCGAAGAAGCTGAAGACCACGGTGAGCACCGTCGCGAGAAGCACCGTCGGGCGACGACCGTACCTGTCGGCAGCCAGGCACCCCACGACCACGAAGGCGGCGAAGAAGAACACGGCGCCGAGCTCGAGCTTGAGGTAGTCGGTCTGGGCGAACCCGAGGGTCTTCACGCCGTAAGCGAGCGACCAGGTGCCGAGCAGGTAGAAGAGGGTGTAGGTGATGCCCATCGCGCAGGTGCCGAGCACGACCTGCTTCCAGTACTTGGCGAGCTCCCGCAGCGGGCTCTTGACGACGCGGTCCTCCCGGACGGCCTTCTGGAACACGGGCGTCTCGCTCATGCGCTCACGGACGAGCAGGCCGACGACCACGAGCACCGCGGAGAGCAGAAACGGGATGCGCCAGCCCCACGCGACCATGGTCTCCTCGGAGAGGTTGGTCTCCAGCAGCAGGTTCACGCCATACGCGAAGAAGAACCCGATGGGTGCGCCCAGGTTGGGGAAGGACCCCCACAGCGCGCGCTTGTCGGCAGGCGCGTTCTCGGTCGCCACGAGCGCGGCGCCGGACCACTCGCCCGCGAGCCCGAGGCCCTGGCAGGCGCGGCAGACGCACAGCAGCACGACGGCCATGGGCCCGAGCACCTCGTAGCCGGGCAGGAGGCCGACGACGAAGGTCGAGATGCCCATCATCAGCAGGGCCGCGACCAGGGTCCTCTTGCGGCCGAGCTTGTCACCGAAGTGGCCGAACAGCAGCGAGCCGAAGGGGCGCGCCAGAAACGAGACGGCGAAGGTCACGAACGAGAGCAGCGTCGCCAGGAAGGGGTTCTGCTTGGCCACGCTCGTGAAGAACACGAGGCCGAAGTAGCTCGCCGCGGCGATGGAGTAGCAGTAGTTGTCGTAGAACTCGATTGCGGTGCCGATCATCGAAGCCGCCATGACCTCGAGCACCGAGTCTCGGTGAGGCGCCTCGGTCGCCGTCGGGGCGGCCAGTGTTGCAGCTTGCGTGGACATTGGGTCTCCTCTCTCCTTCGATGTCCCGCCTCGGTCGGGTCGGCGGCATCGAAACGAGAAGAGCCCGGTGCCGCCAGTCTTGACAGCCCGGGCCCCGAGGGTCCACGGCCGTCCGCGGTGCGGACGGCCCGTTGAGTTAGCCACCCGCACCTACCTAATACCGGTAATCTCGATTCGTGCTAGCTTGGTGGCCTGGAACATCTTGTCTCCCTTGCTTCCTTTGCTTCATGCGCTCGGGCGTGCCCATGCACGTCGCCGGGGGCGCTTGCGCACGTCCCCTTCGCGCGGCGCCCATAGTGCTCCCCAGAAGTTCACCGAGAGCCACAAATTCATGACCCTTAACACGCGAGTAACACTCGACAGACGGCAGGTATTTGCCGGTAGATGCACCATATGCAACGTTAGACGGAGAGATTGCAGCTAGAGGAGAGAAACGCGTCACGACCTTATGCGAGAAGGACGACAGGCCCCACCCCTCGGCCCTACCCCTCGGCCCTACCCCTCGGCACCGCCCTCGACGCCCTGGCCCTTGATGCGCGGCAGGATCCTGCGGCAGAACCACACCAGCGCGGCGACCCCGAGGGCGGCGACCACGGCGTAGGTCGCGAGGTCGATCGCGCTCGCGGCGCCGGAGGCGGCCTCGCGCCAGGCGCCGCCCGCCCAGAAGCCGAGCGAGCAGAGCACCGTGTTCCACGCGAGCGACCCCGCGAAGGTCATGAGGGAGAACCTGCCCAGGCCCATGCGGGACATGCCGGCGGGGACGGAGATCAGGCTCCTCACCACGGGGATGCAGCGGCATACGAGCACCGTCGCCTGCCCCTTGGACTCGAACCATCCGAACGCCGCGCGCACTTCGGACTCCTCGAAGCCGAGGGCGCGGGCCGGCCTGGATGCGAGCAGGCGCGAGAGCCTCGCCTCGTCGAGTGCGGTGCCGGCCGCGTAGAGCACGTACGCGCCGGCGAGCGACCCCACGGTCGCCGCCAGGACCGCGAGCGGGAGCCACAGGGCACCCGTGCTGGAGAAGAAGCCGGCGAGCGGCAGGATGAGCTCGCTCGGAATCGGCGGGAAGACGTTCTCGAGGAAGATCAGCGCCCCGACGGCCAGGTAGCCGAACTGCGAGATGAATGCGAAGATCGCGTCCTGCATGGGATACCTCCAGGATGGGTCCGCACCGGCGCGGGCCGGCGCCCTCGTAATAGGTCCCCATCCTAGGAAGCCGCCCTAAAGCCCTCCCAACGGCAGGATAAACTCTGGATAAACTCGAGCGCGCCATCCGGGCGCGGGCGCGGCGGGACGGCCGGCCGCGTACGCGCACCGCCGGCCGCGTACGCGCACCGCCGG
>OMVS01000056.1 GCA_900314575.1 uncultured Olsenella sp. | reverse complement strand
CGAGCTCGGGAAGAGGATCGACGCCTACATAGAGCGCCACAACACGACCAGGATCAAACGGTCGCTCGGCTCGATGAGCCCGCTACAATACCGACGGAGACTGGGGCTGGCGGCCTAGGCGAGGAGGTACGGGAAAGCGGTACCACCCCCAACTGTCGACTTTTACTTGACTGAATACAGCGCCGCCTACGCAAGGTGCGGGAGGGAGGGCCGCGTGGCGTCCACGGCGGCCGCCGCCGCCATCGGCTGCGACGAGCGCGGCTGGAGGCACGTCCTGGGCGTCTCCGTCGTGGACACCGAGTCTTACGACTCCTGGCTCTCCTTCCCGAGGTCCGTCAGGGCCAGGGGCGCCGGGGGCGTCCGGCTCGTGACCTCGGACGCCCGCGAGGGCCCGAGGCGCGCGATCCAGGAGACGTCCCGGGGGGCCGCCTGGCAGCGGTGCGTCATCCGCCCCGTGCGCGACTGCGCACGGGAGGCCGGAGGCCAGCAGCCCGAGCGCCGCGCGTACGGGATGGTGGCCCCGGTCTTCCGCGCCAAGGACGCCGACCAGGTCAGGGTCACGTGCCACCTGGCCTGCGAGATGCTCGGGGAGTGCTGCCCCAGGGCCGCCCGCGTCCTCGAGGGGGCCGAGCCGGACGCGCTCGCCTGCCTCGACCTCCCGCAGGCGCACCGGAGGCGCCTGCGCGCGGACGACGTGCAGGAGCGCACCAACAGGGAGACCGAGCGCAGGTCGAGGGTGGTGCAGGTCTTCCCCTCGGAGGAGGCGCCCACGCGCTTGGTAGGCGCCATCATGTGCGAGCAGGACGAGGAGTGGGCCGAGTCGCGCTACTTCTCCGAGGACAGGATGGCCGAGCTCTCCGAGGACAGGCCCGAGCCCAGCCCGCCAGGCGAGGAGCGCGGACGGGAGCTTCTCCTCGTGGCCAGGCAGGCCATAGAGGCGAGCCTGGCGCTTGCGGACAGGATGGAGGCGGCATAGGATACGGGCTAGGTCTCGGATTCTGGCGACGGCGCGTACGCTCGTCCGGAGTGTGCCCCGGTGCCCCTCCCCGGCTTACACCATCTTTCTCGACACTACCAGGCGCGCACGGCGCGGCCCCGGAGCCGACGGGCACCAGGCGGGGGATGCGGGCGTCGGCCCCGGGGAGGCGGGCGCCGGCCCTCGGAGCCACGATCGCCAGCCCGGTGCCGCGGGCGCCAGCCAGCTGCCAGACGGCCGGCAGCTGGCTACCTGCCGAGCGCAGCCAGGAAGCGACCGAGGGAGCGCCGGCCCTTCTCGTCCCACGCGAAGACGCCGGCGTCCTCGAGGACCGAGGCGAAGACGAGGCCAACCTCGCGGCGCAGGAGCTGGTCGGCCTCGGCCTCCCCCATCCCGAAGAGCTCCGGGTGGCTCGCGGCGAGCCCGCGCGCCCACGTTGCGTGCGGCGACGCGAGCGGGTCGGACTCGAGCCCGTCGAGGTCGCCCGAGACGAGGTGCTCGCGCACGGCGCGGACCTCCGCCTCGAGGCGGGCGGGCAGGATCGCCAGACCCATGACCTCGATGAGGCCGATGTTCTCCTTCTTGACGTGCCACTTGTCCTCGTGGGGGCAGAAGAGCCCGAGCGGGTGCGCCTCCGTCGTGACGTTACAGCGAAGCGCCAGGTAGAGCTCGTAGACGTCCCCCCTCTTGCGGCAGATCGGCGTCACGGTGTTGTGGCGCGTGCCGTCGGGGTCGTGCGAGACGACGCCGGACGCGGGGTCGTCCCAGCCGCGCCACAGCTCGAGCACCCGGACAGCCGCAGCAAGGAGCTGGCTGCGGTCTGCGCTGGCGAGCCTGAGGGCGGTCATCGGCCACTCGAGCACCGCGGCAGAGACCCCGGGCGCCCCCGCGATGCGGAAGCGCTCCGACTCCCTCGCCCTCATCATCGCGAACTCGTGCCTCCCCCCCTGGAAGTGGTCGTGGGAGAGGATGGAGCCGCCCACGAGCGGCAGGTCCGCGTTGGAGCCCACGAAGTAGTGCGGGAGGAGGTCGACGAAGTCCAGCAGGCAGCCGAGGGACGCAGCGTCGACGTGCATCGGGCGGTGGACGTCGCTCATCACGATGCAGTGCTCCTCGAAGTAGGCATAGGGGCTGTACTGCAGCCCGTAGCCCTCGCCGCCGAGCCGGACCGGGACGATGCGCAGGTTCTGGCGGGCAGCGTGCCCACCGGCGTCCGCGGCCGCGCGGCCGCTGTAGCCCTCGTTCTCGCGGCAGAGCGCGCAGGCCGGGTAGCTCGCCGAGACGGAGGCGCCCGCGGCGGCGATGTCGCGCGGGTCCTTCTCGGGCTTGGACTTGTTTATCGTGATCTCGAGCGCGCCCCAGCGCGTGTCTGTCGTCCAGGCGAGGTTGCGCGCGATCGCGGAGCGCCGGACGTAGTCCGCGTCGCAGCAGAGCCGGTAGAACCAGTCCGTCGCCGCCCGGGCACCCCGGGAGCGGAGAAGGTCGCGGAAGGTCCGGGAGACCTCGGACGGCCGCGGCGTCAGCTCGCCCATGAGCCGCATGGCGAGCCGGTCGCGGCCGGTCGCCGTGTCCTCCGCGAGGCCGCGCGCGACGCCCGCCTCCGCGAGGAGGGCGAGGTCGGCCTCGAAGTCGTAGCCCTCGGCCGCCTCCTGGTCCGCTGCGGAGGGGTCGGGCTCCGGGCCGCTCAGCCCCACGGCCTCGAGCAGGCGGTTGTAGGCCCAGCGGGCGTCGTCCCCCTCGATCAGGTGGGTGGCGAGGCCGTAGGCGACGAGCCGTGACGCAGCCTGGCCGAGGGCGGGGCCGGACGCCGGGGCGGGCGCGGACGTGGCGGGTGCGGCTGCCGGCGAGGTCACGGAGCCCGGAGCGGTCTCCGTGCCGCCCGCGCCGTGCGATGCCGTGGTGGCGACGCCCTTGCAGGAACCCGCGCTTGCCTCTCGTCCCATACCGAACGCGCCCCCTCTGATCGATCCTCTGGACACCCACCCGGACACTCGATGCGAGCGCCCCTGGCTATCCTACAGCGCTTGCGACGCAGGCAGGCCCGGCATGCCGCCGAACCCGCCTGCGCCGTCGGCTGGACTGCAGGTTGCTAGAAAAAACCTTTGGCGAGGTGCACGGATTCGGCCCTCCCAATCGTTCTGTAGGTAAAGGCGCCACGGGCGCAGGACCGCGAGGAAGGGAACGGCTATGTCACGCGAACACGGAACGGCAAGGAGCATCGGCAGGAAGGTCGCCCTGGCACTGGTCGCGGCAGGGATCGCGGGCTCGGTGGTCGCGGGCACGGCGTTCGCAGCAGAGCCTCTGGTCGCCCGCAGCTGCGACGACTCGGGCGTAGTCGCGAGGGTCTGCACCCAGACGAGGGCGAGAGCCATGCTGCGGGACGGCACCTGCGACGGCACCGGCCCATGCGCCAACGGTGGTGCCTGCGACGGAACGGGTCCGGCCGGTCACATGCGGGGAGACGCGACGCGCGGACAGGCACGCCGGCAGCGGGTCGCGGCACACGACGGCAGCTGCCGTGGCGGCCAGTGCGCATGCCGCGGCGGTGCGTCTGCGTAAGGTAGACTCTACGGACCGGCTCCGCAGGGCGATGGGCGCTGCTCGGTAGCGCCCTGGGGTGCGCCCCGACTTCGCTCGGCGCTGGTGACCCGAGCGCGCGAGCGCACCCGGACAGGAGCCGCGCAGCCGTCACGTTTACTCACCTCTACCGGAGGGCGGATGGGTGCGACCTCAACAGGACATAGAGGAGGCCTTCGACCGATACGGCGACGCGGTTCTGCGGGCCTGCATCGCCGCCGGCCTCAGCAGGGCCGACGCGGAGGACGCCCTGCAGGAGACGTTCCTCAAGTACGCCACAGGCAGGACGCCGTTCCTCACGGAGTCCCACCGGAAGGCATGGCTCCTGAGGGTCGCGATCAACGGGGCGCGCGACCTACAGAGGCGCGCCTCCAACCAGGACGTGCCCCTCGAAGACGCCGACTGTCCCAGGCCATCCCGCCCGGAGGACGAGGTCTCGAGCGGAGTCTGCACGCGCATGGACGTGGCGGAGGCGCTCAGGGCACTCTCGGACGATCAGCGGGTCGCGGTCCTTCTCGCCCTGGGCGAGGGCTACACCGCACCGGAGGTCGCCCGCATCATGCGAAAGCCCACGAACACGGTGTACTCGCTCATCACGCGAGGGAAGCGCAAGCTCAGGGAGGTGCTAGGCGATGAGTGAGGCCCACGACGGCTACGACGGGCGGGACCGCGAGGCCGGAGGCGGCCCAGGCGGGTGCTACGGCGGGAGGAGCCGCGACGACGTCGAGCTCGGCCCAGAGGTGACCCAGGCCGTCAGGGACGCCTGGAAGTCCGAGCGCGTGGGCGCGGACCTTCGCGCGAGGGTGCTCTCGAGCGTCGCAAGGGAGCGAGCCGAGCGGGAGCGCGGGCATGGCCCGCTCCAGGGCCGGCCTGCGCGCATGCGCCTCGCGGTGGCGGTCGCGGCGGTGGCGCTCGTGGCTGCCGTCGCCGTCCCAGCTGGCAGCAACCTGTACTTCACCACGACGGCATACGCGCGCATTGCGTCCGAGAGCCAGATCACCCTGGGCGTGAACCGCTTCGGCCGCGTCGTGAGCGCCTCGCAGGAAGCTGGCACGACAAACGTCGTGGGGATGACGTACGAGGAGGCGCTGGAGGCGCTCTCGGCAGAGGGGCTCCTGGGCGACGCGATCGTGGACGTGGAGGTCTCCTCCCAGGACCCCGACCAGCAGGAGGAGCTCGCGCGGCAGTCGACGGCGTGCCTGGGGCGGGCCGGCCACCACGGGACGTGCAACGGCCACCGCTACGGGCAGGAGGGCTCCGCGACGGGCGAGGACGAAGAGGTCGGGGAAGACGGCGAGCCCGGCTCGACCGCCGAATCCGCCGGGGACGACGCGGGCGACCACGCACCCGCAGGAGGAGACGGAATGCAGGCGGACACGGCACGCGGGGGCTCCGCGAACGGAGGTGGGGCGCAGCACAGGCACGCAATGGGAGCGGGCTCGCAGGGCGGACATCACGCGAGCGGCGAGGCGCACGACTAGGCGCGCTTGCTCGACAGGCGCACCTGCTCGAAGGGTCGGGCCTGCAGGAGGGAGGCCCGACTGGCGGAGGCACGGGCGACTCTTGGCTCGGGCCCATCCCTACCAGGAGGTCCTGTGCTCGTCCGTCACGGCGAGCGTCCGGTGGTCCACCAGGTAGAAGCCCAGGAGCTGCACGTCGGACTCCCCGTCGGGATACGCTCGCTCGAGCACGAACTCCTCGGCCGTGCCGGCGGGCTCTCGTGACTCCCCGTTGTCTCGCAGCAGGTACTCGACCCTGACGGTCCTGCCGTCCACGGTCGCGTCCTCGGTGCCCAGGCTCGCATAGGGATGACCCTTCGCGTCGTAGGAGGGCGTGGGGTCATCCGCGCCGGGCACGGCGCCGCTCTGCCGCAGGTACTGCGCGACGGCGCGCACCTGGTCCTCGAGCGCGGCGTACGCATCGCCGTCTTCGCCCGCGTCGGACGTCGTCCCGTCGGAAGCGCTGGCAGCCGCGCCCGCGTCGGACGTCGCTCCGTCGGGCGCTTCGACGTCTGCACCCGCGTCGGACGTCGCTTCGTCGGGTGCGTCGACGTCTGCACCCGCGTCGGAGGTCGCCTCGTCGGACGCACCGGCACCCGGACCTCCGTCGCCCGTCGACCCACTGTGGACCGTCTTTGTGTCGAGCGCCCGCGCCGACGGCCACTCCCGCATCACGATGGGGTCGCTCGCGAGCCAGTACGTGGTCAGGGTGCCCCCGGCGTAGTTGCTCATGTCCACCGCGACGCACTCGTACGGGCCGCCCGCGAGGCCGTCCACAGAGGCGCCCCTCACGCCGCGCGCCAGCACGCGCTCCGTCCCGTCCGTCGCGAGCACCGCGCCGAGCGCCACCACGAGCGCGAGGAGGGATACGGCCAACACCGAGAGGCACGACGCCGCGGCGCACGCGACCCTTCGGCCCCGCGAGGCCGGCTCGCCACGCCGCCTCCGCCATCGGGCGAGAAGGGCCACGCCCACGACGGCGAGCGCCACCATGGACCCCGACGCCAGCAGGCCGGCCGCGAGCTCGTAGCCCAGCCGTAGGCGCCAGCCGTCGGCGCCGTCGACCCCGGCCGCGACCGAAAGGAAGAACAGACAGTGCGCGAGCATCGCAGAGCAGCCGGCAATGAGGAGCGGCCGGCGCCGGCGCGGCGGCAGCGCCTTCGCGCAGGCCTCGCGCATCCCCAAGCCGTCGGGGGCGCGGCCCTCCGCCGCGGCGCGCGCCCACCCGCTCACCACGTCCTCGGACGGGAAACCCGCGTCCTTCTCGCCCGCGATGCCGGCGTAGCGGATAGCGGCTTCGCGGGCGTCCCGTCGCAGCTGGATCGCGGTGACCGCCTGCAGCAGGTACAGGAGCTTGAGGCGACTCGGGTCGAGGCGGGCCGTGTCCACGTGCGCGAGCGCGCAGGCGGCGAGGAGGGGCTCTCCCCTCCCGACGTCCAGCCGGGCGAGCTCCAGCAGGAGCCTCGGCGTGGCGCCGGCGGCACGCCTCCCCCTGCGGAGCACGCTCAGCACGTAGTCATGGCGGGCTGTGGGGTCGAGGCGGAGCGACGCGCGCCCGAACGCGACCGACGCCGCGAGGGCGAGGCCGCATCCGAGGACGACGGCGGAGAGTCCCAGGCACAGGGCGCATGCCAGCATGCCTCCGGGCGAGACCGCCGGCAGCCACGTCCTCGCGGGCCACAGGAGGGCCGCGATCGCGAGGGCGACGGTCGCCAGGCGCAGGACGGCGCTCGTCTTGAGGGCGGCGTCCGCGATCCTGCGGCCGCGGGGGTCCCAGGGGTAGTCGCCCGGAAGCGGGGAGCCGAGGTCATAGGGGTCCCGCTCAGGGCACGCGTCGCCGCGACCTGCGGCTACCCCACGGCGAGGACCTCCACGCTCGAGCAGCTCGGGCTCTTGCCCAGGGGGTTGGACTGGGAGGCCCAGGCGCTCCGGCTGTTGTCGAAGGCCGCCGTCACGTGCTGGCCGTCGTAGGAGCCCAGGTCGGACCCCAGGCTGACGACGTAGGTCTTCCGGCCGTCGGTGCTCAGCCCCTCGCCCGGCTCGACCCATGCGATCTCCTGCGGCTCGTCGAGCACGAAGACCGTGTACGTATCGGCGAGCGCCTTGGGGTAGGTGGAGGAGAAGAAGCTCCTCGTCGCAGCAGCCTCGGACGAGCTCATGGCGCCGACGCTCTCGCAGAGGTCGATCGCGTCGCTCCCCGACACCGTGCGGACGGTGCCGGCGAGCACGACGAGGCCCCTCGCCTTGGCGTCGGAGATCGCCGCGTCGCTGGCGGCGCCCGCCGACTGCCCCTGCGCGCCCGAGCCCGACGCCTGCGCGCCCGACGCCTGGCCCTTCTCGCCGCTCGGAGCCGCGACCTCCCCGTCCTTGGCGTACGACTCCAGGGGCGAGCGGTCGCTCACGTCGACGAAGGCGAGTTCGACGCTCTCCGCCAGCACCTCAGACGCGAGCTGGGTGGTCGACTGCGACAGGATCGGGTCGCCCTCGGCCACGAGCGCCCCGTCCCTCACGACGTAGCGCTGCGTCGTGGGAATGGCCGCGCCCGAGCCCAGAACCTGGGAGTACAGCAGCCCGTCGCCCACGTTCGACCCGCTGAGGAGGAACTGGAGGGAGCTCGCGTAGCCCTTCCTCGTGACGAGGTCCTCCGGGACCTCAACCTGCGTCACCCCCGAGCCGTCCGGCGAGCCGACCCACGCGCAGTAGTGCTGGATGCCGTCCTTGTCCCCCGAGACCAGGAGGTCGGGAGCCCCGTCGCCGTTGATGTCCTGGAGCGCGTACGCGAAGGCCTGGGGGACGAAGCCGTCCTTCGCGCCCGAGGAGAAGTCCACGTCCCGGACGTTGTCGAGGATGCCCCCGTAGAGGGCCGCGACCTGCCTCCTCACCACCGTACTCGCGAGGTCCTCGACGCGCCCGGCATCGAAGCCGCTCGCCTGCGCGGCGGCCTTCGCGGCGTCGACGTCCTCCTTGGTGACGTCCTCTGCGGGCTTCACCTCGAAGGCGACCTCCGGTGCGGCCGCGCCGTCGCCGGCGACGGCCTTCGTGTCGAGGGCCACGGGCTCGGGCAGGACGTAGACGTCGCCGGTCGCCAGCAGCGGGCTCGCCGGAAGCGACAGCTCGTAGGTGCCGGCGGGGACCTCGAGCTGGGGCGTTGAGGGCGACACGTAGAACGTCTCGTCGTACTCCGCGTCCGCAGCGGTCCTCCCCCTCACCTCGAGGGGGATCTTGGAGTCCGTGCTCTCGTCGTAGTTGGGCGTCACGAACTTCACGGTGATCGGCTGCGCCTCCGGCTCGGAGGTGGCGGGGGCCTGCCCGGAGCCCCGCGGCATCAGCGCGACCACGGCAAGCACCACGGCGAGCAGGAGGGCGACAAGGACGCCTGCCAGCACCCGCGTCCTTCTCCCCTTCTTGCCCGCGTGCGGCTGCCCCTCCGCGGCCGCGTGCGGCTCGGCCGCCTGCGGCGCGGCCGAGTGCGGCTCGGCCGCCTGCGGCCCGTCGGAGCCCTCGCGCCCCCCGAGCGAGGCGTCGCGCCTGGAGTCTTCGTCTGCCATCTGAGACCCACCCCGTCCTCTCCGCCAAGCGTGGCGCGCGGGGCCAGCCTCCGGGGCGAGCGCCGCGCGCCACGAAAACAGTGCGATCGAAGTCACGAAACCAGTGCTCCCGAATGTACCACAAGCCCGGTCCCGTCCCCTGGGCCGGCTGCCCTACGGGCGGCGAGGGTCGCGACGCACCGCGCGCCCTGCCGGAGGCCTCGGCCGACCGCCCCGGGCCCACGTGCAGCCCCAGGCGCAACTCTTCTTTCGCTTTGTGCATTTCCGCGACTTAGGGACGGGTCGAGGCTTCCTCGAAGGGGAGCCGCACGCTGGAGGAGGCTCTCTGGCGAAGGCGAGGGCCATGGGATCCTGGGCAAACGCGCGCAGGCGAAGACGTGGTGGCCGACGGGCGCGCCCCGGCGCCCCTCCGACCCGTCCCTAACCTCTCGAAATGCACAATCCGATGTAGGAAACTGCGTCGGGCCCGTCGCAGGACGCGGCGGGCGGGATCGGACGGACCCGGGCCGCGCCGGCAAGCCCGGGCCGCGCCGGCAAGCCCGGGCCGCGCCGGCCCGGGAGAACGAGCACAGCATCATGGACATCGGGACCATCCCCGTGATGGTCCCCCACGGCGTCGGCGCTACTCGTATGCCTCGAAGGCTCCGGTCCCGTGAGGTTCCCGCTCGCGTCGTAAAAGCCAAAGCCCACGCTGCCGTCGTCGTTCGCGCGCCACGTCGCCATCTGCTGGGCGTCGTCGTCGGACCAGCTGCCGTTGGCAATCGAGTCGAAGACGGTTTTGGGGTCCTCGGACGAGTCGTCGGAGGAGTACGAGTTAAAATAGACATTGCCGTCGTCCCCGAGCCGGAACCAGACCACGAAGGCATAGGAGTCCGAGCCTTCGGTGCCGCTCATGCGGAAGGCGTAGTCCCCCGCATAGGACCCCTTGTCCAATCCGCTGGGAAGAATCAGGCTGACGCTGAGGTCGCTGACGTCGCTCGCGCTTGTGCCCGGAATCGCAAAGTTCGGGTCGCTCAGCTCGATCACCAGGTGCCCGTTGGACCTCTTGGCCTTGCTCCTGCCCTCGAAGGTTCCCTTCCCGGCCATTGTGACGCCCACGACCCCATCGCCATGCACGGAGAGCATCATCTCCGTGTGGCCGCTGGAGTCCCCCAGGTAGTAGGTGCCGGCCTTCAGCCCGCTACCCGCCAGGCCGAACCAGCGCGTCGCAAGGCCGACCACCAGCACCGCGGCGATCGTCACCACGACGGCAACTACCGGGACCCTCGCCTTGACCCGTGGCTTCTCGGCAGCCTCCTGCGCCGGGCCGGGAGCAGGCGCAGCCCCGGCCAACGGCGACGGGGCGGACGCGGGTGCCGCGCCGGTCACCCCCGCATGCGGACCCGTAGCGGACTGGGCGCCTAGCGGGGCGCCGCACCCCTTGCAGAACTTGGAGCCGTCCGGGTTCTGCGTGCCGCACTTCGGACAGAACATGAGTCTTCCCCTTCCCTCGCGTCTCTTATCACCCATCTACTTGAAGGGCTCGAATGACCCAGACATCCCCTGGCGCCCGCTCGTGTCGTAGATGTCGAAGCCTGCGTCGCCGGAGTCGTCGGCGCGCCAGGTCGCCTTCTTGGCCTGGTCGTCGGACCAGGTACCGTTAGCGATCGAGCCGATGAGGACGTTGGGGTCCTTGTCGCTCAAGGAGTCGCCGTAGGCAATCGCGTTCAAGGCATCGTCCAAGCTATTTCCGCCAGAGGATACGCCGCAGACGTACTGCTTATAGCTCGCGCTGCCGTCGTCTCTGAGCTGGAACCACAACACCGCGCCACGCGGTTTGTCCGAACCGGCAAAGGCGGCGAACGCATAGTCCCCGACGTAGGACCCCTCGCCCAGCCCGCTGGGGAGAATCACAGTGACGTCGAAGCCGCTAAGATCGGCCCCACCGCCGTTTGAACCGCGCAGGTCGCTCAGCTTCATCACCAAGTGCCCGTTGGAGTTCGTGACCTCGCTCTTGCCCTCGATGGTCATGCCCCCGACTTCCGAGACGCCCACGATTCCGTCATTGTGCACGGAGAGCGTGAGCGCCGTGATGCCATCAGAGTTCCTAAGGTAGTAGGTGCCGGCTTTCAGCCCCTTGCTCCCTGCCAGGCCGAACCAGCTCGTCGCGAGGCCGATCGCCAGCACCGCGACGATCGCGACCACGGCAATGACCGCCGGAGGCTTGACCTTGGGCCGCGGCTTCCCCGCGCCCATCGGCACGGCACCAGGCATCGTCCCGGGCATCGTCGACGGGCTAGTCGCACCGGGCGCGCCCGCATACGACGCCGTCGCGGGCCGGCCGCCCAACGGGGCGCCGCACCCCTTGCAGAACTTGGCGCCGTCGGGATTCTGTGCGCCGCACTTCGGACAAAACATGAGGTTCTCCTTTCCTCGTGCTCTTATCGCCTTGTATGCTCGCTGCCAGCTCGCGTGGCAAAGGGTCCGCTATTGGCCGTAGCGAGCTGCGGTCACGCGGTTGTCGTCGTCGAGGGTGACTACGAGGACGGAGGCGTAGTCGCTCTCGGTCGACCAGCCGGTGTTCTGGCTCCACGTGGTGACCTCGTACTCCACGTAATACTTGTCGCCGTCGACCTTCAAGATCCTGGGGTCATGCGCGCGCTGCATGAGCTTCCTGTCGGACGGGCCCATGAAGCCATGCTCGAGTTCGTGCCCCACAGTCGAGCCGATGAGGGGCTCGATCTTGCCGAACCACTCGCTGTCGGACATCAGGACGGCGTTGTCCGTGGACGTGTAGCTGCCGCTGGGGCTCACGGCGGTGGTCTCGTACGCGACCGCGAAGTCCTTTGCGACCTCCTGGCGCTTGTCCTGCGTCGCCTGCGCCTCCGCCTGGCGCGCCGCCTCCTCGGCCGCCGCCTTCTCCTCCTCGGCAGCCTTCTTGGCGGCCACGGCGTCGTCGCGCCGCGCGACCGCCGACTGCGCCAGCGACTCCGCCCTCCCGTCGTCCTGCGGGTCCGCCTCGGCAGCCGACTTCGCGGCGGCGATCTGCTCGTCCGTCACGCTCGCCGGGTCGTCCACTGCCGCGAGCTCGATCGCCCCGTCGGCGGTGGCCTCGTCGTCGTCCCCGACGGTAACGCCCACCGGGCCCTCCGGCAGCGAGTAGAGCGAGCCGTCCTCGAGGATGGGCGAGGCCGTCACGCGAATCTCGTAGGAACCTTGCTGGAGGGAGATGCTGGGGTCGTCGGCGCCCACGTACTCCGTGCGCGTCACTGCGTCGCCGTCCAGGTCCGTGCCAGTGACCTCGAGCGGGATGCGCGTCGCGGCGGAGGTGTAGCCGGGCGCCACGATCGTGAGGTGGACGCTGCGCTCCGCATGGGCCGCGTCCCACGCCGCCTGCGCGGCCTGCGCCGCGGCCTGCCTGTCCTGCTCGGACTTCCACCACACGACGCCGCCGGCGGCCGCGACGGCAGCGACGAGCGCCACCACGACAAGGACCACGGGCCTTCTGCCGCGCCGGCCCGCCTTCCCGGAGCGCGGTGCCGGGCTCGCTCCCTTGTCGGCCGCGGGCGCGGGCGCGGGCCCGGGCGCATCGGCAGGCTTCG
>OMVS01000137.1 GCA_900314575.1 uncultured Olsenella sp. | reverse complement strand
GACATTTGTCACGGGTTCGCGCGGCGCGCCTGGGACGCCGGCCGGTCCGCGGTGCGCCTGGGGCGTCGGCGGCGGTGCGACGCCCGCCGGCGCGGACGTCCGTATAATTTCAGCCATGGAGAGAATCGCCGACAAGAGCGTGGTGCTTCTCGCCTGCCTGGCCCTCGTGGCGCTGGCGGGCGAGGTGGACGCCGTGCGCGTGGCGACCCTGCTCACGGTCGTGGGCGTGAGCGCCGGCTTCGAGCTCGCCGCCCGCTGGCACCCGGCTGGCGCCGGGGCGCTGTGCTGCGCTGCATGCGTGCTCGGAGCGCTCGTCCCGGGCGCGTGGCCGTCCCTGCCGCTCGCCTGCTACGACCTGCCCCGCACCCGCTCGCGCCGGCTGCTGGCGCTGGCGCCGTGCTGCGTCGTGCTGGCGTGGGCCCGGGGTGCGTCCGAGCCGCAGGCGGCGGTCCTTCTCGCCCTGGTGGCGAGCTCGATGGCGCTCTCGTGGCGCTGCGGACGCGTGATCGCGCTCTCGCGCGAGCTGCACGCCCTGCAGGACGACCTCCAGGACAGGGTCCTCGACCTGCGCGAGAAGAACCGCGAGCTCGAGGACGCGCGCGCCTGGGAGTCCCACGCCGCCGCGCTCGCCGAGCGCACGCGGATCGCGCGCGACATCCACGACTCCGTGGGCCACCGGCTCACCCGCCTGGTGCTCGAGGTCGAGGCCCTCAAGGTGGTGCACCGCGGGGATGCCGACGCCGTCTCCGAGCTGGGCGGGCTTGCGGACAGCTTGCGCGGGGCGCTCGCCTCCATGCGCGCGAGCGTCCACGCGCTTGAGGACTCGGCCGTCGACGTGGGCGTGGAGCTCAACCGGCTGGCGGGGCAGAGCGGCATCGCGCACGTGGACGTGGACTGTGGGCTCGAGGGCGCGCCGCCAGCCGAGGTGAGCCGCTGCCTGGTCGCGGTGACGCGCGAGGCGCTCACGAACGCCGCCCGCCACGCGCGTGCCGCCCACGCGACGGTGCGGGTCACGGAGCTGCCGGGCATCTGGCAGCTGCGCGTCGAGAACGACGGAGAGGTGCCGGCCGACGCGGCCGGCCTCGAGGGGCGCGGCATGGGCCTGCGCGGCATGCGCGAGCGGGTCGAGGGGCTCGGCGGCACGCTGCTGGCGGGCCCGGACGGCAGGCGCTTCTCTGTGTTTGCGTCTATTCCCAGGAAGGGGCGGGCATGAGCGAGGGTGCGAGGGCGGACGCGGCGGCCGGCATGAGGGTCATCGTGGTGGACGACGACGCGATCGTGGTGCGCTCGCTGGCGACCATCCTCGGCGCGGAGCCGGACGTCGAGGTGGTGGGCACGGGGACGAGCGGAGAGGAGGCCGTCTCTCTCTACGCGTCCTTATCGCCCGACGTGGCGCTCATGGACATCCAGATGCCGGGGGGCGACGGGCTGGGCGCCGCCGAGAGGATCCTCGCCGCCGACCCCGCCGCGCGAGTGGTCTTCCTCACCACGTTCTCCGACGACGACTACATCGTGCGCGCGCTGCGGCTGGGGGCGCGCGGCTACCTCATCAAGCAGGACGTGGCGAGCATCGCGCCGGCGCTGCGCTCCGTGATGGCGGGGCAGAGCGTGCTCGAGGGCGAGGTGCTTGCGAGGGCGGCCGCGCTCTCTGCCGGCGACGCGACGGCGCGGCGCGCCGAGCCGGAGATGCGTGGGCTCACCGAGCGCGAGCGCGAGGTGGTACGCGCCATCGCCGACGGCATGAGCAACGCCGAGGTCGCCGCTGCGCTCTACATGAGCGAGGGCACGGTGCGCAATCACATCTCGGCCATCCTCGCCAAGCTGGGCCTGCGCAACCGCACCCAGATCGCCGTGTACTACTACCGGGGCTAGGCGCGCCTCGCCCTTACTCGTCCTCCCTGGCGCCACTTATCACCCAAGGCGCGTTTTCGCGGCGGCGACTTCTCACTTCTCGCCAATGGAGTGAAGTTCTATGTTGAACTTCTCTTCAACGGAGAGAAGTACATAAGGAGCAGCGAGGAGTACTGGCGCCAAGTGCCCATCGCGCGCAGCGAGGGATGCTACCCTTTTCTGCTTGAGGAACACGGGTTGTGAGCTGTCGGTCAATCGGCTGGTGGAGGCCCTGAGAGAGGTTGGGTACAAGACCTCGTGGGAAACGGTCAACGAGACCGTTCGCCTCTTCTGCCAGGCGCACCTTCTGTCGCTCCTGCC
>OMVS01000073.1 GCA_900314575.1 uncultured Olsenella sp. | reverse complement strand
CCTCACGGCGGCGGACTGCCTCGCGCGCGTGCGCGAGGCGGCCGGCGAGCTCGCCTCGGCCGGCCTCACCTGCTCGCCCAAGGCGGGCTCCGGCGCTCGCCGCACGACCCTCGCGACCCTGGTCGGCCTCGCGGGCGAGCTCCTCTCCGACGAGGCGGCCCCCTCGCGGCTCGAGCTCGGGGGCGGGGCCGCCGTCGCCGGTGGCCCCGCGGCTCCGGGGCTCCCCCGCGTGCGGGTCTGCTCCGTGAGGGAGGCGGCGGCCCTCGCGCCCCGCTCCGTGGACGCCCTCGTCGTCTCCGGCCTCACCTCGGCCGCCTGGCCCCTCGCCCCGGCCGACGACGCCATCGTCGCGCTCGCCTCAAAGCTTGGCCTGGACGCGGAGACCGACCCGCTGAGGGTCGCCCGCCGCGACTTCGCGGCCCTCGTCGCCGCGCCCTCCCGTGCGCTGGTGCTCGAGCGCGCGGCCAACGACGCCGCGTCGCACCCCACCTACCCGGCGGTCGTGCTGACGGAGTGCCTTGCCTGCTACGGGCTCGGCCCCGAGGACGAGCCGGCGGAGGGTTCGCCCCTCCGCGCGCGGAGGCTGGGCGAGGGGCGCCCGGGCGCGCTGCTCGCGGCCTCGGGCCGCGCCCCCGGGGTCGAGGGCAGCGAGCTGCCCGGCGAGCCCGGGACCATCGGGGAGGCCTCGCGCGACATGATCCTCGTGCCCAGGAACGCGGAGACCGGCCTCGCGGCGCTCTCCGCCTCGCAGATCGAGTCCTACCTCGAGTGCCCGTACAAGTGGTTCGCCCTGCGCCGGCTCGGGCTGGGCGACAACGACGCGACCTTCTCCAACGTGCAGGCGGGCACCTTCGCCCACCGCGTCCTCGAGGTGAGCCACCGCGAGCTGCTCGCGCGCGCCGCCGTCGCGGAGGGGCTCGCGGACGAGGCGGCAATCGAGGAGGACGGCCTCGAGGGCGCGCTCGCGGGCGTGGGCTTCGTCGCCTCGGCGCGCGTGGCGCCGGAGCGGCTCGACCTCGCGCACCGTCTGGTCGACGAGGAGTTCGACCGCCACCTGCGCCACCAGCGCATGCGCGCGACGACCCTGCGCTCGCAGTCCCTCGTGCCGCACACCGCCACCGAGGGCCTGAGGCTCGACCGGCTCCGCGGCGAGCTCGAGTCCGTCATGGACTTCGAGGCCACGAGGCTCGAGGGCTTCTCGCCCCGCCACTTCGAGCTGCGCTTCGGAGGCAGGAGCGCGCGGTCGGCCCACGTCACCTACGCGGGCATCGACTTCGTGGGGAGCGTCGACCGCGTGGACGTGGACGCGCACGGCCGGGCGGTGGTCATCGACTACAAGCACAAGCGCGCCCCCGGCTTCTCGCGCGAGTACGACGCCTTCCCGGAGGGGGCGCCCGCCGAGGCCGCCGCCCTCGCGCTGCCCCGCCGCGTGCAGTCGCTCATATACGCGCAGGTGGTGCGCCGCCTCATGCCGGAGCTCAAGGTGGTGGGCGCCGTCTACCTCTCGACCTCCGGGGCGGGGGCGGCCGACCACGAGATCGCCGGCGCCCTCGACGCCAACGCCGTCGAGCAGGTCATGGGCGCCGCCCCCTCCGAGCGCCGCGCCCAGCACCTCGTGTGCGGCGCCCCCGGCACCATCGGCTTCGAGGAGCTCCTCGACGAGTGCGAGGGCCGCGTCGCCGACGCGGTCGGGCGCATGCTCGCCGGCGAGATCCCGGCCGAGCCGCGCGACAAGGCGGCGTGCTCGTGGTGCCCCGTCACGGACTGCCCGAGGAGGATCCGCTGATGCCGAGAAAGCTCACCCCAGACCAGGCCCGCATCGTCCGCACCCTCGACCGGCCGCTCTTCGTGGCGGCGGGCGCGGGCTCGGGAAAGTCCTCCACGCTCGCGGAGCGGGTGGCCTTCGCGCTCTCGCCCGGCTCCGGCGAGGGGGGCAGGCCCTACCTGTCGGGCCTCGACGAGGTCCTCGTCATCACCTTCACCCACGCGGCGGCGGAGGAGATAAAGGAGAAGATCCGCGCGCGCCTGCGCGAGGCCGGGCTCGAGGAGCAGGCGCTCGCCGTCGACTCGGCCTGGATCAGCACGATCCACGGGATGTGCTCGCGCATCCTGCGCGCCCACGCCTTCGAGCTGGGGCTCGACCCCGCCTTCGTGGTTCTCGACGAGTCGGTCGCGGGCGAGCTGCTCGAGGGGGCCACGGAGGAGGTGCTCGCCGAGATCCGCGAGGAGGGCTCCTACCCCGAGCTGAGGGCGGAGTTCGACCTCAGGGGCAGGGCGGGCGAAGACGGCCCCTCGACCGTCTTCGGAATGGTCGCGCGCCTGCGCGACGCGGCCGCCTCGGCCCTGGAGGGCTTCGACTCGATCGAGTTCCCGGGCGAGGCCCCCGACCTCACGGGCGAGCTGCGCGCGCTCTCGGAGCAGGTCGGGCGGGCGCTCGTGCTGGGCAGGGCCTGCAAGGCCTTCGGCAGCAAGACGGGCGCCAAGGAGGAGGCCGCCCTGGTCGCCTCCGAGGCCGCCCTCGAGGGCTTTCTCGCCGCGCCGCCCGGCGCGCGGGACGCCCGCCTCGCCCGCGAGACGCTGTCCGGGGTCGCCCGGCCCAACGGCAACGCCTACCGCAAGGCGGACATGCGCGAGGTGGGCGCGGAGCTCAGGGCGGCCTGGGAGGACGCGAGCCTCGCCTGCGCCTTCGCCACCGCAGGCCCCCTCGCCCGCGACGTGGTCGAGATCGCGCGCGCCGTGGACGAGCGCTACGCGCGCGCGAAGCGCGCGGCGGGCGGCCTGGACAACGACGACCTTCTCGCCCTCACGCTGCGGGCCTTCCGCGACCACCCCGACGTCGCGCGCGAGATGGGGAGGCGCTTCCGCCTCGTGATGGTCGACGAGTTCCAGGACACCAACGCCCAGCAGGTGCGCATGATCGAGCTCATGAGCGGCCGCGACGCCTGCCACCTCGTGACCGTGGGCGACGCCCAGCAGTCCATCTACCGCTTCCGCGCGGCCGACGTGAGCGTCTTCCGCGAGAGGGGCGCCGCGCTCGGGGAGGGCTCGACCGTGCGCCTCAGCAAGAACTTCCGCAGCCACGCCGACGTGCTCTCCTTCGTGGACCGCGTCCTCGGAGGCGGCCTCATCCCGGGCTTCATGAGCCTCGAGCCCTGCGAAGCGCGCCCGGATGGCTACGCGGCCCAGGGCGAGCCGCGCATCGACGTGGAGCTGGTCAGCGCCTCCGGCAAGGGCGTCGACGCGCAGGCGCGCTCCGCGGTCATGGCGAAGGCCGTCGCCGACCGCATCCGCTCCTACGTGGAAGCCGGCGTCTCGCCGGACGACTGCGTGCTCCTGCTCGGCCGCATGGCGCGCGTCGGCCTCTACCTCGACGCGCTCCGCGAGCGCGGGCTCGACTGCGTCGTGACGGGCGGCTCGACCTTCTCCGACACCGAGGAGGTGGCCTGCGTCGCCGCCCTGCTCCACCTGCTCGCCTGCCCGCGCGACACGGCCTCGGGGCTCTTCCCGGTGCTCACGGGCGACATGTTCCGCCTCGACGCAGACGACCTGTGCGCCCTTACCACGACCTCGCGCGAGGGGGCGGGTGGGCTCGACAAGCGCCCGCTCGACGAGGGGCTCGCGACGCTCGAGCTCCTGCCGGGCGTCCGCCCGAGCCAGCGGCTCCTGAGGGCGCGCGAGGTGCTCCTGCGGGCGGTCTCGCGCCTCGGGAGCTGGGGTGTAGGGGAGGTCCTTCTCGCCTGCGTGCGCGAGTCCGGCTGGATCGCGCGGCTGGAGGCGGCCGGCGCCGACGGCGTCGCCAAGGCGGCGAACGTGCTGGCGGCCATCCGCTACGCCGACGAGCTGGCCTCCGCGCGCGGGGTCGGCGTGGCCAGGGCGTCGCGCGAGTTCGACCTGTGGCTCGAGAGCGCGAAGGTGGGGCCGGCGTCGCTGGTGGGCGGAGGCGCGGGCGCGGTGAGGGTCATGACCGTGCACGCCTCCAAGGGCCTGGAGTTCCCCCTCGTGGCCGTCGCCGAGTGCTGGGGCTCGGAGGGCTCGTCGGGCGTGGCGGGCGTCACCTGCGAGAACCGCGCTGGGCGGGTGCTGGCGACGATGGTGCCGCCCGGCGTCACCGCCTCCGATCTCGCCGTCGTCCCCGCGGACGCCTCCGAGTGCACCAGCGTCTCGGACTGGGCGAGGCTCATCTGCTTCGAGTCGCGCGAGGGCGACCAGGACGAGCTCGCCCGCCTCCTCTACGTGGCCATCACCCGGGCGCGCGAGGCCTGCGTCCTGGGCCTGCCGGTCAGGGTGGGGTCGAAGGGCCAGCTCAAGACCAGGCTCGCGGCCGGCGTCGTGGACGCCCTCTTCGACGGGGCGCTGCCCCCCTCGGGCCTCAGCCGCTGCGACTACGGCGGCTCCGAGCCGGCGCGCGTGCGCCACGTGGCACTGAGCGCGCCGGAGGGCGCGGGCGGCCTCGAGGTCGACTGCGCGGGCGCCTGGGACCCCGACCGCTACGTGGAGGAGGGCGAGAAGGGCGCGGAGTTCGTCCTGGACATCTCGCACAAGCACCTGCGCGAGCTCGTTGAGAAGGAGCCCCTGCTCATCAAGCCAAACGACGAGGAGGTTGCCGCCATCTTCGGCGTGGACGTGAAGAGCGAGAGGGACATCGTCTCCGCGCTCCATGCCATCCACGACGCCGGTGCCAAGAACATCCTCCTCACGCTGGGCGGCGAGGGCGCGTACTTCTTCAACGGCGAGCACGTCTGGCATGCGAACGCCGCCAAGGTCGACGTCCTCTCGACGGCATGCGCCGGGGACGCCACGCTCGCGAGCTTCCTCTCGGTGTGGCTGCCCAACCGCGACCAGGTAGAGCCGGCGCTCACACGAGCCATGGCAACGGGCGCCAACGTCGCCATGAGCGCGGGTCTCGGCGACTTTGCCCTTGTCGACAGCTTTGCACAATCTATCAGCGTTGACCTGGTGGAGTAGAGTCCATGAATTCGACCAAGAGCCCGCGGATGCTCGCCGCAGAGCGGCAGAGGTACATCCTCGACATGATCCACGAGAGCGGAACCGTCTCCGTCGTCCAGATCTGCGAGCACTGCGGGGTCTCCTCCGTGACCGCCCGCACCGACCTTGACACCATGGAGCGCGAGGGGCAGCTCAAGCGTACCCATGGGGGAGCGGTGCCCGTGACGCAGCTCGTCATTCCTGCGGTCCCGCAGCGCGTGCACAAGAACGCCCGTGCCAAGCAGGCAATTGGCAGGCGTGCCGCGGAGCTTGTGGAGGATGGCGAGACGATTCTCGTGGGCTCCGGAAGCACGACCCTCGCATTCCTGCACTGCCTGGGCGAGAAGCGCGGCATCACGATCATCACCAACGACGTCAACGGCCTCATCTACATCGAGCAGTTCCTCCCGCAGGCCACCCCCGCGTGCACGGGCGGCATCCTCGGTCGCGAGTACCGCCACTTCGCCGGGCCCATGGTGGCCTCGTCTCTCTCGGACATCTACATCGACAAGGTCTTCCTTGGCGCGGACGGCTTCGAGCCAGACTTTGGCTTCCTCGCCGAGTTCGAGCGCACGGCGACCACAAAGGTCGAGTTCATGCGCCATGCGAGAAAGACCATCATCCTCATGGACGCCTCCAAGGTCGGCGCGGCCCGTTCGTTCGTGCGCTTTGCCTCCCCGACTGACGTCGACACTGTCATCATGGATAAGGATCCCGGTGGCATTGTGGCAAAGGCGACGGCGGGCGAGGGCGGTGCCTGGGGTCAGGCGGTCGCAGCCTCCTATATGGTCAACAAGGCCGAGGGCGAGAGCCTGGCCGACTATCTGAACGCGCACGTCTTCGCGGGTATGGAGGGCGAGACCCTCGCCCCCGATGCCGCCGACGTCGCCGGCTACGACGCCTTCATCCAGACCTTCAAGCAGGTCAACGAGGTGGAGAAGGCCGCTGAGGCCCACGTGGCCGAGGACTAGCGCACACGGACGAAAGGATTCGCAGATGATGCTCAAAGAGCTTCGCGACAAGGTGTATGAGGCCAATATGGCCCTGCCCAAGCTGGGACTGGTGGTCTTCACCTGGGGCAACGCCTCCGAGCTCGACCCCGAGACGGGCCTCTTCGTGATCAAGCCCTCCGGCGTGGACTACGACGCGCTCACGCCCGAGAGCCTCGTGGTGTGCGACGTGGACGGCAAGGTCGTCGAGGGCGAACTCAACCCCTCCTCCGACACGCCCACCCACGCCTATCTCTACAAGATGTGGGGCGACAAGATCGGCGGCATCGTGCACACGCACTCCAACTGCGCCGTCGCCTGGGCCCAGGCCGGCCGCTCCATCCCCTGCTATGGCACGACGCACGCCGACTACTGGTACGGCGAGATCCCCTGCATGCGGGGCCTCACGGAGGACGAGATCAAGGGCGCCTACGAGCTCAACACGGGCAAGGTGATCGTCGAGGGCTTCGAGGGTAAGGACCCCGTGGCGCAGCCGGGCTGCCTCGTACGCAACCACGGTCCCTTCAGCTGGGGCAAGAACGCCGACAAGGCTGTCTACAACGCCAAGGTCATGGAGGAAGCGGCGCTGATGGCGCTGCGCACCGAGGACCTCTGCGCCCACGTCGGCAAGCCCCTCGAGGAGGCCCGCGCCCCCCAGTACCTGGTCGATCAGCACTACATGCGCAAGCACGGGCCGAACGCCTACTACGGTCAGCCGGGCCAGAAGTAACAATCCGCATCGGCTGCGGCGGCGAAAGTCGCCGGAGCCGCTCCCTCCCTTCCTGTTGCGGGCCCGAACCTCTTCGGAGGCGCGGGCCCGCGGCATATCGCGAGCGGTGCAGATTGAGGCGCGAACGGTTGTTTGTACAAAATTGATTTACATGTCTTACATTCTGCTATAGTGAGGGACAGAATATATGGACGCTTCGACTCGCAAGGAGGTCAGGATGCCGACGGTCGCAGACAAGCGCATGGTCAATAGTCGCGTCGACGCATTGGCGCTCGAGCGGGCCAAGGAGGTTCTTGCCCGGCATGGGCTCACGGTCTCCCAATATGTGCGCTACTCGATCGAATACGTCTCCGAGACCAATACGGTGCCCGAGAGCGGAGCTCGGCCTGTGGGGCCCGATGAGACTGAGGCAGAGGCCGAGGGTTTGCTTGACTGGCTGGAGGAGCAGCCCATGCCCGGCAAGGCGGATTTCGAGGGCCTGACCTCCGACGAAATGGTCGAGCGGATCAGGAGGGAGCACTATGGCTACTAACGCCGTGGGTAAGAACCGACCAGCCCGATATCTCTTTCTGGATACCAATGCCCTGCTCGACCTTTGCGACAAAGACCGTCCGGGGCATGATGCGATGCGGCGACTCGCCACACGCGCGCTTTCCCACGAGGGGGTGGAGCTCCATGCCTCGATCTCCTCGTTCAAGGACCTCTATTACATCCTCTCGCGTCTTTACAAGAATGAGGGGAGGGCACGCCAGGCGGTCGAGCGGATGATGGGGTCGCTTGTGGCACCCGTGGACATGCTGGCGAGCTATGGGCCCGCGGCGCTCGCGTGCGGCGAACCGGACTTCGAAGACGGCCTCATCCGGATATCAGCCGAGCGCGAAGGGGCAGACGTGCTGGTGACGCGGGATGCCAAGGCCTTTGCTGGGTCGTCTGTCGCCCACATGAGCGCCCAGCAATTCGAAGAAAACTTTACGTAAGGAGATCGATATGCACAAAGCAGTGATGCCTTTCGGTAAGATGAGCGACGGGCGAGAGGCACATCTCTATCAGCTTTCGAACGACCACGATATGACGGTCTGTGTGACCGACCTCGGCGCCGACCTCGTGAGCGTGCGCGTGCCCGACGGGCATGGCCGTCGTCCCGATGTCCTGCTCGGCTACGACGGCGCTGCGGCCTACGAGGAGAACGGGCCGCTCTTCGGCGGCATTGTCGGCCGTGTGGCCAACCGTACCGCCGGGGCGTGCTTCGAGTTGAACGGCACGACCTACCATCTGGCCAAAAACGATGGGGCGAACAACAACCACTCCGGCCCCCATATGTATTTCCAGCGCCTTTGGAAGCCGGTCGAGGGGACGCCGGATGACACGGTCTCCTTCGAGCTGCTCTCCCGCGCTGGCGATCAGGGCTTTCCCGGGGCACTCGACGTGGTGGTCTCCTACAGGCTGGGCGAGGACAACACGTTGACGGTCCATTACGGCGCCAAGCCCTCCGAGCCCACGCTTGTGAACCTCACCCTCCATGCCTATTGGAACCTCAACGGCCATGCGTCGGGTTCCGTCCTGGGCCATACGCTCGCACTCGATTCGGACGAGTATGCGGTTGCGACGCCGGAGCTGATCCCCACGGGCGAGCTTGCCCCCGCGGTGGGGGAGAGGGATTTCCGTCAGGCGCGCACGTTCGAGTCTGGTCTCGGTGGGAACTACGACACCTACTACTTCCTACGCGATACAAGTCATCACCTGCGCCATGCCGCACGTCTGGTGGGCGACGCATCGGGCATCGCGATGGATGTCTCGACGGATGCGCCGGGCCTGCAGGTCTATACGGGAGGTTTTCTGGACGAGCACTTCTGCAAGGATGGTGCCAGCTACCCGGTCGGCTCGGGCGTCGCGCTCGAGACCCAGCTGCCGCCCGATGCCATCCACCACAAGAATTTCCCGCAGCCGGTCTTCACGCCCGACCGCCCCTTCACCTCCACGACGGTCTTCGCCTTCGCTACGACGAAATAAGAGCCGCCCATCCGTTTACGAATGAAATGTACTTCGTAGCCTGTACAACCTGATCAATTGTCCGTACATATAGGAAAAGACCAGTTCAGGCTAGGTAGTGACCGAACGAGCACGCTAAAATCTTCTGATGTCAGAACAAAACGTTTTGAAGGTAGTTTTAGTGACTTTTTAGTCGCAAAGGAGCATGCCTCATGGAAGAGATCCCGACTTACGGTACCCCTTGGACCAAGATGAACGGCCCGGTCCCCGAAGAGGAGATCGAGTGGGTCGACAAGTACTGGCGCGCCGCCAACTACATGTCGGTCGGTCAGATTTACCTGCGGTCCAACCCGCTTATGCGTAAGGACTGGGTGGACGAGCAGACGGGGGAGACCCGCGACTTCGGCCGCGCGGACGTCAAGCACCGCCTCGTGGGCCACTGGGGCACGACCTCGGGCATCAACTTCCTCTTCGGCCATGTGAACAGGCTCATCCACGACCACAACCAGAGCACGGTCTTCCTGATGGGACCCGGCC
>OMVS01000007.1 GCA_900314575.1 uncultured Olsenella sp. | reverse complement strand
GACCACGCGGACTCGGGGGAGATCGTCGTCAACGGCGTCTCGACCAAGGACTTCTCGTCCAAGGACTGGGACACCTACAGAAACCACCGCGTCGGCTTCATCTTCCAGAGCTACAACCTGATCCCGCACCAGTCGGTGCTCTCCAACGTCGAGCTGGCGCTCACGCTCTCTGGCGTCGGGCGTGCGGAGCGGGAGCGCCGCGCGCTCTCGGCCCTCGCGGACGTGGGGCTCGCCGAGCACGCGCGCAAGCGGCCGTCGCAGCTCTCGGGCGGCCAGATGCAGCGCGTGGCGATCGCGCGCGCCCTCGTGAACGACCCCGACATCGTCCTGGCGGACGAGCCGACCGGCGCCCTGGACACCCAGACGAGCGTCCAGGTCATGGACATCCTCAAGAGGATCGCCTCCGACAGGCTCGTGGTCATGGTGACCCACAACCCCGAGCTGGCGGAGCGCTACGCGACGCGCATCGTGCGCGTGAGGGACGGGCGCGTCGAGGGCGACACGGACCCCTTCGACCCCGCGCGTCCCGAGACGGCCCAGGGACGCGGCGCGACGGTCGCCCTCCCCGTCGCGGGCGACGAGACGGTGGCCATGCCCGCGCAGGCCGCCCCGTCCGTCGCCTCCGCCCCTGGCGCGGGGCGCGGCGCGGCCCGCGCGGACGACGCGCACGAGCGCGGCAAGTCCCGCCGGCACGCCTCCATGGGCTTCCTCACGGCGCTCTCCCTCTCGGCCAACAACCTCTGGTCCAAGAAGGGCCGCACCATCCTCACCGCCTTCGCGGGCTCCATCGGCATCATCGGCATCGCCGCCATCCTCGCCATCTCCAACGGCGTGAACAACTACATCGCCAAGACGGAGGAGGACGCGCTCTCGCACTACCCCCTCGCGATCACGCAGGGCTCGGCCAACATCTCCGAGCTGATGGGCCAGATGGGCGCGAGCGCGACCGAGTCGGACGGCACCGGGCAGCAGGGGGGCGTCTCCGGGGGCGACGAGATCCCCGAGTCGACGGTCGTCTCCGACATGTTCTCCCAGGTGAAGCTCAACGACCTCGCGTCGTTCAAGGCCTTCCTCGACAGCGGGCAGAGCGGCGTCGAGGAGCACGCGAGCTCCATCGAGTACAAGTACGGCATCTACCCCAAGATGTACGCCGCCGACACCTCGAAGGGCGTGACCAGGCTCGGCTCACCCCTGAGCTCGGGCCAGAGCAGCATGCAGCAGGCGGGCGCGAGCCTGGGGCTCTCCTCGTCCTCCTCCGCGGAGGGCTTCGAGGAGCTCCTCGACGACCAGGCGCTCCTCGACTCCCAGTACGACGTGGTGGCCGGCTCCTGGCCGACCGGCGAGGACGAGGCGGTCCTCGTGCTCGATGCCAACGGGAAGATCTCCGACTACACCCTCTACTGCCTGGGGGTCCTCGACCCCCAGCAGCTGAAGGACCTCGTCGACTCGATAAGCGCCTCAGGCGAGCGGCCCGACCTGCCGGACACCCACGTCGGCCTCACCTACGACGACGCGCTCGGCCTCACCTTCAAGGTGGTGGACCCCTCCTCGTGCTACCAGTACAATGCCGACACCGCGACCTGGACGGACATGACCGGCGACGAGGGCTTCATGCGCGGCGTCGTGGACTCGGCGATGACGCTGCGGGTCGTGGGCGTCGTGCGCCCCAACGCGACGACGCAGAACACCTCCATGCAGGAGGGCGTCGCCTACACCCACGCCCTCACGCAGCGCCTCATGGCCGACGCGGCCTCCTCCCAGATCGTGAGGCAGCAGCTCGACGGCCCCGACGTGGACGTCTTCACCGGCAAGACCTTCGAGGAGCTGAGGTCCGCCTCCGGCGCGAGCTTCGACATGTCCCAGATCTTCTCGGTCGACGAGAATGCGCTCAAGGGTGCCTTCTCGTTCGACCAGGACAAGTTCGCCCAGGCCATGTCCTCCTCTGGCGACGGCCTCGACCTCTCCGGGATGGACCTCTCGGGCATGGACCTCTCCGGCCTCGACCTCTCGGGGGTCGACACGAGCTCCCTCTCCTCCGTCTTCAGCCCCGAGGCCGTGGCGCGGCTCGTCGCCGACGCCCCCCAGCCCGACCTCTCCAAGCTCGCCGCAGACGTCGACCCTTCGCGGCAGCAGGCGGCGACGGAGGCGGCGCAGCGGCTCGCGGACGGCTTTGGCGACTACTGGCTTGCCAACATGGCCAAGTACACCAAGACCGACCAGAACGGGGGGCATTACTACGACTGGCAGGCCGCCTGGAGCGACTACACGACGGTGGACCCGGAGGGCAGCCAGCGCTACGCGGAGGCCGTCGCGGCAGCCTCGACCGGCACCGACGACCTCTCGGCCAAGCTCAGGTCCGTCATGCAGGACTACCTGACAGACCAGTTCGCGCCGTACTTCTCCGAGCGGATGGGCGCGCTCATGAGCCAGGCCGCCGATGCCATGGCGCAGCAGCTCGCCGTGGCGCTCCAGACCCAGATGCAGAGCGCCGCCGGGGCGCTCGGCTCGCAGCTCTCCGCCGCCATCTCCTCCCAGATGCAGGGGCAGATGGAGGTCCTCTCCTCCGCGATGGCCGACTCCTTCTCCGTCGACGCCGACGCCTTCCGCAACGCGATTCACTTCAACCTCACGCAGGAGGACCTGACCTCGCTGCTGACCAACTACGCCAACGCGAGCTCGCTCACCTACGAGAACAACCTCACGACCCTGGGCTACGCCGACGAGTCCGACCCGCACGAGATCGACATCTACCCCAGGAGCTTCTCCGACAAGGAGGACGTCCTCAAGATCGTGGACGGCTACAACGACCGGATGCGGGCCCAGGGCGAGGACGACAAGGTCATCAGCTACACCGACCTCATGGGCACCCTGCTCTCCTCCGTGACGGACATCGTCAACCTCGTGTCCACGGTGCTGATCGCCTTCGTCTCCATCTCGCTCGTGGTGAGCTCGATCATGATCGCCATCATCACCTACATCTCGGTCCTGGAGCGCAAGAAGGAGATCGGCATCCTGCGCGCCATGGGCGCCTCCAAGCTCAACGTCGCCAACATCTTCAACGCGGAGACGTTCATCGAGGGCCTGGTGTCGGGAGTCTTCGCGATCCTGGTCGTCCTCGTCGCCGAGGTGCCGGTCAACCGCTTCGTCTACGGCTGGAAGCACGTCTCCGGCATCATGGCGCTCTCGCCGGCCAACGCCGCCGTTCTCATCGTCATCTCGGTGGTGCTCACGCTCGTGGCGGGCATCATCCCCTCGACCATCGCCGCCAGGCGCGACCCGGTGGAGGCGCTCAGGAGCGAGTAGGGGCGCACGCCGGGGCACCGGGGCACCGGGGCGCACGCAGCCCGGCGCCCTCCGGCCTGGGTCGCGGCGCCGGTCCGGATCGGGAAAACCTCCCCTCCTGGCTGGCGCCGCGCCGCGTTTGGGCGTACAATTGTTCGCACGCCGAGGCGACCGAAGGGAGGCGGCATGGGGGAGCGGCAGTACCTCTGCATAGACCTCAAGAGCTTCTACGCCAGCGTCGAGTGCGCAGACCGCGGGCTCGACCCCATGACCACCAACCTCGTCGTGGCGGACGGCACGCGGACGGAGAAGACCATCTGCCTCGCGGTCAGCCCGAGCATGAAGGCCCTCGGCGTGCGCAACCGCTGCCGCGTGTTCGAGATACCCAAGGGCATCCCCTATACCATGGCCCCTCCCCGGATGGCCCGCTACATCCAGAAGAGCGCCGAGATCTACGGCACCTACCTCAGGTGGGTCGGCAAGGAGGACGTCCACGTCTACTCCATCGACGAGGCCTTCCTGGACGTCACGCCCTACCTCGACCTGTACGGTATGGGCGCCCGTGAGCTCGGCGAGCGCATCCGCGAGGACGTGGTGGCGCGCAACGGCATCCCGGCGACTTGCGGGCTGGGCACCAACCTCTACCTCGCCAAGGTGGCGCTCGACATAACGGCCAAGCACAGCCCCGGCTTCTTCGGGGAGCTGGACGAGGAGTCCTACCGCCAGACCCTGTGGAACCACCGCCCGATCACGGACTTCTGGCGCGTCGGGCCGGGGATCGCCAGGCGGCTCTCCGAGCTGGGCATACACACCATGGGGGAGCTCGCGCTCGCTGCGCCCGAGCCCGTCTACGAGGCCCTCGGCCGTGACGCGGAGATACTGATCGACCACGCCTGGGGCCAGGAGCCCTGCACCATGGCGGACATAAAGGGCTATCGCTCAAGGAGCAGGATGTACACGAGCGCCCAGGTCTTCGGGTGCGACAAGGACTTCGACGACGCGTGGCTCGTCGTGAAGGAGATGCTGGACGACCTCTCGCTCAGGCTCGTGGACGAAGGGGAGGTCGCGGGCGGCGTCTCGTTCTGGGTGGGCTACGCGCTCACGGCCGAGGAGCGCGACCGGATGCGGCGCGCCGGGAACCTGCGCTTCTACGGCGGCCCCGGCGCCTCCGGGGCGCGCAGGCTGGCGAGCCCCACGAGCTCCCTGCGCGAGCTCCGCGAGGCGGCGCGCGCGGCCTGGGACGAGGGGGTGTCGCGGGAGCGGCCCGTCCACCGCGTGGGGGTGAGTCTCACCGAGGTCGCCCCGCTCGGCGCCGCGGGCACCCAGCTCGACCTCTTCGCCGACGAGGGCGCGCGCGAGCGCGAGCGCACGCGGCAGCGCGCCATCAACGATATCAAGCGGAAGTTCGGCAAGAACGCAGTGCTCAAGGGCATAGACCTCCTGCCCGGGGCCACGGCGCGCGAGCGCCATGCGCAGATTGGCGGTCACAGGAGCGGAGAGGGAGCCTAGGGAGGGGAGGTTCGCCATAGGACGCGTCACGGAAGGATCCGAGGCGGGCGCCGCTGCGGGCGGCGGCCTCGGTCCGGATGACCTCTACGTGCGGCATCCCAGGATGCCGCTGAGCGAGAGGGCCAAGATATTCATGCCGTTCAACCCGCTCAAGGGGTTCGAGGAGGCCCTGCGCGAGAAGGAGCGCGAGGTCGAGCGCGAGGCCCTCGACGAGTGGGGCGGAAACGACGTCGAGGCGCCGGACGCCTCCGCTGCCGGCGGATGCGGCCGGCCGGCAGGCGGGTAGGGCGCGAGGAGGCCGGCTCGCCCCGGGGCGAGGCGCGGTCCCCCGCCATGCGGTCCCCCCGCCAAAGGGAAGGGGCCGCCGCGCGAGCGCGACGGCCCCGGAAGGCCCCTGCCTGGCAGGGGCGCCTGGGTTGCGAGCGGAGGAGCGGCCCTACTCCACGTGGTCGGCTACGGCCTTGGCCACGACGTCTGCCACGGACTTGTTGAGCGCCGAGGGGATGATGTTGGTGGGCGAGAGCTCCTCGTCGGGGATGAGCGACGCGATGGCGTGGGCCGCCGCGACCTCCATCTCCTCGGTGATCCTCTTGGCGCGCGCCTGCAGCGCGCCCTTGAAGATCCCGGGGAAGACCAAGACGTTGTTGATCTGGTTCGGGAAGTCCGAGCGGCCGGTGCCGACGATCGCTGCGCCACCCTCGAGGGCCTTGTCGGGCATGATCTCCGGCACGGGGTTGGCCATCGGGAAGACGATGCCCTCGTTCATGGTGGAGACCATCTCGGGGGTCACGAGGTTGCCCCTGGAGACGCCGACGAAGACGTCGGCCCCCTTGAGGGCGTCGGCGAGCGTGCCGTGCTCGTGGTCGGCGTTGGTGACGTGGGAGAGGGCCTCCTGGCCGGCGTGCAGCCCCTCGTCGCCCTCGCAGATGATGCCGTTGACGTCGCACAGGATCACGTTGCCGAAGCCCATGTGGACGAGGAGCGTGGCGATGGCGCAGCCCGCGGCCCCGGCGCCGTTGATCACGATGCGCAGGTCGCCCGTCTGCTTGTGCGTCACCTTGATGGCGTTGATGAGGGCGGCCGCCAGGACGACGGCGGTCCCGTGCTGGTCGTCGTGGAAGACGGGGACGTCGCAGACCTCCTGGAGCCTGCGCTCGATCTCGAAGCAGCGCGGCGCGGCGATGTCCTCGAGGTTGATGCCGCCGAAGCTCTTGGAGATCAGCTGCACCGTGCGGACGAACTCGTCGGTGTCGTGGGTGTCGACGCAGATGGGGAAGGCGTCCACGTCGCCGAACTCCTTGAAGAGGGCGCACTTGCCCTCCATGACCGGCATGCCCGCGGCCGGGCCGATGTCACCGAGGCCGAGGATGGCAGTGCCGTCGGTGATGACCGCGACGAGGTGGCTGCGGCGCGTGAGCTCCCAGGACTTCTGGTAGTCCGCCTGAATCTGGCGGCAGGGCTCGGCGACGCCCGGGGTGTAGACCAGCGAGAGGTCCTCGGCGGTCTCGACCTTCGCGCGCGACACGACCTCGATCTTGCCCTGCAGCCTCTCGTGGAGCTCGAGGCTCCTCCTGCTGATGTCGTCCATGTGCCTAGACCATCTCCTCCGGTTTGAACACCTTGTCGAACTCCTCCTCGCTGAGGAAGCCGAGCTCGCAGCAGGCCTCCCTCAGCGAGACGCCGTCCTCGTAGGCCTTGTGCGCGACCTTGGCGGCCCTCTCGTATCCGATGTAGGGGTTGAGGCAGGTCACCAGCATAAGCGAGTTGTGCAGGTTGCTCGCCATCTTTTCTCTGTTGGCAACGATGCCGGAGGCGCACCTCTCGTCGAAGCTCGCGATCGCGTCGCCCAGCAGGCGCGCGGACTCGAGGTAGTCGTAGGCGATGAGGGGCATGAAGACGTTGAGCTCGAAGTTGCCCTGGGAGGCGGCGAAGCCGATGGCGGCGTCGTTGCCCATGACCTCGACGGCGACCATGGTCAGGGCCTCGCACTGGGTGGGGTTGACCTTGCCGGGCATGATGGAGCTACCCGGCTCGTTGGCGGGGATGCTGATCTCGCCGAGGCCGCAGCGCGGGCCGGAGGCGAGCCAGCGGACGTCGTTCGCCACCTTCATGAGGTTGCAGGCCAGGGCCTTGATCGCGGCGTGTGCGAAGACGACCGAGTCCTTCGAGGTGAGGGCGTGGAACCTGTTGGGGTCCGTCCGGAAGGGCAGGTCGGTGAGCTCGTGGAGCTTCTCGGCCGCGAGGTCGCCGAAGCCCTCGGGGGCGTTGAGCCCGGTTCCCACGGCGGTGGCGCCCAGGGGGAGCCGGTAGAGGAAGGGGAGGACCTTCACCATCTGGTCGAGCGGCGTCGCCACGAGGCCGCGCCAGCCGAAGACCTCCTGGCTGAAGGCGATGGGCACCGCGTCCTGCAGGTGGGTCCTGCCGCTCTTCACGACGCCCTCGTTCTCGATCTCGAGGCGCTTGAACGTGCCCATGAGGCGCTGCGCCGGGGGGATGACCTCCTCGACCAGCGCGAGAGCCGCCGCGACGCTGAGCGCGCAGGGGAAGGCGTCGTTGGAGCTCTGGCTGCGGTTGACGTCGTCGTTGGGGTGCACGGGGCGCTCGAGGGCGATGCCGCGCTCGGCGGCGTGGGCGTTCGCTATGTGGGCGAGCACCTCGTTCATGTTCATGTTGGACTGGGTCCCCGAGCCGGTCTGCCAGACCTTGAGGGGGAAGGCGTCGTCGTGCTCGCCGTCGAGCACCTCGTCGGCCGCCTCCTCGATGAGGGAGGCGACGGTCTGGTCGAGCACGCCGAGCTCGGCGTTGGCCTGGGCGGCCGCCTTCTTCACGAGCGCGAGCGCCCGGACGACCTCCTTGGGCATGGTCTGGTCCCCTATGGGGAAGTTCTCGAGGGAGCGCTGCGTCTGCGCGCCCCAGAGCGCGTCCGCCGGGACCCTCACCTCGCCCATGGAGTCGTGCTCGGTTCGGAATTCCATGTGCCTCTCCTATCCTTGCCGGTCGATGGCAAGAGGATAGGACTTTTCTGCACCGCCCTGCCGGGGAGCTGCTCGCAGGAACCGGGGCCGGCGGTAGGCCGACCCCGGCGATACAGCCTCTCCGTAGGTTCGTTAGAGCTCCGAGAGAGCCTCTTCCCAGGTCGCCTCGTCGGCCATGGAGTCGAAGGCCTCCACAAGCGTCACGTCGCCCGCTGGTGCGAAGGCGTACTCGTCCTCATCCTGGGTCTTGAGGTAGCCGCGTACGAATTGCCTGGCTTCAGGGGCCGCTATCTCGTGATTGCCGAACCGCTCCTTCCACGCATGTTCGAACTCGATGTAGACTGCGGGGTCCGCCGAGCCCTTACCCTTCCAGAGGAACGGGTTGGCCTCAGAGGCGAACTCGCGAAGCCTCTCCGACGAAGGATGCTCGTCGAAGGCCGCGTCGAGCGCTTGATACATCGCGACAAAGGAATCGTAGGCATCTACCTGCACGTCAGATCCTCCTTTTTTTGAAGGCGTTCTTCTTGGGGTTGCGGTTGAGCCCCGTCTCACTGTCCCATGGATGGGGCGAGTCGTTCCTGCCGCCGTCCTGGATGACCCCGCCGCGCACGGTGACCCACGTCTGGGAGCCGTCCGGCTCCATTCTCGCATGCCATGTGTTGCCGTACTTGTCGGTGCCCAGCCTGCTACTCTTGTCGTTTGCGAGCTCAACGAGGGTCTGGCGATTGCGGGGATTGTCAGGCAGGTGGCCCGGCCTGTCGCCGAAGATGTGCTTCGTCTGCGAGGGATTCGGTGGCAGCGAGTTGCCGGTAGTGCCGCCGAAGCCTCCCATGCCGCCGCCCTTCTCACACATGGGTACCATCGCCCCTGTGGAAGCGTTCGGTCTCGCCCGGGAAGAAGTGGAGCGGGATGCCGCAGTACCTGGCGTAGTCGAAGACGCCGTAGGAGTCCTCGCCCACGACGACGATGCCCGTGGGACGCAGCTCGTCAACCGCTCGGATGAGCCCGCCCTCGAAGCGGTTGCGGTCGTAGCGGTTCTTGACGCAGCCGACCTCGCCGATGCAGATGAGACTCTCCCTGGGCGCTCCAGCAAGAAAGTAGTCGTGCCCGTAGGCCGGGCACCTGACGTTGCAGAGCGCGTGGTGGCCGAGGCACTGCATCCAGGCACCTGTCAGCTGGTTGCGGTAGACGTTGTAGCGCCTCACCGGGTCGGGGATGCCGGGGCCAGTGCTGTAGTCGGTGGCCACGATGCCTGCGTACCTGCCCAGCCTGTCGAGGTAGTCCCAGGGGTTGTTCCAGAACCGCTCGATCTGGTCGTCGTTCTCGTAGAAGTGGACATACTGGTCGTAGGCTGGCTCCTTCTGCCTCATGGCCTCCGAGAAGGAGATCATGCCATGCGGCACCTCGTGCTCGGGTTTCATGACGGCCATGCCTGAGCTCTGGTCGAGGATGACCCCGACGGTCATATAGGCGTGCGCCACATCGCGCGACGAGCCCCGCTTTTTACGATGTTCGGGCACGTCGAGCGGGAGTCCCGTCTGATAGGCGCGTCGTCTGCGGTTGTTGCGCCCCTTGGGCGCAAGATTATCTGGGGGCATGGTTGCTCACCAGCTCCTTACGTGTGTTTGACGAACTCGTTCTGTACGCGGAGGGGCTGGCGTGGGATACTGTCCCAGCAACCGGTGTGAGACCCACACCAGCCCGTAGCCGTCGGAATTGCCGTTCCGGCGGCTACATCTCATTACGGCCTTCCAATGAGACCACCTCCCTTCCAGACGGTGTGCTCGAGGAGCCAACGCTCGTGCGGGAGCCACGGGCCGCCCTCGAGGCGCCTGTCGTGCGCCTGGTCTACGGCAAAGCCCGCGCAGCTGGCGCTGATGCCGAACCTGTCCGCGACCGATACTCCCCGCGGCGCGCACAGCACGAGCGGGTGCGGCGCAAGGAAATAGCCCGAGAAGTAGTCGGCCTCCGGCTCCCTGTCCGGGTAGTCCTCCGCGTGCCCCAGGACAATGTGCCCGAGCTCGTGCCCGCCGCTGAAGCGCAGACGCTCGTACATGGAGCCCATGCCATCCTCGAACGCGATGACCGCCGTCGTCATGTCTGGAGTCGTGATGTTGAAGGCATCGTCGGATGCCTCCCGCGCCAGCGAGCGATGCTCTTCGTCGAGCGCCGAGTATGCCCTCAGCTCGACGCCGAGGGCCTGGGCGGTATGGTGAATACTCTGGGGGTACTGCACGAGGTCGTAGTCCTCAATGAGCTCTTTGATGGCAATCTCGATCTCGATTTGCTTCTCGCGAGTCAGCCGGCTCCAAGCCCCGAGCGACTTCCTTGCAGTGACGATCAACCCTGCATCTCCTAACGTTTTGCCAGCACGTTGATGAGCTCCGCGCGCTGCTCCTCGGAGAGGCTTCCGGCGTTGCGGGCTATGAGGCGGATGGCGCCGTCGATTTCCTGGTCGCGTTCGTCCCCCGTTACATCCTGCGGGGTGATGCCGAGCGCCTTGGCGATGTTAGCTACCGTGATCGCGCGCGGCTCCCTCTGCCCCGAGACGTAGCGGCTGATCGCCGCCTCGGTGAGGTGCGTCGCCTGCGCGAGGTCCTTCTGCGTCATGTTCCGCTCCCTGAGCAACCCTGCGAGCCTCCTTCCCAGTACCCTCGACATCCTGCTCTCCTCTCAATTGCCTGCACATATCGGCAAGAATTACCAATTAATGGTAATTCTTCCATGAGGCGGACGGAATGTCAAGGTTCATCGACGTGGCAGAAAGGTTGTGATTTCTGGACGGCACGAAACGCTTTTGCTTGAGTGGCGGACGCTGGATACGCACTCGTGATGGTCGTGCTCTCGCCAGTCATGTTGGAGTTCGGGAGGCACGTCGAACCACCTGTCGCCACTGAAGGCGGTGGTGTTGAGAGGGGGACTAGGCGGAGGTCAGACAGATGTCGTGAAGATCATGAACAAGCGCTATGCGAGCGGACGGTCCGGCAAGAGAATCTAGCGTAACATGCTCCATTACAAGGCGGCGAAAGGCACGGTCGAGTACGTCTAGGTCTGGTGGCAGACGCGGGTCGCGAGCGTCCACTACCAGATGGAGTCCTACGGGCACATCAGGCAGCAGGTCTGGAACAAGGATACCGCCTGGCACGCGGGCAGCTGGACCGAGCGCTGCCGCTCCATCGGCATTGAGCACACGAACATGAAGGACAAGGCAGTCCCGAGGACGTGGCCTCCCACGCGCTCTCCGGCGTGACGGGGCACTAGGCGACCGGAGCTCGGTGGGGTCGGGCCAGGGGGGCGAGGACCCGGTGGTAGCGACTGGCCACCCGCTCGCCCTGCGCCCCGCCCGCCCCCGGCTTGCTGGTGCGTGCCGCCTCCCTGTGTCAAGATGTGCCAAAGGGGAGGTGCGCATGGCATTCGTCGAGTTCAGGGACGTCACCAAGACGTACAGGATGGGCGACGTCGAGGTCCGCGCGGTCGACGGGATGACCTTCGACATCGAGCGGGGCGAGCTCGCCGTGATCGTGGGGCCGTCGGGTGCTGGCAAGACGACCGTCCTCAACATGCTCGGCGGCATGGACTCGGCGACCTCCGGCACGATCAGGCTGGGGGATCGCGTCGTGAGCTCGCTCTCGGAGCGCGAGCTCACGCAGTACAGGCGCCACGACATCGGCTTCGTGTTCCAGTTCTACAACCTGGTGCAGAACCTGACCGCCCTCGAGAACGTGGAGCTCGCGAGCCAGATCTCGGACGACCCCCTGCCGGCCGACGAGGTCCTCGCGAAGGTCGGGCTCGCCGAGCGCGCGGACAACTTCCCCGCTCAGCTCTCCGGCGGCGAGCAGCAGCGCGTCGCCATCGCCCGCGCCCTCGCCAAGAACCCCAAGCTGCTGCTGTGCGACGAGCCGACGGGGGCGCTCGACTACGTGACCGGCAAGCAGATCCTGAGGCTCCTGCAGGACACCGCGCGCGAGACCGGCCGCACGGTCGCCATCGTGACGCACAACCTCGCCTTCACGCAGGTGGCCGACCGCGTCATCCGCGTGCGCGAGGGACGCGCCTCCTCCGTTGAGCTCAACGCGCACCCCGCGGACGCCATGAGCGTGGAGTGGTAGGCATGGGCGCCCGGGGTCACGGGACGAGGCGCCCCGTCCGCACGCGCTCCGCCTTCGCGAAGGGCGTGCTGCGCTCCATCCGCTCCTCCCTCGGGCGCTTCCTGGCAATCATGGGCATCGTCGCCCTCGGCTGTGGGTTCTATGCAGGCCTCAAGATGTGCGGCCCCGACATGCGCCTGGCGGCGGACCGGCTCTACGACGACACGGGCCTGTGGGACCTCAGGGTCGTCTCCACCCTCGGCTTCGACGACGCGGACGTCGCGCGCGTCGCCGGCGTCGAGGGCGTCGGCGACGCGATGCCCTCGCGCACGGTCGACGCGATGGCGCGCGTGGGCGACGAGCAGGTCGCCGTGCGCATCTCCTCGCTGGACGTCGCCGCCGCGGCGACGTCCTCCTGCGGAGAGGCCTCCTCGGAGACGGACGACCCCTCCTACCTCAACCGTCCCATCCTGCGCGAGGGCTCCTGGCCGAGCGCGCCCGACGAGTGCGTCGTCTCCGCGGCCGGGGCCGGGGCCCTCGCGATCGGCGACACCGTGACGGTCCTCTACGGCACCTCGAGCCTCGACGAGGAGCTCGAGGAGCGCAGCTTCACGGTCACGGGCCGGGTCGTGGCGCCCGACTACGTCTACACGGGCAGCTATGGCTCCACGACCCTCGGCTCGGGCAGCGTCGAGCACTACCTCTACGTCCCCGAGGGCGCCTTCCTCGCGGACGCGCCCTACACGGAGGTCTACCTCGAGGTCGCGGGCGCCTCCTCCGAGCCGTCGGGCTCCGACGCCTACGAGTCCGTCGTCGGCGAGGTCAAGGGGCGCATCGAGGACGCGGCGGGAGAGCTCGCCCAGGCGCGCCAGGACACCCTCGGGCGGAGGGCCCAGGACGAGCTGGACGAGAAGGTCCGGGAGTACGACGAGCGGCACGACGAGACGTACGGCGAGCTCGCGGACGCCAAGGCCACGCTCGACGACTCCGCCTCCCGGATCGTAGAGGGCGCCCGCCAGCTCGCGGAGGGGCAGCGGGAGCTAGACGAGGGCCTCGCCGCCTACGAGTCCGCGCGCGACTCCGCCGCCTCGCAGCTCGCCGACGCCCAGGCGGCCCTCGACGAGGGGGCCGCCGAGCTCGCGTCCAGGCGAGAGGAGCTCGTTGCCGCCGAGGCAGCTTGGCAGGAGGGCATGGCAGGGCTCGCCGCCGCGCTCGGGTCTGCGGGCGTCAGCGCCGACACGGCCCAGGGCTACGTGGACGCCCTCGACGAGCGCCTCGCCGCGGCCGCGTCCGCCCGGGCCACGCTCGACGACCTCCGCACCCAGCTCGCGCAGGCCGAGGCGGCAGTCGCCGCGCGCGACGAGGCGGCCGCGCGCCGCCAGGAGGTCGCGGACGGCATCGCGGACGTAGACGCCAGGATCGCCGCCCTCGACGCCGCCTCCGAGGGCTTTGAGGAAGCGCGCTCCGCGCTCGAGGCCGAGCGGGAGGGGCTGGAGGGCGCGCTCGCCCAGCTCGACGCCGCCCTCGCGGCCGCCGACCAGGCCGAGGGGGCGATCGCGCCCCTCGAGGGTGCAATCGCCCAGCTGGAGGCTGCGCTCCCCACGGACGAGGAGCTGACGCAGCTCGAGCAGGCGCGCTCGTCCGCCGAGGCCCTCGCCGAGGCGCGCTCCCAGCTCGACGACGGCCGTGCCCAGCTCGCCGCCGGCGAGGACGAGCTCGCACGCGGCCAGGCGGAGCTCGACCAGAAGAGGCTCGACGCCAGGGGCGAGCTCTCCTCCGCCCAGGCGCGCCTCGACGAGGCGGCCGCCCGGCTCTCCTCCTCCCGCGCCCAGCTCGAGGACGCACGTTCCCGCTACGAGGAGGGGCTTTCCTCCTACGAGGACGGCCTCGCCGAGGCGGACGACAGGTTCGGCACCGCCTGGTCCCAGATCGAGGACGCCCAGGCGGAGATAGACGCCATCGAGCTTCCCGACGTGTACGTCCTCGACCGCACGCAGAGCGAGGGCGCGGCCACCTACCGGGCGGACACCGAGCGCATGGACCACATCGCCGACGTCTTCCCCCTCATCCTCTTCCTCTTCGCCGCCCTCGTCGCGCTCACGACCATGACGCGCATGGTCGAGGACGACCGCGTGGTGATCGGCACCTACAAGGCGCTCGGCTACGGCAAGGCGCGCATCGCCAGCCGCTACCTCGCGTACGCGCTCGCGGCCGCAGGCGCAGGCGCCGTCCTCGGGATGGCCGTCCTCTCCCAGGTCCTGCCCTCCATAGTCATCGGGTCGTACGCGATCATCTACGCGGTGCCGCCGCTGCCGCGGCCGCTGCCGCTCGACGCGCTCGTCGCGCTCCAGTCCGGTGGCCTCGGCGTGGGCGTGACGCTCGCGGCAACGTGGGCCGCGGTCTGGTCGAGCCTCTCCGAGACCCCGGCGGAGCTGATGCTGCCGCGCGCGCCCAAGCCGGGCAGACGCATCCTCCTCGAGCGCGCACGACCCCTCTGGCGGCGCCTCTCTTTCCTCTGGAAGGTCTGCGCGCGCAACCTCTTCAGGTACAAGCGCCGGCTGCTCATGACGGTCGTCGGGATCGCCGGCTGCACCGCGCTGCTCCTCGTGGGCTTCGGCCTGCACGACTCCATCTGGGACATCATCGAGCTGCAGTTCGGCCCGACGGAGCAGGCTGGCGAGCCCTCCTCGATCGTCCGCTACAACGCCACCGTCGGCATGGACGGCACGGCCGACGAGCTGGACGTCTCGGCGGTCACGGACCTCCTCGCCTCGTCGGGCGCCGCCTCGGGCGTCACGCGCGTCCAGGCGGAGAACATGCAGGCCGGCGGTACCGGAGGCGACGAGGGGGCCACGGCGACCACGCGCGTCTCGGTCGTGGTGCCCGAGAGCGCCGAGGAGCTCGGCGCTCTCGTGGACTTCCGTGACCGGCGGACGCAGGAGCCGGTGTCCTTCGACGACGGCTCGGTCCTCGTGACCGAGAAGCTCGCGAGCCTCCACGGCATCTCCGCGGGCGACCAGGTCGTCCTCTTCGACCAGGACGAGGTGGGCAACGTCAGGGGGGAGGGGAGGGCCCTGACCGTGACCGGCGTCATCGAGAACTACGTCGGCAACTACGTCTACGTGGGCCGCGACGCCTGGCGGGAGGCGTCTCCGGAGGAGCCGTCCTTCTCGACCATGCTGTGCGAGCTCGAGGGGGACGCGGCCGCCCACGCCGAGGTCTCCGGGCGGCTGCACGAGCTGCCGCACGTCTCGACCGTGGTCTTCTCCGACGAGGCGATCGACCAGTACCGCAGCATGCTCTCCGTGGTCGACGTGGTGGTTGTGGTGCTCATCGTCTCCGCCGCCGCGCTCGCGTTCATCGTGCTCTACAACCTCACCAACATCAACGTGGAGGAGCGCATCCGCGAGATCGCGACCCTGAAGGTGCTCGGCTTCACGAGGCGGGAGGTCTACCGCTACGTGTTCCGCGAGACGCTGCTGCTCACCCTCATGGGCGACGCCCTCGGTCTCCTCCTGGGCGTCTGGCTCGAGAACTTCGTGGTTACCACGGCCGAGGTGAACTACGTCATGTTCGGCAGGGCGATACACCCGGCGAGCTTCGTGGCCGCCTTCGCGCTGACGGTCGCGTTCTCCCTCGCCGTCATGGTGATCATGCGCCGCAAGCTCGACGGCGTCGACATGGTGGAGAGCCTGAAGAGCGTGGACTAGGGCGCCCCGGCGCGCCGGCGGGATGGACTAGAATATCTAACCTTGCACGATGCGACCGCGTGCGGCCGCGCCCGCACGCGCGCCCGCGCCGCCTCGGGCCAGGATTGGGAGGAGCGCCTCAGATGATCGTAGGGAAGACCAAGGACGGTTTCGACGCGTTCGCGTTCCACACGGGGGACTGCACGGACGCCTACCGCTACTTCGGCGCCCACCTCATCGATGACACGACGGCCGTCTTCAGGGTCTACGCCCCGAGCGCCCTCGGGGTCACGCTCCTGCTCGAGGGACGCGCGCCCGTCCCGATGATGCGGGTGGGCGACGGCTGCGTCTGGGAGACGACGGCCTCGCACGTCCGCGACGGCCTCCCCTACGAGCTCGAGGTCCGCGCCTATGACGGGAGCGCCCGACGGCACGTGGACCCCTACGGGTTCGGCATGGACCTCAGGCCGCGCCACCGCTCGATCGTGCGCAGCCTCTGGTACGAGTGGGGCGACGGCGAGTGGGTGGCCGCGCGCGCCGCGGCCGCCGACGCCCTCGGCAGGCCCCCGCTCGACGTGCCCCTCAACATGTACGAGGTGAACCTCGCGAGCTGGAGGCGCAAGGGCCCCGGCAGGACCGACTGGTACCGCTACGACGAGGTCGCCGACCAGCTCATCGGCCACGTGACGGACGCGGGCTATAACTGCGTCGAGTTCATGCCCCTCTCGGAGCACCCCCTCGACGAGAGCTGGGGCTACCAGAACACCGGGTTCTTCTCGCCGACGAGCCGCTTCGGCACGGCCTGCGAGCTCAAGCGCCTGGTCGACAGGCTGCACCAGGCGAACGTCGCCTGCGTGATGGACTTCGTGCCGGTGCACTTCGCGAGCGACGCCTATGGGCTGGCGGACTTCGACGGCACCAAGCTCTACGAGTACCCCTCGCCCGAGCTGGGCGTCTCCGAGTGGGGGAGCCACAACTTCATGCTCACCCGCGGCGACGTGCAGAGCTTCGTGGCCTCGGCCGCGCGCTGGTGGCTCGAGGAGTTCCACTTCGACGGCCTGCGCATGGACGCCGTCAGCCGCCTGCTGTACTGGCAGGGCGACCCGTCGCGCGGCGTGAACGAGGGGTCGGTCGACTTCGTGAGGCGCCTCAACGCGGCGCTGCACCGCGCGGTCCCCGGCTGCACCCTCATCGCCGAGGACTCCTCGACCTTCCCGCAGGTCACGGGCGACCCGGACCGCGGCGGGCTCGGCTTCGACTACAAGTGGGACATGGGCTGGGTCAACGACACGACCGACTTCTTCCGCAAGCAGGACTTCGAGCGCAGGGAGCACTACGGCGACCTGCTCTTCTCCATGCACTACTTCCCGAGCGAGCACTGGGTCCTGCCGCTCAGCCACGACGAGAACGTCTACGGCAAGTCGACGCTGCCGGGCAAGTGCTTCGGCCCCTGGGCGCGCAAGTTCCGCTCGGCGCGCGCCTTCTACCTCTATATGGCCTGCCACCCCGGCAAGAAGCTCAACTTCATGGGCTCGGAGTGGGGCCAGCTGCGCGAGTGGGACGCCCGGCGCCTGCAGGACTGGGACCTCATGGACCCGCAGAGGGCGCCCGAGGTCGCGCGCGAGACGCCCGGCGCGGGCGAGGAGTCGCTTTCGGGCGACCCCGCGACCCACCTCGAGTTCTACCGCTTCATGAGCGAGCTCAACCGGCTCTACCTCGACACGCCCGCGCTCTGGCGCTGGGACTTCCGCGGGGAGGGCTTCACCTGGCTCGGGATAGGCGACCGCGCACGCGAGCGGCTCGTGTTCGCCTTCGAGCGCCGGTGGGGGCAGGAGCGCTACGCCTGCGTGCTCAACCTCGGCGAGCCCGCCCAGCGCGACTTCGGGCTCGCGGTCTCCTTCGCCACCTCGCTCGAGCTCGTGCTCTCCACGGACTGGGAGCGCTTCGGCGGCAGGAGCGAGGACGGTTGCGTGGACGTCGAGGGCGAGAGGTTCGTGGGGCCCGAGGCGCCCACCGCTCCCGCGGCGGCGGTGGGCGAGAAGGACGCGGGGCTTCCGGCGGACTTCTCGCCCGCCCGGGGCGATGCGGGCGCGAGCGAGGGCGTCGGCGACCCCGGGGCGGGTGCGGCGCGCGAGGGGGAGGGCCTGCGGCCGGCGAGCGTCCCCGTCGTCGACGGATGGGCGACGCTCAGCGTGCCGGGCGACACAGGCCTGCTCTTCCGGATCAGGTAGCGCGGTCGCCACGGGCGGGCGGGCCTTGGCCGCCTACGCGTCCCCGCGGAAGTGGCGCGCACGGCGACGGCCGAGCTTGCTGGGGTCGGGCTGCACGTAGCGCGAGCGCCTCGGCGCGGGCGCGGGCGCCACGTCCTTCTCGCCCGCGGCCTCCGCCGGCTCCGGCGCCGTGGCCTCGCCGAGGGTGAGCTGGCCCGGCGCGACGGGATCTGCGGGGAACTCCTCCGCGAGGGCCTGCTGCGCGGCGCGGATCGCGTCCTGGGTCGCCTGCGTGGCGGCCTCGGCGAGCGCGCGCTGGCGCGCCTCCTCGCGCAGGCGGGCCGCCGCCTTGGAGGCCTGCTCGCGCACGAAGCGCAGGACGAGCCCCTGGGCGCGCTCGAGGGCCTGGTCGCGGAAGACGTGCCGGCCGCCGTGGATCGTCTCGAGCCTCGCCGAGCGGAAGACCTCCGCCGCGCGCTCGGAGTACTCGACGAGGCTGGTCGCGTCCTCGTCGCCGTGCACGATGAGCACGTCGCCGCCGAAGTCGCGCATGTGCGTGTAGGGGTTGGCGTCCCAGGCGGCCTCCCCGAAGCCGCGGCCCACGCGCATGCCGGAGAGGCGGTAGGACTGCGGGATGTTCTTCTTGGTGGGGAAGGTGCGCCTGGTCTCGTCGTGCAGCTGCAGGGTGGGGTAGAGAAGGACGAGGGCGCTCACCTCGTCCGGCAGGGCGTCGGCGACCATGGTGGCCACGAGCCCGCCGAGGTCCTCGCCCATGCAGACGACGCACGAGGGATCGCAGAAGTCCTGGCCGCGGACCATGTCCACCACGCACTCGAAGTCGGCGAGCTCCGTCTCGATCGACATGTTGATGGGGTTGCCGTCGCTCCTCGAGGCGTAGCCGCCGCCGCAGAAGTCGAAGCAGTACACCGCGAAGCCGGCCTCGGCGAGCGTCCAGGCGTAGGGCACGTTGTGTAGGTAGTTGGCGCCGAAGCCGTGGGCGCAGACGACGGTGGGGAGGGGCGAGCCGTCCCAGGAGCCGGGCAGGTAGAGCTGGCCGTAGATGCTGAGGTCACCCCTCTTGGCTCTGAGCTCTCGGTTGCTGTAGGCGGTGGAGGCGGGCATCTTCTCTCCTTCTTGCTGGTGCTCGCGCCCTGGCGGGCGCACGCAAGACACTATAGCGCCAATCTTGCGGCCGGGCGCGGGCCCGCCGCGGGGGCATGTGTCGAGAAGAATAACAACGCGCGGGCGGACCCGGGGCCCCGCGGCGTTGTGCTAGGGTAGGCCCCACTACGCCCGCCGAGCGCGGGATCGGTATGAGCGGGGCACCGGCCATGCGGCCACACAACGATGCCCTCGGCTTCCTGATAAGCGGCGATAAGAAGAGAGGTCTTATCACATGTCTGCAACCCCCAGCCATATCCGTGTCTGTGTCGTCGGCGCCACCGGCTTCGCCGGCGTCGAGGTCGTGCGGCTCGTGCTCGCCCACCCCAACCTCGAGCTGGCGATGGCCTGCGACCGAAAGGCCGCAGGGGTTGCCCTCTCCGACGTCTACCCGGCTCTCCTCGGGTCGTGCGCCGCGACCTTCTCGCTGCCCGACCCCGACGCGATCGCCGCGGCCGCGGACCTCGCCTTCCTCGCGGTGCCTCACACCGCCTCCCTCGCCATCACGCCGGCCCTCCTCGAGCGCGGCGTCTCGGTCGTCGACCTCTCGGCGGACTATCGCCTGAAGGACCCCGCGGTGTACGAGGCCTGGTACAAGACGCCCCACACCTCCCCCGAGCTCCTCGCCGAGGCGGTCTACGGCCTGCCCGAGCTCAACCGTGCGGCCCTCGTGGCGCTCGGGCGCCGCCGTGCCTCGGGTAAGCCCGTCCTGGTCGCGGCCCCGGGCTGCTACCCCACCGCGACGGCGCTGGCCGCTGCCCCCGCCCTCGAGGCGGGCATCGTCACCTCCTCGCTCGTTGTGTCAGACGCCAAGTCCGGCGTTTCGGGGGCAGGTCGCAAGCCCTCCGAGCGCACGCACTTCTGCCATGCGAGCGACTCCGTCGAGGCATACGGAGTGGGGTCGCACCGCCACACCCCCGAGATGGAGCAGACCCTCTCGGCCGTGGCAGGCTCGCCCGTCGACGTCGTCTTCACGCCGCACCTGGTGCCGCTCAAGCGCGGCCTCGTGGCGACGGTCTACCTCGAGGTCGCGCCCGAGGTAACGCCAGGCCAGGTCCAAGCCATCTACGAGGACCGCTACCGCGACGAGGCGCTCGTGAGCGTCCTTCCCGCCCACGCGATGCCCTCCTGCGCCTCCGTCGCCGGCACGGCGCGCGCCCAGGTGGGCGTCGCGTTGGACGCGCGACGACGCCACGTGCTCGTCGCCTCCGCCGCCATCGACAACCTCGGGAAGGGGGCCGCGGCGCAGGCGGTGCAGTGCGCCAACCTGGTCTGCGGCCTGCCCGAGACGGCAGGGCTCGACTTCGTGGCGCCCGTGGTCTAGGCGACCTGGCTGGCCCTGGCGCCATGCCCCCGGAAGAGCAAATCAGAGAGAGCGCGGCCCGCCGGGCGCCCGGAATCGCCGGGCGTCGTGCGCCGCTTACGCCCTGACAGGAAGGGATGCGACCATGTCCACCTTCGATGCGATACCAGTTCCCGACGAGTCGTCCGGAGCCGCCTCGTTCGGCTTCGCCCCCTGCGAGGGGGGCGTCTGCGCCGCCTCCGGCGTCGCCGCCTCCGGCGTCCACGCGGGCTTCCGCAAGGACCCCGCCCGCCTCGACCTCGCCCTCGTCGTCGCGGACGAGCCCGCAACCTGCGCGGCGACCTTCACGCAGAACCGCTTCTGCGCGGCGCCCGTGCAGGTTTCGCGCCCGCGCGCGGCAGCGGGTTCCGCCCGCGCGGTGATGCTCAACTCCGGCAACGCCAACGCGGCGACCGGGGAGCGCGGGCTCGGCGTCGCACGCGAGTCGGCGGCCCTGCTCGCCCGTGCGCTCGGCTGCGCGGAGGGGCAGGTCCTCGTCGCCTCGACCGGCGTCATCGGCGTCCAGCTCGACGAGGCCCCCTTCGCCTCTGGCGTGCCGGCCGCCCTCCAGGCGCTCTCCCACGACGCGGCCGGCGCCCACGCCGCGGCGCGCGCCGTGATGACCACCGACACCCACCCCAAGGAGTTCGCGCTCGCCGGCGAGGTCGGCGGCAGGGTGGTGCACGTGGGTGGCTTCGTGAAGGGCTCGGGCATGATCCAGCCAAACATGGCGACCATGCTCTGCGTGCTCTCGACCGACGCGCCCCTCACCCGTGCCGCGGCGGCCTCGGCGCTCGGCGCGGCCGTGCGCGCGAGCTTCAACAAGGTGACCGTCGACTCCGACACCTCCACCAACGACTCCTGCTTCCTGCTTGCGACGGGCGCCGCAGGCGGCGACGAGATCGACGTGGGGTCGGCCGGCTACCCCGCTCTCGCGGCCGCCGTGCGCGCGGTCGCCGAGCAGCTCGCACGCCAGATCGCGGCGGACGGCGAGGGCTCGACCAAGCTCGTCACCGTGGACGTGACGGGCGCGGCGACCCCGGCCGACGCGGAGGAGGTCGCCCGCGCGGTCGCCAACTCGCCCCTGGTGAAGACGGCCGTCTTCGGCCACGACGCGAACTGGGGGCGCGTGGCGGCGGCGGCCGGCAAGTGCGGCGTCGCCTTCGACCAGGCGCGGGTCGACATAGACTTCTTGGGCGTCGCGGTCTGCCGCGGCGGCATGGCGGTGCCCATGGACGAGGAGGAGATGCTTCGCCGCTTCGAGGCGCCGGAGGTGCCCATCGCGCTCGACCTCCACATGGGCGACGCCTCCTGCAGGATCTGGACCTGCGACCTCACGCACGACTACGTGAAGATCAACGGGGAGTACAGGACCTAGCGGCATGGCGGCGCCCCGGGAGGGCCGGGGTCGCCGCGCCACCAGGAGGGGAGAGTGGAGAGGGAGGACCGATGAAGAGGCACGACCGGATCATGCGCGAGGAGGCGCTCCAGAAGGCGAACGTCCTCGTGGAGGCGCTGCCGTGGATCAACGAGTGGCGCGGCGAGACCGTCGTCGTCAAGTACGGCGGCTCGGCGATGGAGAACGAGGAGCTCATGGCCGGCGTCGTAGCCGACATCGAGATGCTCAAGCTCATGGGCATGCGCGTCGTCCTCGTCCACGGCGGCGGCAAGGCGATAAACCGCCTGCTCTCGCAGCTCGACATCCCCGTGCGCTTCAAGGACGGGCTGCGCGTGACCGACGACGCGACCATGGAGGCCGTCCAGGAGGTCCTGATCGGCAAGGTCAACCAGCAGCTGGTCTGGGCCCTGAACGAGTACGGCAACAACGCGGTGGGCATCTCCGGCGCGGACGGAAAGACCTTCAAGTGCGAACCGGTGAGCGCCGACCTCGGGCGCGTGGGGAGGATCCGCAAGGTCAACACCGAGCTCGTCGAGGCGGTCCTCGACGCCGGCTACATCCCGGTGGTCGCCTCGGTGGGCTGCGGCCCGGACGGCTTCTACAACGTGAACGCCGACGTCGCCGCCTCGGAGACCGCCAAGGCCCTCAAGGCCCACAAGCTCGTCTACCTCACGGACGTCGACGGGCTTCTCGCCGACGTCGACGACGAGGACAGCCTCGTCACGCAGGTCACGCGGAGCGAGACCCACCAGCTGCTCGAGTCGGGGACGCTCTCGAGCGGCATGATACCCAAGGTCACGGCCATCGCCTCCGCGCTCGACGCCGGCGTGGAGCAGGTGCACATCCTGAACGGCACCTACCCGCACTCGATCCTTCTCGAGATCTTCACCGACGCCGGCATCGGCACCATGTTCACCCAGGACTAGACGACCGCCCGCGCGGCGGAGACAAGGAGAGACCCATGGCAGCTGCGAACATAGGTCGGAGCGTCCCCGAGGACGTGGCAGCGCTCGACGACACCTACCTCATGCACACCTACGGGAGGCTCCCCGTCGAGTTCGTGCGCGGCGAGGGCGCGCGGCTGTGGGACTCCGCGGGCAACGCCTACCTCGACTTCCTCGGCGGCATCGGCGCCCTCTCGCTCGGGCATGGCCACCCCAGGCTCGTCGCCGCCCTCGAGGAGCAGGCCGGCCGCCTCTGGCAGGTTGGCAACTACTACTACGTCGAGAACCGCGGCGAGCTCGCCCGCGACGTGGCGGCCCTGCTCGCGACCACGACCGACGGGGCCGGCCACGTGACGGGTTCGACCGGCTCCGCCTTCAAGCTGTTCTTCTCCAACTCCGGGGCCGAGTCCAACGAGGGCGCGATCAAGGTCGCGCGCCGCTGGGGCGAGAGGCGCCTCGGCGGGGCCAGCGCCATCCTCACGGCCAAGCGCGGCTTCCACGGCCGCACGCTCGCGACCCTCTCGGCCACGGGCCAGGAGGCCTTCCACAGGAGCTTCCTGCCGCTCCCTCAGGGCTTCGACTCCGTGCCCCTGAACGACCTCGGGGCGCTCGAGGCGCGCCTCGACGAGCCGGGCGGGGAGTGCGGGCCCTTCTGCGCGGTCATGCTCGAGTGCGTGCAGGGCGAGGGCGGCGTGTGGCCCGCGGACGCGGACTACCTCAGGGGGGTCGCGGAGGCGTGCCGGGAGCGCGGACTCCTCCTCGTGGTGGACGAGGTGCAGACGGGCTTCTTCCGCTGCGGCGCGCCCTTCTCCTACCAGCTGGCGGGCATCGAGCCCGACGTCGTGACGATGGCCAAGGGCATCGGTGGGGGCTTCCCCATGGGCGCGTTCGCGGCGAGGGGCGAGGCGGCCGACCTCCTGGGGCTGGGAGACCACGGGTCGACCTTCGGCGGCAACGCGCTGGCGGCGGCCGTCGGCCGCGCGTGCGTGGAGGCGCTCGTGGAGGAGGACATAGGCGAGCACGCGATCGCCTGCGGCGAGCACCTGGCGGCCCGCCTGGCCTGCCTCCCCCACGTCAGCGAGGTGCGCGGCCACGGCCTCATGCGCGGCGCCCAGCTCGACGCGCCGGTCGCGACCGAGGTGGTGGAGAAGGGCCTCGAGCGGGGGCTCGTCCTCAACCACATCGGCGACTCGATCCTGAGGTTCCTGCCGCCCCTCGTGGTGAGCGAGGCCGAGGTCGACGAGATGGCGGACGCCCTCGGCGACCTCCTCGCAGAGCTCGCGGGCTAGCCTTCCCGCGCGTCCGCCGGGCGACGTTCGTCCGGTGGGCGCGCGGGACCCCTGGCGTGTTATCCTCGGTGGCGCAGTGCCGGGACTCGCTTGGGGGGCTCATGGTCACAGACTCTATGCGCGCGGAGGTCGAGCGCCTCAAGCGCGAGAAGGACGCGGTCATCCTCGCCCACTACTACGTGGAGGACGACGCCCAGGACCTCGCGGACTTCGTGGGGGACTCCTTCTACCTCGCGCGCAAGGCCAAGGAGCTCTCGTGCGCGACCCTCGTCTTCGCCGGCGTGGAGTTCATGGCGGAGAGCGCCAAGCTCCTCTCGCCCGAGAAGCGCGTGCTCATGCCGGACCCCACGGCGGGGTGCCCCATGGCGCACATGGTGAGGCGCTCGACGGTGGAGGAGGCGCGCGAGCGCTACGGAGAAGACCTCGCGGTCGTCTGCTACGTCAACTCCACGACCGAGACGAAGGCCCTCTCGGACGTCTGCGTGACGTCCTCCAACGCCGTGAGGATCGTGGGGCGCCTGCCCCAGCGCAACGTGCTCTTCATCCCCGACATGCACCTCGGCCACTACGTCGCCGAGCAGGTGCCCTCCAAGAACGTGATCTTGAACGACGGCTTCTGCGTCACGCACGAGGCGATCGAGCTCGTCGAGGTGCAAGAGCTCAGGGCCCAGCACCCCGGGGCCGTCGTCTGCGCCCACCCCGAGTGCGCCTCCTGGGTGGTGGACGAGGCGGACTACGTGGGCTCCACCTCGGGCATCATCGAGCGGGTCGTCTCGGGCGCGGAGGAGGACTACGTCATCTGCACCGTGCACGGCGTCCACCACGAGATCGACCTGCGCCTCGCGGCGACGGGCCAGCAGGGCCGCAAGCGCTACTACTTCCCGCGCACGACGCCCGTCTGCCCCAACATGGCGAAGGTCACGGGCGAGAAGGTCCTGGCCTGCCTGCGCGACGGCACGGGGGAGACGGACGTGGACGAGCGCTTCGCCGCGGGGGCGAGGCGCGCGCTCGACCGCATGCTCGAGCTCGCCCGCTAGGGCGTGCGCCGGCCGGGGCCGCCCCGGCGCGACCGAAGACGACGACGCCGGGCCCGGCGGACGGGCCGGGGAGGGGCTGCCATGAAGAGGCTCCAGTGCGACGTGGTGATCGCAGGCTGCGGGGCCGCGGGCCTCTACACCGCGCTCAAGCTGCCGCGCAACTACAAGATCGTGATGCTCGCCAAGGGCGACATCCAGACCTGCGACTCCATGCTCGCCCAGGGCGGCATCTCGGTGCTGCACGACAAGGACGACTACGACTCCTTCTACGAGGACACGATGAGGGCGGGCCACTACGAGAACCGCCCCGAGAGCGTCGACATCCTCATCCGCAGCTCGCGCACCATCATCAACGACCTGATCAGCTACGGCGTCCGCTTCAACCGCACGCCCTCCGGCGAGCTCGCCTACACGCGCGAGGGCGCCCACTCGCGCCCGCGCATCCTATTCCACGAGGACATCACCGGCCGCGAGATCACCGAGACCCTGCTCCTGCAGGTGCGCGCCTGCCGCAACGTGGAGATCTACGAGAACACCGAGATGGTGGACATCCTCGTCGACCAGGGCACGGGCGACCAGAAGGTCTGCACGGGCATCCGCGCCGAGGACCACGACAACGCGGACGAGGTCTACGAGATCTACTCGCGCTTCACGGTGCTCGCCACGGGCGGCATCGGCGGCTGCTTCGAGCACTCCACCAACTTCCCGATCCTTACCGGCGACGGCTGTCGCATCGCCGCCAAGCACGGCGTGGCGCTCGAGCACATGGACTACGTGCAGATCCACCCCACGAGCCTCTACTCGAGCGAGCCTGGTCGCTCGTTCCTCATCTCCGAGAGCGCCCGCGGCGAGGGGGCCATCCTCCTCAACTCCAAGATGGAGCGCTTCTGCGACGAGCTGCAGCCGCGCGATGTGGTCGCCCAGGCGATCCTCGCCGAGATGAGGCGCGAGGGGACCAAGCACGTGTGGCTCTCCTTCGAGAGGATCAAGCCCTCCATCATCAAGACCCACTTCAAGCACATCTACGAGTACTGCCTCGCGCAGGGCTACGACATCCTCTCCGAGCCCATCCCCGTCGTGCCCGCCCAGCACTACTTCATGGGCGGCATCCACGTGAACACCAACGCCGAGACCACGATGTCGCGCCTCTTCGCCGTCGGCGAGACCGCCTGCACCGGCGTTCACGGCAAGAACCGCCTGGCGAGCAACTCGCTGCTCGAGTGCCTCGTGTTCGCCCGTCGGGCGGCGGAGCGGATCATCATCGAGCACACCAAGGACATGCGCCCCACGATGGACCCCTCGGTCCTGAACGTGGCGACCGAGCAGCACATCCGATACGCCCTCCAGGAGGACATGCCCTCCGGCGACGTCTCGACCGACGCGGTCATCTCCGGGCGCAAGCACGCGCGCGTGGAGGTGATCGCCAAGCAGGACGGCGTCATCGCGGGCCTCGCCGTCTTCACCCACGTCTTCGAGATCCTCGACCCCACCACGGTGGTGACCTCGCTCGTGCACGACGGCGACCGCATCCACGCCGGCCAGCTGCTCGCCTCCGTCGAGGGCGACGTGCGCATCCTGCTGGCGGGGGAGAGGACGGCCCTCAACTACCTGCAGCACATGAGCGGCGTGGCGACCTACACGCGGCGGATGGTGGACCTGCTCGCCGCCGCCGGCTCCCACGCCAAGCTCGTCGACACGCGCAAGACCACGCCGGGCATGCGCGTCTTCGACAAGGCGGCCGTGCGCATCGGCGGGGGCGGCAACCACCGCACGGGCCTCTCCGACGCGGTGCTCCTCAAGGACAATCACATCAATGCCGCCGGCGGCGTCAAGCCCGCGATCGCGGCGGCGCGCATGCGCGTCTCCTTCATGTGCAAGATCGAGGTCGAGTGCGAGACCATCGAGATGGTGCGCGAGGCGGTGGAGGCCGGCGCGGACGTCATCATGCTCGACAACATGAGCCGCGACGACATGCGCGAGTCCATCCGCCTGATCGACCACCGCGCCCTGTGCGAGATCTCGGGCAACGTGAGCGAGGAGAACGTGGCGCAGCTGGCCGACCTCGACGTCGACATCATCTCCTCGGGCGCGCTGACGCACAGCTCGGGCATCGTCGACATCTCGATGAAGCACCTGGAGATCCTCGACTAGAGCTCGCGGCCGGATGGCGCCCGCGCAGGCGGGCGCCTGGGGCGGACGTCCTTCTCCGCTAGGCGGCCTCCTCCTCGGCGGGGCCGCGCTCCGGAACGCGCCACATGGCCACGAAGCCGACGACGAACAGGATGACGACGGAGAGGACGCCGAGCGAGCCGGAGCCGGTGAGCTGCGTCATGGTCGCGACGATGAAGGTGCCCATGATGGCGGCGTACTTGCCGAAGATGTCGAAGAAGCCGAAGTACTCGTTGGCGTGGTCCTTGGGGCAGAGCTTGCCGAACATCGAGCGAGAAAGCGCCTGGATGCCGCCCTGGAAGAGGCCGACCATGATGGCGAGGAACCAGAACTCGGCGGCGGTGCGCAGGAAGAAGGCCGCGAACAGGGTGATGAAGGTGTAGCCGACGATGCCTGCGAGCAGCATCCGCTTGGTGCCGAAGCGCGAGCCCATCCTGCCGTAGGCGATGGCGGAGGGGAAGGCCACGAACTGGGTGACGAGCAGCGCCAGCACGAGCTGGGTGCCGTCGATGCCGAGGTCGGAGCCATAGCTGGTCGAGAGCTTGATGATGGTGTGCACGCCGTCGATGTAGAAGAAGTAGGCGATGACGTAGTAGCGCATGGTGCGGTCGGCCCATATCTTTCGGGCGGTGGCGCCGATGCCTCGGATCGCGCGGGAGACGGGGTGGTCCTGCCGTGGCTTGTAGTGGGTCTGCCGCACGTTCCTGAGCAGCGGCACGGTGAAGGCCACCCACCAGGCGGCGGTGATCAGGAACGAGATCTGCATAGCCGTCCTCATGGAGATGCCGAAGGGGCGCACGAGGACGATCGCGAGGCAGGCGATGAAGGGGATGGTGGAGCCGACGTAGCCCCAGGCGTAGCCCTGGCTCGAGACCTCGTCCATGCGATCGTCTGTCGTGGCGTCCACGAGCAGGGCGTCGTAGAACACCATCGAGGTGTTGAGCATGACCGAGGAGATGACGTAGACGACGAGGAAGGCCATGGGGGCGGTGGGGATGCCCATTGCGACGGTCGCCACGGCGCCGGTGAGCACGCAGCCGAGCACGAAGCGCTTCTTCATGCCCTGCATGTCGGCCATGCTGCCGAGGACGGGCATGAGAAGGGCGATGATCAGCGAGGCCACCGTCTCGGCGTAGCTCCACGCCACGAGTGCCGGCCCGTCCGCGAGCGACTTGAAGTAGATGGGGATGACGCTCGAGGCGAGAAGCACGAGCGCGCTGTTGCCCACGTCGTAGAGGACCCAGCTCCTCTCGGTCCTGTCGAGCCTGCGCCCTGCCATGCGAACCACCGTCCCTCTCCTCGGGGCGCCTCCGCGGGGTGCGTGACCCCCGCCGCCGGCGCCGTCCTGCGCAAATGGCGACAGACCATGCTAGCCCTGTCGGGCCTAGCCCATTATCAGCCGCGCGTAATCTGAGCGTAAGGTGGCGTCGGCGTGGGGCGCGGGCCCTCCCGGGGACGCTTGCGCTACGCTACGCTCTGAGCGGAGGCTGCCTGCCCGGCAGGTGCCGGCGGGCCTGGGGGACGGAGGAGCAGACGATGCCTGCGGTCATGACCCACGACTTCTTTGGACGGGACGCCTTCGGGGCGGCCCTCGGCGCCGTCGAGCTCTCGACGCCGGATGAGAGGGACGCCTTCCTCCTGGGCAACCAGGGGCCGGACCCCTTCTTCTACCTCGTGCTCGACCCCATAGGGAGCCGCCCCTACAGGGAAGTGGGAAACCGCCTGCACCACGAGCGCCCCTCGCGGGTGCTGGCCTCGCTGGCGCGCGCGGCGCGTGACCCCTACGCGGGCGACGAGGGCGTCGCTCGCGCCTACGTGGCGGGCTTCCTCTGCCACTACCTCCTCGACTCGACGGTGCACCCGCTCGTCTACTTCTGGGAGCGCGGCCTCACCGCCGCCGGCGTCGAGGGGCTCGACCGCGGCGACTCGGGGCGGGTGCACGCCGAGGTGGAGCGCGACCTCGACGAGATGGTCCTCTTCGCGAAGCGCCACCAGACCATCCGCGCCTACCGCCCCTACGAGCACGTCCTTCTCGCCCAGGACCGCGTGCTCACGCGCGTCGGCCGCCTCTTCGCGGAGCAGGTCGCCGAGCTCTCGGGCGCGGCCGTAGAGGAGGCCGCCCACGCCTTTCCGCACGCGGTCGAGTGCTTCCGCGTGGCGCAGCGCGCCTTCTTCGCCCCCGACCCGCTGAGGCTCGACCTGGCGGGTGCGATCGAGCGCGCGTTCTCCCCGAGCCGCTACTCGCTCTACCGGGCCATGGCGCACCGCGTGCGGGCCGAGGAGACGAGCGACTTCGACAACCGGGCGCACCTCCCGTGGGAGAACCCCTTCACCGGTGAGAGCTCCCGCGCCTCGTTCTGGGACCTCTACGAGGCGGCCCTCGGAAGGGTGACCTTCTCGGTCACGGAGCTGCTCGCCGACGGCGCGGACGAGCGGGTCGCGCGCAGGATCACGCACGGCCTCGACTTCTCCGGCGAGCCCGTGGAATAGCGCCCGGCCCCTCCGCGAACGGTAGGGATCGCGCTCGCGCCTGTCACGAGGCTGTCCTTTCGCGTAAGATGTAATGTCGCGTCCGCCCCGCGGCGGGCGGCGACGTGCCGGTCCGGGCTGGCGTGCCCAGTCCCCAAACGAGGAGCCAGGGGGTAGAGCGGGATCATGGGCAGGTATCTGGATCGCATCGACAGTCCGCGAGACCTGAAGGGCCTCTCCACCTCCGAGCTCGTCGAGCTGGCCGGGGAGTGTCGCTCGGCGATTATCGAGAGCGTCGGCGTGACCGGCGGCCACATGGGCTCCAACCTCGCGGTCGTCGAGGCCACCATCGCGCTGCACTACGTCTTCGACGCGCCGCGCGACAAGATCGTCTTCGACGTGTCCCACCAGTGCTACACGCACAAGATGCTCACCGGCCGCAAGGCGGCCTTCACCGACCCAGCCCATTTTGGCGAGTGCTCCGGGTTCACCAACCCCCAGGAGAGCCCCTACGACATCTTCCGCTGCGGCCACACCTCCCAGGGGGTGAGCCTCGCCCTGGGGCTGGCCAAGGCGCGCGACCTGCTCGGCCAGAGTAACAACGTGGTCTGCGTCCTCGGCGACGGCGCGCTGTCCGGCGGCGAGGCCTTCGAGGGCCTCGACAACGCGGCGGTCGTTGGCACCAACCTGATCGTCGTCTTCAACGACAACGAGATGTCGATCGCACCCAACTCCGGCGGCATCTACGAGGGCCTGCGCGAGCTGCGTGAGAGCGGCGGCACCTCCGAGCGAAACGTCTTCCGCGACCTCGGCCTGGACTACCGCTACGTCGAGGAGGGCAACGACGTCGGCGCGCTCGTCAGCGCCTTCAGCGAGGTCAAGGACATAGACCACCCCGTCGTGGTCCACATCCACACCCTCAAGGGCAAGGGGATGCCCTGGGCGGAGCAGAACAAGGAGGCCTCCCACTCCGTCGCCTCCGCCGCCGAGCGCGCCTCGCGCGAGGTCGCTGACACCTACCAGCAGATCACCCGCGACTTCATGAGCATCAAGATGGCCGCCGACCCCACGGTCCTGGCCATCAACGCCGGCGCGCCGGGCGGCGTGGGGCTCACGCCGGAGTTCCGGGCCCTCTCGGGCGAGCAGTTCGTGGACACCGGGATCACAGAGCCGCACGCCGTGGCGTTCGCCGCCGGCTGTGCGCGCGGCGGGGCCAAGCCCGTCTTCTACGTGATGGCGACCTTCCTGCAGCGCGCCTACGACCAGCTCATGCTCGAGCTCGCGCTCAACCGCTGCCCCGCGACCATCCTCGTCTTCGGCGCGGGGTTCTACGACATCGACGCGACCCACTCCGGCACGACCGACCTCGTCACCACGGGCAATATCCCCGGCCTCACCTGCCTGGCCCCCGCGACCCGCCAGGAGTACCTCGCGATGCTCGACTGGTCGATCGACCAGACGGAGCGCCCCGTCGTCATCCGCGTGCCCGAGAAGGTCCTCGAGGGCGAGGGCGCGTGCGGCTTCGACGCGGCGCGTCCCGGCGGCTGGCACCTCGTGCGCCCGGGTGGCAGGATCTGCATCCTGAGCATCGGCGCCACGGTGGAGATGGCCCTCCAGGTCGCCGACCTCCTCGACGAGCGCGACGGGATCCGCCCCACGGTCGTCGAGGCGCTCAACTACTCGAGCTTCGACGAGCCCCTGCTCGACTCCCTTGAGGCCGGCCACGACATCGTGGTGACGCTCGAGCCGGGAATCCTGTGCGGCGGCTTCGGAGAGAAGGTGTGCCGCTACTTTGGCGCTTCCCACCTGAGGGTGCTGTGCTACGGCGGCCGGAAGGAGTTCCTCGACCGCGTGCCGACCGAGGAGTTCTTCCACATCTACCACTTCACGCCGGCAGACATCGTCTCCGACATAGAGAGCCTCGAGGTCTAGGGCGGTGCCCTCGGAGGGGACCGCGGAGGGGCCGGCGGAGGGGTCCGTCCCCGCGCCCGTGGTGAGCCTCGCCACGCGCCACGTGATGCAGGCCAACCGCAGCGTCGACACCAAGCCGGAGCTCAGGGTGAGGCAGGCCCTGCGCGAGAGGGGCCTTCCCGGCTACCGGCTGCACTGGAAGAAGGCGCCGGGGAGACCGGACGTCTGCTACCCGGGGCGCAGGCTCGCCATCTTCGTGAACGGCTGCTACTGGCACCACTGCGCGTGGTGCCAGATGGCCCTGCCCAAGAGCAACGTGGAGTTCTGGCGCCAGAAGTTCGCCCGCAACCGGGCGCGCGACGTGCGCGACGCCAACCGGCTCGCCTCGGCCGGCTGGACCGTCCTGGTGGTGTGGGAGTGCCGCCTCGCCAAGGGGCGCTTCGGGCCGACGATGGACGAGGTCGCGCTCGAGGTGCGCCGCGCCGGCGGGGGCGGCCCCCGCGCAGGGCGCGTCGTCGAGGTGGGGTCGCCCGCGCCCTGGAGGCTCGCCCGCGCCCGTGCCAGGATCCGACGGCTGCGCCGCTCGAGGTAGGGCCGCCGCCGTCCGGGCGGGGGCCAGGCCAGAAGGGCCTTCGGGGCGTCGCCCAGGCGACGTGGCCACCATGCCGTCGTGCAGCAAGCCTCGCGGCTTCCTTGTGCGACAAAAACAAGTCGGGTATTTTGTTTAGGATGGGAGGTTTGCATGGCGACCTACGTAGTCTCCGACATCCACGGCCACTTCAAGACGTTCGAGCGCCTGCTCGAGGAAGTCTCGCCCGGCGCAGAGGACCAGGTCTGGGTCCTCGGCGACATGATTGACCGCGGCCCCGACCCGGTCTCGGTCATGAGGGCCTGCCGCGACCTCCCGGGCGCCCACGTCCTCATGGGCAACCACGAGGACCTCATGAGGGACTTCCTCCTCAACGGGGAGGAGGACCAGACGGCGGTCGTCAACTGGGCGATCAACGGAGGCGGCACCACGATGGAGGGCCTCGACAAGCTGCCGCACGACGAGGAGCTCGACCTCCTCGAGTGGGCGCTCGAGCTCCCCACGGCGGGACACGTGCGCGTGGGTGCGCGCCCCTTCCTCCTCGTGCACGCGGGCCTGCGCCCGCTTGACCTCACGGCGGGGACGGACTGGGACGACGCGGCCCTCGAGGGCCTGCTCGAACGCCAGTCAGTCGAGGACGTGCTCTGGATCCGCGAGGAATTCTGGGGTGCGCCGACCGGCCTCCTGGACGCCCGCGGCGAGGGGCCGATCGTCGTCGCCGGCCACACGCCGGTCCCCTATGTCGAGCCGATCGCGGACGCCTTCGACCGCCCGGCGCGCAACGAGGAGGGCCTCTGCCAGATGATGCGCGTCGGCGCCTCGGAGGCGACGGGCGGGGTGGCCGACCGCTGGGCCATAGACTGCGGGGCGGCGGGCGGCGCCGGCTGGGGGAGGATCCTCATGCTGCGCCTGGACGACGAGCGCGAGTTCTACGTCACCGTGGAGGAGGGCGAGTAGGGTGGCCCGCCGGGATGCGGGCGCCGGCGCGGCCGGGCGCGCGCACGCCAGGCCGGAGCGGGTGGTGCACCCGCTGCCGCCGGTCGTGGGCCCCGAGAGCCGCGTCCTTCTCCTCGGCACCATGCCGAGCCCCAGGTCGCGCGAGCGGGGCTACCACTACGGCAACCCGCAGAACCGCTTCTGGCGCGTCATCGCCGCCCTGTGGGACGAGGAGGTGCCGGCCGACGTCGCGGGCAAGCGCGAGCTGTGCCTCCGCCACCGCCTCGCGCTCGACGACGTCCTTCTCGCCTGCACCATCACGGGGGCGTCCGACTCCTCGATAGAGGACCCCGTGCCCAACGACCTCTCGCGTATACTTGAGGTCGCACCGATCGCGCGGGTGTTCTGCACGGGCACGGCGGCCTTCAGGCTCTACCGGCGCTACGTGGAGCCCGAGGTGGGGATGGAGGCGACCTGCCTCCCCTCCACGAGCCCGGCAAACGCGCGCTGGCGGCTGCCGGACCTCGTGGAGGCGTACCGCCCCGTCCGCGAGGCGGCGGACGGCGTGCCTGCCGGCGGACGGCGTGCTCGCGGCGACGGCGGTGCGGGCGAGTGGACGCGAGACTCTAAGGACGGGTCATGGGAAAGCAGTTAGGCCGGGGCGCGGACGAACGCGCCTGGGGCGCGGACATCAGCAGGCGCTCCTTCGTCGGGGGCGCGGGGCTTGCGGTCGCCGCGCTCGCGCTCGCGGGCTGCGCCCCGCGCGGCACCAGGTGGGAGACGGGCCAGGCGGCCACCACCCCGTCCGCCCCGGCGGGCGGGCGCACCCCCGCGGAGATCAGGGCGTCCAAGCGGCTCGACATAGCGGTCCTCTCCGACGCCGCCCCCCTCGGCTACATCAGCTCGTTCGGGAACTACGTGGGCTACGACATCTACCTCGCGGGCAGGCTCGCGACCGAGCTGGGCGCGGTCGCCAACTACGTCGCCTGCGACCCGGCGGACCGGCTGGGCGCGCTCGCGGACGGGCGCGCCGACATCGTGGTCGCCGCCCTGCCGGTGACGGACGAGGTGGCGGCCGCGGCCGACCTCTCGATGCCCTACCTGCGCACCACGCATTGCCTCGTCTCCAGGAAGGACGCCTTCCTGGGCGACCTCGCCGAGGCCGCCGGCAGGACGGTCATCGCCTGCGAGGGCACTGAGGCCGCGAGCGTCCTGGCCGGGGCGCCGGAGGTGGGCCAGAGGCTGGTGTCGAGCTACTCCGAGGCCGGGCGCGCCCTGGAGGCGAGGGAGGGGGATGCCCTTCTCGCGGACTTCCTCTTCGCGACCGACTGGGCGTCCGAGCACGCCGGCTTCGCCGCGAGCGAGCCGGGGATCGGCGGCTGGCGCCTGTGCGCCGTGGGCGTGCCCAAGGGAAGCGCCGAGCTGCTCGAGAAGATCAACGAAACCATGGGCGCGCTCGGCGGCACGAGCTTCTTCACCTGGGACTACAAGCAGAACCTGCGCCCCGTCCTGGGGGAGGGCTTCGACCTCAGGCAGGTCGTCGTCGAGGGCGGCAAGGTCCTCGCGGACGCGGGTGCGTAGCGCATGGGCATAGCTCGCATGGTGCTCGACGCGCGCGCCCGCGTGTCCCTGCTCGAGGCCTCGGCCGTCGACTTCCTGCACGGCTGCGTCGGCGTGACGCAGGGCGCGGGCGGATGGGTGCGCCCCGAGCGCTTCACCCCCGCCCAGATGCGGATGCTGGGCAGCTGCATGGCCTGGCGCCCCGGCACCTACCGGCGGATGGCGCGGACCACCTCGGGCGTGCGGCTCAGGTTCAGGACGGACGCGACCGAGGTCGCGCTCGCGGTGCGCCTCGACCCGGAGCCACGCGACACCGCCGCCCAGCTCGCCGTCATAGACGCCGGCACGGGCAGGCTTGCGCACGACGGCGTCTCCTACGACGTGGACGGGCGCCACGTGGACCCGGTGCTGCCGGCTCCCCTCGCCTCCGGGATCGACGGCGTGCCCGCCTCCGAGGGGGCGTCCCTGGTCGTGCTGCGCCTCGAGGACGAGGGGGAGGCCCCCGGCCCGGGCATGGTCCCGCTGCCCGGCTTCGGCAGGGTCCGCGAGGTGACGGTCTGGCTGCCCTGCCTGCGCGGCTGCGAGGTCTCGAGGATCTGGCTCGACGGGTCCGCCATCGAGCCGGTGGAGGGGGAGGGGAGCCTCCTGGTGCTCGGCGACTCCATCCCGCAGGGCTTCTTCGCCGACGACCCCGCACGCACCTGGCCGGCGCTCCTCGCGCAGCGCCTCGGGCTCGACCTCGTCAACCAGTCCGTCTACGGCCAGGTCTTCCAGGACGGCACCTGCACGGGGCTCGGCCGATGCGTCTCTCCCGAGCTCGTCGTGGTCGCCTTCGGCACCAACTACCGCTTCGGGCCCTGCGCCGAGGCGCGTACCCGCCGCGAGGTCGAGACCTACCTCGCCGAGGTCGCGCGCGAGTGGCCGGAGGTCCCCACCTGGGTCCTGACGCCGATCTGGCACGACGAGCTCAAGACGCCCGTGCGGCGGGGGAGCTGCTACGCGCGGGTGCCCTCCATCATCCGCGACGCTGCCCGCGCGCACCCCGAGATGCGCGTCGCCGACGGCGAGCGCCTCGTCTCGCACGACGACGCGCACATAGCGGCAGACGCGGACCACCCGACGCCGGCCGGCCACGAGCAGCTCGCCGGCCGCCTCTACGTCAGGATGCGCGCCGACGACCTCGCGCGGCTCCCTCCCGAGCTTCGCCGCCGCCGTGCGCTCTCGCTGCTCGAGGGCGCGGGCTCCGAGTCCTTCCCCATGGCGGAGCTGCTGCGCAGGGGCGAAGGCGAGGTCCTCTTCGCGGAGGACGGCTGCCTGCTCGTCCGCGCAAAGAACGGAGACCAGATGCTCTTCTCGCCCGACCGCGGGCTTGGGCGCCTCGTGATGGGCGAGCTGTGCGAGCCGACTCTCGTCGACGCCCTCGGCGAGGGGCTGGAGCGCGAGGTCCGGGAGGTCCTGGGGCTCGACCTCGTCGAGCCCTACCACATCGTCACCTACGACGGCTCCGCACCGATTCCGGTGGACGCCGCGCTCGCGTCCGGCATCAGGCTGCTCGACGCCTCCTTCGCCCGCGACGTGGTGCGCCACTACTCCTTCGCGCGCTTCCTCGACGAGGGGCGGCTCGCCTCCGCCCTCGAGGCCGGCCGCTTCCTCGGCGCCTTCGAGGGGGAGGAGCTCGTGGGGTTCGTGGGCGAGCACGAGGAGGGCTCCATCGGCATGCTCGAGGTCTTCCCCGGGCACCGCAAGGCGGGCTGGGGCGCCGCGCTCGAGGCCACCAAGGCCAACGCCTTCCTCGCGGCGGGCCAGGTGCCGTGGACGGAGGTCTACCCCTACAACAAGGGGTCGGTGAGGCTCCATAGGAGGCTGGGCTTCTCCGTGCTCGACGCCTCCCTCTCCGCCTTCGTGAGCCGTGGCCCCAGGGAGCCGGGGGAGGGCGCGTAGGGAGTGCCGTCGGCGCTTGCCGCATCGCGGCGCAGGCGCCGACGCCATGCCAGCTCGCGAGGTGGTACGCTACAGGGTCTTCTCGAACGTGACCTGAGGAGGGCTATGGAAGCCAGGACGAACAGGATGGCCCCCGGGCTCACCGGGCGGCTGAGCCCCGAGGTCGAGCGCGTGGTGCGCGCCAACGTCGCGTCGGGGCGGCTCGCAGGCGTCGCCACGCCGGACGTGGCGGCGATCAGGCGCGACGCGCGCGACCGCGACCGCGACACCGTGCTGAGGCCAGCCTTCCTGCGCGACTGCGAGAAGATCGTTCACATGCCGGCCTACAACAGGCTCAACGGCAAGACCCAGGTCTTCTCCTTCCGCGCGGACGACGACCTCGCCCGCCGCGGCCTGCACGAGCAGCTGGTCGGTCGCGTCGCGCGCGACATCGGGCGCGCGCTCGGGCTCAACCTCGACCTCATCGAGGCGATCGCGCTCGGCCACGACATCGGCCACACCCCCTTCGGCCACACGGGCGAGCGCTACCTGAACGACGTGCTGCACGCCCGCACCGGCCGCTGGTTCTTCCACAACCTGCAGAGCGTCCGCGTGCTGGACGTGCTCTACGGCCGCAACCTGACGCTGCAGACGCTCGACGGCGTGGCCTGCCACAACGGCGAGTTCGAGCAGCAGCGCTTCGCGACGAGCGGCCTCTCCGGCTTCGAGGAGTTCGACGAGGGGATCGAGCGCTGCTGGCGCGAGGGAAAAGACGCCATAAGGCGGCTCAGGCCCATGACGCTCGAGGGCTGCGTGGTGCGCGTCTCCGACATCATCGCCTACGTCGGCAAGGACCGTCAGGACGCGATCCGCGCGCACCTGGTCGCCCCCGACGCCTTCGACGACGGGCTCGGCGGCTCCTACAACGCCTGGGCGCTCTCCGCCTTCGTCGCGGACGTGGTGGAGGCGAGCGTGGGCACCGGCGAGGTTCGCATGAGCGAGGAGGGCTTCGCCGAGCTCTCCCGGGCCAAGCGCGAGAACTACGAGAAGATCTACGGCTCCAAGGAGATCAGCGAGGACTTCGCGCCGCAGGTCGGCGGCCTCTTCGAGATGCTCTACGAGCACGAGCTGGACGCCCTGCGCGCAGGCGACGAGACCGCGGCGATCTTCGACCACCACATCCAGCCCCTCACGCGCTACCTCGCCCCCTACGGGCGCTCCTACGCGTGGGAGGACGACCCCGACCAGTGCGTGGTCGACTTCATCAGCGCGATGACCGACGACTACTTCGTCGCCACCTGCGAGGCCCTCTTCCCGGAGGCGCGCGAGCTCTTCCCCAACCGGAGCTACTTCGACAAGGCGAGGCCCTAGGATGGACAACCTCTTCAGCGGCATCGAGCGCCGCAGGCGCATGGCCGCGGCTCCGCTCGCGGCGCGCATGCGGCCCGAGACCCTCGACGAGTACGTGGGGCAGGGGCAGGCCGTGGGCGAGGCGTCCTGGCTCAGGCGCGCCATCGAGCACGACACCCTCTCGTCGGTCATCCTCTACGGGCCTGCAGGCACCGGCAAGACGACCCTCGCCCACGTCATCGCCAACTCCACCCACGCCGAGTTCGTCGAGGTGTCGGCCGTCACGGGCACGGTCAAGGACCTCCGCCGCGAGATCGAGGCCGCCGAGGGCAGGCTCCTTTCGAGCGGGCAGCGCACGATCCTGTTCGTGGACGAGATCCACCGCTTCAACCGCTCCCAGCAGGACGCCCTCCTGCACGCCGTGGAGGACAGGACCGTCATCCTCGTCGGCGCGACGACCGAGAACCCCTACTTCGAGGTCAACTCCGCCCTCATCAGCCGCTCCAGGGTCGTGGAGCTCGCCCCGCTCGACGACGACTCGATACGCTCGATCGTGCGCCACGCCGTCGAGAGCCCCAAGGGGCTCGGCGGCGCCTTCCGCCTCGCCGACGACGCCCTCGAGGAGATCGTGACCCTCGCCGGCGGGGACGGACGCGCCGCCCTCACCTCCCTCGAGCTCGCGAGCCAGATGGCCGAGCCGCCCGAGGGCCCCCGGCCCACCCCGGAGGCGCCCGCGACCATCACGCCCGAGAACGTCCTCGAGGCGAACCCCCGCCACGGGCTCGCCTACGACAAGGACGGCGACATGCACTACGACGTCATCAGCGCCTTCATCAAGTCCATGCGGGGCTCGGACCCCGACGCCGTCCTCTACTGGCTCGCGCGCATGGTCGACGCGGGCGAGGACCCCAAGTTCATCGCCCGCAGGATCATGATCCAGGCGTCGGAGGACGTGGGCAACGCCGACCCCCAGGCCCTGCTCGTCGCCGAGGCCGCCTTCAGGTCCGCCGAGGTCATCGGCTACCCCGAGTGCCGCATCAACCTCGCCCAGGCGGCCCTCTACGTGGCGCTCGCGCCCAAGTCCAACGCGGCGGAGGCGGGCATCGACGCCGCCCTCGCCGAGGTGCGCCACGGTCCCAGGCGCGAGGTCCCCAACCACCTGCGCGACCGGCACCGTCCGGGGTCGGACGCCTACGGCCCCTACCTCTACCCGCACGACTACCCGAGCGGGTGGGTGGAGCAGGACTACCTGCCCGAGGGCCTCTCGCGGGGCGCCTTCTTCCGCCCGAGCCCGCGCGGCTGGGAGGCCTGGCGCATCGAGGCGACCTCCCGCGACCGCGCCGAGGGCGCGCGTCCGAGCGGAGGCTCCGCGGCGCCGGGGCAAGGCAGATAGCCGGCCGCCCTTTGGGTAGAATGGGAGCGTTGGCAGTCCGGACTCGGGCGAGGGGTCTCGCTTGTGGGAGAGAGGGCAGACATGGACGTCCTTCACGTTGTTCTCGTCGTTCTGGTAGCGGTCGCCATCTGGGCGGTGGTGGAGCTGGCGCTGACCATCCGCCGCGCCCGCAGCTCGGTGGAGGAGGTCGCGCGTTCCGCCAACGAGGCGATCGCGCAGGTGCAGCCCATCATCAGCAAGGCGGACGGCATGGTCGACGACCTGGAGCCGGCCGTAAAGCAGGTGCAGCCCCTGATCGAGCGCGCCAACACGGCCGTCGACGTCGCCACGGTCGACCTCGCGTCCCTGAACGACATCCTGAAGGACGTCTCCGAGGTGAGCGGGACTGCCTCCAGCGTGACGGCCACGGTCAACCGCGTTGCCGACAGCGCCGCCAACGGCGTGGCCAACGCCATCGGCAAGATCACGGGCAAGCCCCAGCGCGCCGGCGCGCGCCTGGCCGAGGGCGCGGCAGGCGAGGGCGCCGCCGAGGCCCCCGAGCCCGCGCCCGAGGCGCCGGAGGCCACCGAGAGGGCCTACGTGACGTATGGCCCCACGCGCGCCGAGGGCGCGCCCGACGGGTCCCACGAGGGGGAGTAGGGAATGGAACAGCAGCTCACAGAGGACAAGATGGTCAGGCTGACCCTGCCGGCCGAGGCGGGCTTCGCACGCTCCGTGCGCATGATGGCGGCCAACCTGGCGGTCGTGCGCGGGATGAGCGTCGACGACGTGGAGGACGTGCGCATGGCGGCCGAGGAGGGCTTCGTCTTCTCCTGCGCCACCTGCCCCGCGGCCTGCGACATCTCCTTTGCCCTGACGGGCGAGGGCATCTCCATGGACTTCTCGCTCGGCGAGGGCTCCTGTGAGGAGTCCGAGGACCAGGCGGAGTCGCTCGACCTGGCCGAGCTCCTGCTCTCCGCCGTGTGCGACTCCTTCGAGGTCACGCCCGACGGGAGGCGCCTGCACGTGGAGAAGAGATTGGACGCAGCGCATGCCGAGTAAGCTGAGCGCCCCGCAGTCAAGGAGGGAGCTCAGGAGGGGGTCGCGCGGCAAGCTGGCCTGGGACAAGGACCGCACCCGCGAGCTCTTCCGTCGCTACAAGGAGGAGGGCGACGAGCAGGCGCGCGAGCAGCTCATCGTCAACCACCTCAACCTCGTGCGCTTCCTCGCATCCAAGTTCAAGAACAGGGGGGAGTCCCTCGAGGACCTCATCCAGGTCGGCACCATCGGCCTGATCAAGGCCATCGACCGCTTCGACCCCTCCCGCGGGCTCGAGTTCACGACCTACGCCACGCCCACCATCATGGGCGAGATCAAGCGCCACTTCCGCGACAAGGGCTGGTCGGTGCGCGTCCCGCGCCGGCTCCAGGAGCTCTCCGCGAAGGTCAACCAGGCCACCGACGAGCTGACCAACGAGCTTCAGCGCTCGCCCTCGGTCGAGGAGATCGCGGAGCACGTCGGGGCGAGCGTCGACGAGGTGCTGGAGGCAATGGAGTCGTCGAGCGCCTACAGCTCGGTCCCGCTCGAGGGCGGGGGCACGGACGACGAGGACGCCCCGGCCGTGATTGACCGCTACGCGACGGTCGACCAGGACCTGGCCGCCTCGGACGACCGCATCGTGCTGGAGGACGCCATCAAGGACTTCTCCCCGCGCGAGCAGGAGGTCATCAAGATGCGCTTCATCGACGGCCTCACCCAGGTGGAGATCGCCGACCGCCTGGGCATCTCGCAGGTGCAGGTCTCGAGGCTCCTGCGCCGCACCCTCAAGAAGGTGCAGGAGAAGATCGACCCGGAGGGCACCTACCGCTAGGCGCGGGCTCGCTGGGCCCCACCTGGCCCGCCGCGCCCCGCGCCTCTTGTGGAGCTGCTGCGACACGGCATCCGTGCTGGTACAATCGACTGCCGTAGCTTTTTTGCGCGAAGGGAGCGGCAGACGGGCGAGGACGGACGCATGGGCGCAGGCGACAGTGTGGGCGAGGGGCGAGGCGGGCTCGACGCTGAGACGTGGAGGCGTCGCGCGCTCGCCGTGTGGACGGTGGTCGGCTGCTGCGTCGTCTGCGCGCTGGCCGTGCGCGTCCTGGGGCTCGTGTGGCCGGCGGTCGAGCTCGTCGTCGTGGGCGTCGTCATCGGCTTCATCTGCAGCCCCATCACCAACGCGCTCGAGCGCCACGGCGTGCCCCGCGCGGAGGGCGCCCTCGTCGCCCTCGTCGTGGTGGTCGCCGTCGTCGTCGCCTTCCTCGCCCTGTTCCTCCCGCCCTTCCTCCAGCAGACCGTGGAGCTTCTCGCCCACGTGCCCGCCTACCTCGAGCAGGTGCAGGACGCCCTCGGCCGCTTCTGGGCGCAGTTCGGCTCGGAGGATACCGAGGGGCTGCAGAGCATGGTCGACCAGGCCGTGGGGGTCGTGTCCGCTCACGGGATGGATCTCGCCTCCAACGCGATGGACCAGCTGACGAGCGGCCTCGTCGGGCGGCTGACCTCGAGCGTGGGCTTCCTTGGCACGCTCTTCCTCGGCCTTGTCGTGGGCTACTGGCTCGCGAAGGACTATCCCGTGATGGCCCACGAGATGGCGGTCGTCTCCGGTCCCAGGCACGAGCGCAGCCTCACGGTCATGCTCGCGGTCCTGAGCCGCTCCATGGGCGGCTACATGCGCAGCATCCTGTTCACCTCGCTCATCTGTGGGGCGCTGTCCTTCCTCGGCCTCGCCGCGGTGGGCCACCCCTACGCGGGCCTCATGGGCATCGTCATCGGCATCTTCCACTTCGTCCCGGTGATCGGCGCCTGGGTCTCGGCGGCCATGGCGACGCTGCTCGCGCTCTTCGTGAGCCCGCTGCTCGCCGTCGAGACCGTGGTCATCACCGTCGTCGCCATGAACGTGACGGACAACGTCATATCGCCGCTCGTCATGCGCTCGGCCGTGAACGTCCACCCGGCGCTCTCGCTTCTCGGCATCGTGCTCGGCAACGCCCTTGGCGGCGTCTTCGGGATGGTGCTCGCCATCCCCCTGACAGCCGCCATCCGCTCCGTGTTCGTATACTACTTCGAGCAGAGGAGCGGCCGCCAGCTCGTCTCCTACGACGGCGCGCTCTTCCGCTCCACCCCCTTCCGCGGCGAGGACGGCTCGGTCGAGCCGGCCTTCGACGCCCTCGACGACGACAAGTTCTTCGAGGACACCCTCCTCGTCCGCCCGGAGTCGGCCCCGCAGGTCGAGCCGGCGAAGCGCCCGGCGGGCGTCAGGATGTCGCTCAGAGACGAGATCTCGCATCGGATTAGATATGGAATCGCCGCAGCTCCGGGCAAGAATCGCGCGAAGGGGGAGGCGGAAGGCGCTCGGAGCGCTAGTATCGATAGGGCACGTGGGGCGGACCCGGCAAGGGACACGCCGCCCCAGAAGGATGCGACCACGCCCCACCCCGGGGGCACGAGCGATAGAGGAGACCAATGAGCACGCCCGACTACAAGACCATGACCACCGCAGAGATCAGGGAGGACTTCCTCAAGTTCTTCGAGGGCAAGGGCTGCAAGCTCTACCCGTCCTCCTCGCTCGTCCCCGACGACCCGTCGCTGCTCCTCACCAACGCCGGCATGAACCAGTTCAAGGAGTACTACCAGGGCTCCAAGACTATGCGCGAGATCGGCGCCACCTCCTGCCAGAAGTGCCTGCGCACCAACGACATCGACAACATCGGCGACTCGCGCCATCTCTCGTTCTTCGAGATGCTCGGCAACTTCTCCTTCGGCGGCTACTCCAAGGCTGACGCCATCGCCTGGGCCTTCGAGTTCATGACCAGCCCCGAGCACCTGGGCCTGCCCGTCGACAGGCTCTACATGACCGTCTTCGAGGACGACGACGAGGCCATCGAGCTGTGGCACGCCCAGGGCGTCGCCTACGACCACATCTCCCGCCTCGGCGCGGAGGACAACTTCTGGGCCGCCGGCCCGACCGGCCCCTGCGGCCCCTGCTCCGAGATCTACTTCGACCAGGGCCCGGAGTTCGAGGGCGAGAAGCCGGGCGACGACGGCGACCGCTTCCTCGAGTTCTGGAACCTCGTCTTCACCCAGTACGACCGCCAGGAGGACGGCTCTCTGCCGGACCTGCCGCACCGCAACATCGACACCGGCATGGGCCTCGAGCGCATGGCCGCCATCATGCAGCACGAGGGCTCCAACTACGAGGGCGACGTCCTGCGCACCCTCATCACCCTCGGCGAGAACCTCGCGCACGTCGCCTACCACGCAGACGAGCGCACGGACAAGAGCCTGCGCATCGTGGCCGACCACTCGCGCGCGGTGACCTTCATGATCGCCGACGGCATCCTGCCCTCCAACGAGGGCCGCGGCTACGTCCTGCGCCGCCTGCTGCGCCGTGCCGTCTACCACGGCCGCCTCATGGGCATCGAGGGCGCCTTCCTCACCACCTACGCGCACGAGGTCACGAGGCTCATGGGCGACGTCTACCCCGAGCTCTCGGAGAACGCCGCGCTCGTCGACGGCATCGTCTCGGCCGAGGAGGGCCGCTTCACGCAGACGCTCGACGCGGGCGAGGAGAGCCTCAAGGCCGAGCTCTCCGCCCTCGGCGAGGGCGAGGCGCTGCCTGGCGCCACGGCCTTCAAGCTGCACGACACCTATGGCTTCCCCATCGACCTCACCCGCGAGATCGCCGAGGCCGCGGGACACGGCGTCGACATGGCCGCCTTCGACGCAGCCATGGACGAGCAGCGCGAGCGCGCCCGTAGGAGCGCCAACCGCGACGCCTGGGGCTCCTTCAACGACGTCTGGACCCAGCTCAACGACAGGCTCCCCGAGACCGAGTTCAAGGGCTACGAGCGCGACCGCGCGCGCGGCTGCAAGGTCCTGGCCATCGTCAAGGACGGCCAGGAGGTCGACCACGTGAAGCAGGGCGACGAGGTGGAGATCGTCCTAGACAAGACGTCCTTCTACGGCGAGATGGGCGGCCAGGTGGGCGACACCGGTACGGTCGAGACCCTCTCCGGCGTCTGCCGCGTGCGCGACACCAAGCACCACGAGAACCTCGTGGCGCACGTCGGGGTCATGGAGACCGGCGAGATGCTGCTCGGCGAGATCGCGACCGCGATCGTCGACCACGGCCGCCGCGAGCTCGTCCGTCGCAACCACACCGCGACCCACCTGCTCGACGCCGCCCTTAAGAGGGTCCTGGGCGACCACGTAAGCCAGGCGGGCTCCCTCGTCGCGCCCGACAGGCTGCGCTTCGACTTCACGCACTTCGAGGCGATGACCGCAGACGAGGTCGCGCGCGTCGAGGGCATGGTCAACGCCGAGATCTTCGCCGCCAAGCCCGTCGTCACGGTGGAGTGCGGCATCGACGAGGCGAAGGAGATGGGCGCGACCGCCCTGTTCGGCGAGAAGTACGGCGACGTCGTGCGCGTCGTCTCGGTCGGCGAGGAGGCGCTCCCCTTCAGCCGCGAGTTCTGCGGCGGCACCCACGTCAGGAACACCGCCGAGATCGGCCTCTTCAAGATCGTCTCGGAGGGGTCGGTCGGCTCCAACGCACGCCGCATCGAGGCCGTGACCTCCATGGGCGCCATCGAGTACCTCGACGAGCGCCTGGCGCAGATGGACGAGGTCGCCTCCGAGCTCAAGTGCCGCCCGGTCGACGTCGCCGCCCGCGTGCGCCAGCTCCAGGAGGAGCTCAAGGAGGCCCAGAGGAAGGCCGAGGCGGCCCTCACCGGCGGCTCCTCCAACGCCGTCGCGGACGCCGTGGCCTCCGCGACCGACCTCGGCGCCTACAGGCTCGTCGTCGCCCGCGTGGACGGCCTCGGCGGCAAGGAGCTGCGCAACGTCTGGGACACGGTGCGCGAGCAGCTCGGCGCACCGTGCGCCTGCGTCGTCGCCTCGGCGAAGGATGACAAGGTGTCGCTGCTCGCCGCCGGCACCGACGAGGCGGTCGCCTCCGGCTTCGACGCCGGCAAGGTGGTCTCCGGCATCGCCGGCAAGGTCGGCGGCAGGGGAGGCGGCAGGCCGAACATGGCCCAGGCGGGCGGCAAGGACGCCTCCGGCATCGATGACGCCCTGGCCCTCGCGCGCCAGCTCGTCGAGGCGTAGCGCAGGTCGCGAGGGGACGAGGGGAGGGCGCATGCGGGTCGTCGCGCTGGACATAGGCCAGAAGCGGATCGGCGTCGCAGCGAGCGACGCCACGGGCACCATCGCGATGCCCGTGTGCGTCCTGCCCGCCTCGGAGGTCCTCGCGGGCGCGCCGCGCTGGCGGCGGGTGCTCGAGGACTACGAGCCCGACGTCCTCGTCTGCGGCAAGCCGATGACGCTTCGGGGGGAGGAGGGCCCGCAGGCGCGCCGCGTCGTCCAGATCGCCAGGAAGGTCGCAGATAGCTGCGGTGTTCCTCTGGAGTTTGCCGACGAGCGGCTCTCCTCCGCCGAGGCGAAGCGTATATTGCACGAGGAGGGGATGAACGAGAAGTCGATGCGCGGCAAGGTCGACATGGTCGCCGCCTCCCTGTTCCTGCAGACCTGGCTCGACGCCAGGCGCTAACAAAGGATACGATCCATGCCCACACCCCAGGACCCTCGCCGCGAGGCGAGCCGGGGCTCCGACGGACAAGGCGGGAGGCCTCGCGCTCAGCGGGGCGCGACCCCGGCGAGGCAGCAGCGGAGCCGCGACGACATCCCCAGAGTAGAGCAAGAGCCGCCGAGAAGGGCCGCGCTGCCGCTCGCGCAGGGCGCAGACGGCGCCGCCGCGGGGAGGGCGCGCCAGCAGGGCGGCTCCGCTCGGCCCACCGGCGCGCAGCAGCACGCGACCCAAGGCCAGCG
>OMVS01000077.1 GCA_900314575.1 uncultured Olsenella sp. | reverse complement strand
CTTGTCTCGACAACTCGAATCATACCGTGACGGGCCATGCCCTCCTTGCTACCTGGGCACTATGCTGCTGTCAAAGTGCGCAAAGAATTGTACGTTACCTGAGGACAGGCCAGCGACAGGCTCGTGCGCGATGCTCTCATCGAAGCGTGTGCGACAGGGACCGGGGGCGCGGTGCGCCCCCTCGAGAGAGGAGCGTCTGGAATGTCTGGATGGAGCAGGGAGGGCCTCAAGGCACGTGGCAAGGAGGCCCTCAGGCACAACTACTGGAAGTCGGTGTTCGTGGCCTTCGTGCTGGGCGTCGTCGTGTTCGCGGGAGGCGGCGCGGGACGGGCGGCCGGCCCGGGCGGCTGGCGCTACACCTCGCCGGAGGATACCGCGGCGGCAGCCGCGACGAGCGCGGGCGACTGGGAGGGCGGGAGCCAGGCCGACCCCTACGCCACCGAGGGCTACGCGTACGACCCCTCCGTGGCAGACGCCACGGACGAGGAGCTCACCCCCCACGTCCCGTACATGACCACCGTCGCGGTCGTCGGCATCCTAGCAGGCGTGGTGCTCGTCGTCGGGGCCGTGGGCATCCTCCTGGGCGTCTTCCTCTTCCTGCCGCTCGAGGTCGGCGCCCGTCACTTCTTCGTCTCGAACCTGAGCGGCCCGGGCCGCGTCCAGGAGCTCCTCTGGGCGTTCGACAGCAACTACCTCAACATCGTGAAGGTCATGTTCCTGCGCGACCTCAAGCTCTTCGCCTGGACGCTCCTGTTCGTCGTCCCCGGCATCGTTAAGTACTACGAGTACCGCATGATCCCCTACCTGCTCGCGGAGGACCCCACCCTGGACTGCGACGCCGCGACCGACGAGAGCCGCAGGATGATGGACGGCAACAAGTGGGGCGCCTTCGTCCTCGACCTCTCCTTCCTCGGCTGGAAGCTCCTCTCCTGCCTGACGCTCGGCCTGGTGGGCACGTTCTACTCCAGGCCCTACCAGGAGTGCGCCAACGCCGCCCTCTTCGAGGCCCTGCGCTACGGCGACAACCCCACCCCCACCCTGCCCGGCGGGCCCCAAGACCCACTCGCCGAGTAGGCTAGGGCCCGGGGGATACCATCATCCCTAGGCAACCCGACAAGAATCCAACGAGGCGGGGCGGCCCAGCCGCCCCGCGCCACAGGGGGACCACATGGGTTACGTGCTCATCGCAGACGACGACGCCTCCATCCGCGACGTCGTCCGCCTCTACCTCGAGGACGCCGGGTACGAGGTCCGCGAGGCCACGGACGGCAGACAGGCGGTCGGCCTCGTCGCCGACGGCGGCGTCGACCTCGTTCTTCTCGACATCATGATGCCCGTGCTCGACGGCTACGGCGCCCTGCGCGAGATCCGGCGCACCAGCAACGTCCCCGTCATCCTCCTGAGCGCCAAGGGGCAGGACCCCGACAAGATCCTGGGCCTCAACCTCGGTGCAGACGACTACCTCGCCAAGCCCTTCAACCCCCTCGAGGTGGTGGCCCGCGTAGGGGCGGCCATCAGGCGCTACACGAGGCTCGGCTCCTCCGTCGCGGGCGGCGGGGCGGCCGGCGCGCCCCCGCTCAGGGTGGGCGAGCTCACCCTTTCGCCCGACGAGGCGACGCTCACCCTCGACGAGACGCCCGTCCCGCTCACCCCCGTCGAGCTTAGGATCATGGAGCTGCTGATGGCGCACCCCGGCAGGGTCTACACCAAGCGCCAGATCTTCGACTACGCCTGGCAGCAGGAGTTCGCGGGCGCGGACAACAGCGTGATGGTCTCGATCTCCAAGCTGCGCGCCAAGCTCGGAGGCGAGCCTCAGCGCCACATCCAGACCGTCCGTGGCATCGGGTACAGGATCGTGCCATGAGTGGCACCGGGACCGAAGGGGGGATCGGCCCCCAGCCCGTGAGCGACCTCAAGGGCTACCTCGTGAAGGCCTTCCTCGTCACCTGCGCCCTCACCGCGCTGGCGGAGGTCGCCGTCTTCCAGGTCGAGGACCGCCTCCTCGCCCCGGTTGCGTCGGCGCTCGTCTCCTCGGTCGGAAGCGAGGTCGCGCAGGAATCCGCCCTCGGGCTCATCTCGCGCCTGCCGCGCCTCCTGGCCGAGCTCGTCCTCGGGTCCCAAGGCCCTGCCGATGCCCTCCGGCCGGAGGCGGACGGCCTCGTCGCCCTCCTGCTGCTCATGCAGGCGCTGGTACTCCTGCCCATCGTGGTCGCAGCCGTCGTCTTCGCGTTCCTCGTGGACGGAAGGGTCAGGGCCGTCCAGGAGGCCTTCGCGCGCGAGCGCCGGCGCGAGGAGCAGGAGCGCAGCCTCGTCGTGGCGGATCTGGCCCACGACCTCCGCACGCCCGTCACCTCTATCGCCGCCCTCTCTCAGGCCCTCGCGGACGACGTGGTCAGCGAGCCGGAGAGGCGACGGGAGTACCTCCGGACCATCTCGCACAAGGCCCTGGCCGTCGGGGACATGGTGAACCTGCTCGTGGAGTACGCGCAGATCGACAGCGAGGGCTTCCGCCTCGAGCGACGTCGCTGCGACCTCGCGGAGCTCCTCCTGGAGGTCGCGGCGGAGGCCTACGCGGACGCCGAGCGCGAGGGGGTGCTCGTCGTGGCGGACGTTCCGGAGCTCCCCTGCCCCATCCTCGCCGACCCGACGCAGCTCACGCGCGTCTTCTCCAACCTCGTGGCCAACGCCGTCAGGCACAACCCATGCGGGACGACCGTCGCCGTCTCGCTCGAGCGCAGGGGCACCGTCGCCCTGGCGAGCGTCGCCGACACCGGGACGCCCCTCCCCGAGCCCACCTCGGAGCTTCTGAGGCCCTTCTCGCGCGGCGACTCCTCACGCTCCACCAAGGGCTTCGGCCTGGGGCTGTCCGTCGCCAAGCGCATCAGCGACAAGCACGGCTTCGGGTTCGCCCTGCGGCAGCCCGCGGGCGCCTACACCAAGGCCTTCGTCGTCTCCTGCCCCATCCTCGAGGAGGGTTAGCTCGCCGAGAAAGGGGCGCCCGTCCCGGATGACCGAGAAGGGCGCCCCTCGTCAGGCTCGCGCTCCTGCGCTACACGGCTCCTGCGCCGCGCGCGCTCGTCGCAGACGCTAGTAGTTGATCGCCTGCTCCTCGAAGTAGGACTGCGGGTGGTTGCAGACCGGGCAGACCTTCGGGGCGGTCTCGCCGACGTGCAGGTGACCGCAGTTGCGGCACTTCCAGACCTTCACGCCCGGGCGGGAGAAGACCTCGCCCTTCTCGACGCGCTCGACGAGCTTGAGGTAGCGCTCCTCGTGGTGCTTCTCGACCTCGCCGACCATGCGGAACTTGGCGGCGATCTCCTTGAAGCCCTCCTCGTCGGCGGTCTTGGCGAAGCCGGGGTACATCTCGGTCCACTCGTAGTTCTCGCCGGACGCGGCGTCCTTGAGGTTGGTCAGCGTGTCGGGGACGTCGCCGTCGTGCAGGTACTTGAACCAGAGCTTGGCGTGCTCGCGCTCGTTGCCGGAGGTCTCGCTGAAGATGGCGGAGAGCTGCTCGTAGCCCTCCTTCTTGGCCTTGCTCGCGTAGTAGGCGTACTTGTTGGTGGCCTGGGACTCACCCGCGAAGGCCGCCTCGAGGTTCTTCTTGGTCTGCGAGCTCTCGAAATCCACTGCCATGAACGCTCCTCTCACGCCCTCCTCGGAGGGCACCCCTGAATCTGAGCCCCGCCCTGCCGCACCGAACGAACCGCAGGCCAGGGACATGGACAATATATACCCATCACGGCCTCCAATTACCACCCGACTCGTAACAGAACCCCTCGCCGGCGAGCTCACGAAGCAGGGCGCGCACGTCGGCCGTGGCCACCCCCTCGCGGCCGGCGGCCTCCTCCATGCGGGCGAGCTCGTCGGAGACCTGCTCGGCACGGACGCCCTCGGGGTGGGCCAGGAGGATCCTCACCACCTCCGCGCGCTTCTGGCGGTGCGATCCCTCGAAGCGCGACTGCCGCACGTGCGCGCGCGAGCGCCTGGAGGGGTTGGGGAGCGTTCGCTTGAGGTGGGCGCCGTAATCGAGCAGGGCGTAGTACCACGTCCGCGGGTCGTCCTCCAGGTCCGAGCTGTCGGGCGGGCAGGTGGCGCGGACGAGGGGCACGAGGTCCTTGTCCGCCACGCCCGCCTCGCCGGGGAAGAGCTCGTGGAGGAAGACGGCGCGCACGTTGGTCTCGAGGTAGACGCCAGGCAGGTCGAAGGCGAAGGCACGGACGCCCGCGGCGGTCGCCGGCCCCACGCCCGGCAGGGCGAGAAGGTCCTCCTCCTCGCGCGGGAACGCGCCCGCCTCGACGACGGCGCGGGCGGCGCGGGCGAGCGAGAGGGCGCGGCGGTTGTACCCCATCCCCTGCCACTCGGCCAAAACGTCGGCCGTGGGGGCCTGGGCGAGGGCCTCGGGCGTCGGGAAGCGCGCAAGCCAGCGCTGCCAGCGCCCGTCCACGCGGCTGACCTGGGTCTGCTGCAGCATGACCTCGGAGACCCAGACGGCGTAGGGGTCGCGCGTGCCGCGCCAGGGCAGGTCGCGGTAGAGCTCGCGGCCGCGCGCGAGAACGGTCGCGCGGAAGCGCGCCAGTCGCTCGGCGTCGCCCCCTCCGGCGGCAGGCCCGCGGGTCACCTAGCGCCCCCCGGCGGTGCCGTCGACGGGCTCCCCGCCCCTCCCGAACGCGACGTCTACCCCGACGCCCGTCTTGGGGCAGCCCGCGAGCGCCAGTTCGCCGAGGTGCGGCGCGAGGGCGCTCACCTCGGGCGAGGGCTGGCGCGCGGAGTCGGTGCCGAGGATGGCGTCTGCAAGCGAGACGCTCCCGAAGTAGGCCTCGAGCAGCTTGCGCGCGTAGCACCAGATGCGGTTGAAGCGGCAGGTCTCGAGGTTCGGGCAGGGGTAGTCGCGCTCGCACGTGTCGCAGACCGCTATGTTGACCGGCCCCTGCAGGGCCTCGATCACCTGGAGCAAGGTGGCCTCGTGCGGGTCGACGGCGAGTTTCATGCCACCGTGCGAGCCGCGGAGGCTCTCGATGATGCCGGCGCGCACGAGCTCGTGCTGAATCGAGCGGGCGAAGGAGTAGGGCACGCCATTCTCCTCCGCCGCGCTTCTCACTGAGACGACCGAGCCTGGATGGCGCACCAGGTCGGCGATCATGCGCAGCGCATAGTCAGTCTTCCTGGATATGTCCACGATAAATGCCTCCGAGTGAGATGCAATTCTGTAAATACCTAAGATACTACAAACTCAGTCGCATTTATCGGTGAGACGCTCCATCGCCCGTGACGCACGCCTCCTGAGGCTACCTTCGGTCCCAGTCCACGATGCGCCAGCCGCGCCTCCTCGCGATCGCCTTGAGGGTGCGGCCCGGAGAGACCGCGAAGGGGTGGGCCGCGCGCTCGAGCAGGTACTCGTCGGTGTGATGGTCGCCGTAGGCGTACTCCAGGCGCCAGCCGCCCTCGCCGAAGCGCGCGTTCGCCCAGCGCTCGACCGCGCGGGGCTTCTCGATGCCCGCGAGGACGGCACCCTTGACCCGGCCCGTGTAGCGGCCCTCGGCGTCGCACTCCATCTCGGTCGCGAGGCAGTCGTCGACGGCCAGGTAGCGGGCGGCAGGCAGGGCGATGCCGGCAAAGGTCGCCGAGACGAGCAGGGTCACGCAGCCCTCCTCCTCGCGCAGGCGAACCTCGCAGACGGCCTTGGGGCGGATGCGCTTGACGAGGGCGCGCTCGAAGAACTCCTGCATGATCTCGTGGACCTCGTCCTCGGTGTGCTCGTTGAGCGCCTCGATGATGATCTCGCGGGCCTCCTCCTGCCGGTTGGGCAGGTGGAGCAGGTAGCGGGCGCCCCACCTGAAGAGGCGGGCGGCCCTGGGCAGGGAGATGTAGCCGCGACGGAAGAGGTAGAGCGAGAAGAGCCCGCCGGACTGGTTGTCGATGCAGGTCCCGTCGAAGTCGAAGACGGCGATGCGCACGGGGGCGGTGCTGGAGACGAGAGCGTCTTTGTCCATGCGCGTTCCTCTCCGAGAGCTGGTGTCCGGACGTCCGCAGCGCAGGGGCGCCCCCACCATTCTAGGCACGCCGGCAGCGGGCGCAATCGCGCGCAGGGTAAACAAAACGAAAAGGGCCCTCCGAAGAGGGCCCTTGAGCATCCAATGGCGGGATATGCGGGGCTCGAACCCGCGACCTCCGACGTGACAGGCCGGCGCTCTAACCAGCTGAGCTAATACCCCTCGCCTCAGTGCGGTAGCTATTCTACACAGAGACCGCTGCCCGTGTCTACCCTCAATTTGAAAAAATTTCCCGAGGGCGGAGTAATCTGCAAAGCCGCAGCTAGGAGAGGGCGACCGACACGGTGCCGGAGTCGGTCTCCATCTCGAGGGAGCTCCCGGCGAGCGAGGCCGACCTTATCGTGCCGCTTCCCTTGCACTCGTTGCCGTCCTGGTCGACGATGACCGACCAGCCGGAGCCGATGGTGTAGGCGGCCACGTCCCAGGTCCCGTCCGAGAGGTTCTCCGGGACGACGAAGGCGCCGTCGTAGAGCACGAAGGCCACGGGGGTGCCGGCGAGCTTGCCCAGGTCAGTCTTGGAGTCCGCTCCTCCCCCCGAGACCACGAGGCTGAAGGAGCCGTCATCCGCCTGGGCGAGCGCGTAGGTGTTGCCGCGGTACGAGATGGGCTCCGCCACCGAGGACTGGGTCTGCTCCACGACCTCCTCCTGCTGGGGCTCGGCCGGCTTGGCGGTGAGCTTGGCGAAGAGGAAGAACCCGAGGGCGATCACCGCGGCGGCCCCGACGACGAGGATGGCGACGACCTTGGGGTCGAGCTTGACCCGCTGCCGCGAGCCGAGCACCTCGGTGCCGTCCTTGTCGAAGACCGCCCCCTCGTCGGAGCCGATCCTCTCGAAGGGTCCCGTCTTGCTCACGTCGATGGGCTGGGGCATCCCCTCGCCCGACGCGACCGTCCGCTGGCTGCGGTAGCGGGTGGCCACCTCCTCCAGGTCGTCCGCCGCTCCCGAGGACGCACCGTCGGGAGCGGCCGCAGGGGCCTTCCCGCCGGCCGAGAAGTGGGCTCCCGCCCGCCTGCCACCGTCGTCGCCTAAGGCCATAGCTACCTCCTGTGTCTCCGTCCTGGGGGGCGCGGGGCGCCGCCAGCAGGCGCCCCGGAGCCGGGGCTAGACCGCACGGCGCGCCTCGATCGCGCGTCCCAGGGTTATCTCGTCTGCATATTCTAGGTCGCCGCCCACCGGCAGGCCGCTGGCGAGGCGCGAGACGCGCACGCCGAGCGGCTTGATGATGCGGGAGAGGTAGGTCGCGGTCGTCTCGCCCTCGACGTCGGGGTTGGTCGCGAGGATGACCTCGGAGACCTCCCCCGAGGCGAGCCTGGAGAGCAGCTCCTTCACGTGGAGCTGCTCGGGGCCGACCTTGTCCATGGGCGAGATGACGCCCCCGAGCACGTGGTAGAGGCCGTGGTAGGTGCCCGTGCGCTCGATGGCGGACACATCGCGCGGCTCGGAGACCACGCAGATGGTGGCCCGGTCGCGCGTGGCGTCGTCGCACACGTCGCAGGTCTCGCGCGTCGCGTAGTTGAAGCAGATCGGGCAGAAGTGCACCTGCCGCTTCACGTCGAGGATCGCCTCGGCGAGCCGGCGCGCCTCCTCGGCGTCCGCCTCGAGCAGGTGGTAGGCGATGCGCTGCGCCGACTTGGGCCCGATGCCGGGCAGCCGCCCAAGCTCGTCGAGGAGGCGCCGCAGCGCGCGCCCGTCGTTTTGCGTCTGGTCCATGGGCCGCTACATCAGCCCCGGGATGTTGAGCCCCCCGGTGATGGAGCTCATCTGCGCGTTGGCCGCGTCGTTGACCTGGCCGATGGCGTCGTTGACCGCCGCGACGACCATGTCCTGGAGCAGCTCGACGTCGTCGGGATCGACCGCGGCGGGGTCGATGGTCAGCGAGGTCAGCTTCAGGTCCCCGCTGACCGTCGCCCTCACCGCGCCGCCGCCCGCCGTGCCGGTGGCCTCCATCTGCTTGAGGCTGTCCTGGGCGCTCGCCAGCTCCGCCTGCATCTTGCGGGCCTGCGCCATGATCTGGTTCATGTCCATCGTGCGTACCTTTCACTCGCGCGCCGCCAGCGCGCCGTCGTGCCTCGTCCGCCCGGGCGTGACTGAGGGTCGTGCTACCCCTCCCCGCCCGCGTCGGCCCCCTCGGAGGCCGCATCGGAATCGTACCCCTTGGCAGCTGGCTGCGCGGGCTCGGTGCGCGCCTTCACGCCGGCGCCGAAGACCTCGAACGCGTTCTCGAGTATGCCCCTGAGCTCGTCGGGAACGTCGTCCAACGCCGCCGCGGGCTCGACGTCACCGGCTCCGGGGGCGCCGTCGGGGGCCGCGGGCGCGGAGAAGGACGGCGCGGCCGCAGGCGCCTCCGGGGCGGGCGCCGGGACAGCGG
>OMVS01000046.1 GCA_900314575.1 uncultured Olsenella sp. | reverse complement strand
GCCGGCCTCTGCCTGCCTGCCGCCGGGCGCTCCTGCGCGCGCGCCGGCCTCTGCCTGCCTGCCGTCGGGCGCTGACGGGACTGCCCCCGCTCGGGGCGCTCGGCGGCGCGACGGCGCGACCCCTCCTGAATCGTGCCCTCGGACGTCCCGCGCCTTGCAGGCTGCTGCGAGGGCCTTCGCGCGGGCCTGCCCGTGTCCTTGGAGGTGACGGAGGGGCGCTCGACGGTCCGTGCGGACCGCCGCTCGCGCCTCGGATGCCGATCGTCCGCGCCGCCAGCGTCGCTAGGCTGCCGCCGCTCCCCCTCGGCCTCCTGGGGCCGCGCCGTGCGACGCGGATGGTGCCGCTCGGCGGGACGACGAGCGGCGTCGCCCTCCGCCCGTGGCCCCTCTCGCCCCTCGGCCGCAGCGGCGCCCTCCCCTCCCGGGACGTGCGCGCGCAGGCGGAGCATCCTCGTCGGGACGACGAGCAGCAAGAGGAGCACGAGCGCGGCGCAGACGTAGTCGCCCGCGGCCGGCACGCCGTAGAGGAGGGCGCAGCCGAGCAGCATGAAGGCGGCGAGCATCGCGGAGGCGAGCTTGCCGAAGAGCGTGTGACGCTCCCGACGCGCCATCCACGCCACGATCGAGACCAGCGGCGCGGTGAGGGCGAGCAGCGCCATCGGAAGCAGGATCTTGCGGGAGAGCCCCTCGTAGGTCATGGAGGTGGCCAGCACGGCCGTCTCCACCAGGCCGAAGTTCAGGGGGATGGCGCCGAACACGGCCTCGCGCGCGTCCGCGAGGTGGACGGCGAGGATCACGTTCACGAGCACCCAGGGCGCGAAGTGCAGGAGCACCGCCGGGGAGCCCACGAGGGCGACGTCGAGGGTGACGGAGACGATCCCGCCGATCATGCCGAGCAGCAACAGGATGATAGTCTCTGCTACCCGCACGACGCCTCCCCGAACCTCAAGGCCGCCTCTTGCGGGCCCCGTTGGTGATTCCCATACTTACCTAAGTTATCACAGAGGACAAAAGCACGAGGTCACACGGGGCGTATTACATGCGCTCTGCGCAAGAGCGGGCGCCTGTCCGCCGGCAGGGGCTACGCCCCTATCGCTCCGCCTGGGGCGCCTCGCCCGTCTCGAGGACGCGCACGAGCGCCGCCTCGTCCAGTACGGGCACGCCGAGCTGCTCGGCCTTGGCGAGCTTCGAGCCGGCCGCCGCACCGGCGACGACGAAGCTCGTCCTCTTGGAGACGGACCCCGACACCTTCGCGCCGAGCTCCTTCAGCCTGGCGCCCGCCTCGGTCCTGGTGAAGCCCTCGAGGGTCCCCGTCAGCACGAAGGTGAGGCCGGCCAGCGACTGGGGCCGCTCCGGCTCGGCGCCGAAGCCCTCCTCCTCGAGCGAGACGCCCGCCTCGCGCAGGCGCTCCAGGACGCGCACGTTCTCCGGCACCGCGAGGAACTGGCAGACGCTGTGAGCGATCTTGGGTCCGATGCCCGCGATCTGCGAGATGCCCTCCTCGTCCGCCTCCATCAGGCGCTCGAGCGAGCCGTAGCTGTCCGCCAGGAGCTTGGCCACGTTGGCGCCCACGTGGCGGATGCCCAGCCCGAAGAGGACCCGCGAGAGGCCCGCGGAGCGCGAGCGCGCGATCTGCTCCATGATCTTGGACGCGATGGTCTCCCCCACGCGGATGTGGTCTCCCTCGGCGTGGTCGCGACCGGACGTCTCGTAGATGCGGCCGGTGTCCACCTGGGCGAGCTGCTCGGCCGTGAGCCTGTCGTAGTAGTCCGCCACGTCGCGCAGGAGCCCCTGGTCGACCATCCTGCCCACGATCTCCTCGCCGAGGCCGTCGATGTCGAGGGCGTTGCGGCTCCCCCAGTGGATGAGGCGCTCGACGGCCTGGGCCGGGCAGTCGATCGAGACGCAGCGGTAGGCGACCTCGCCCTCCTCGCGGATGACGGGACTTCCGCAGCTCGGGCAGGTCGTGGGCATCTGCCAGATTGGGCGCGTCTCGTGCGCGGCGCCCAGCTCCCCCTCCGTGACGGGGCCAACCACCTCGGGGATCACGTCGCCGGCCTTGTGGACCACGACCGTATCGCCCTCGCGGACGTCGCGGCGGTGGACCTCGTCGATGTTGTGCAACGTCGCGCGTGCGATGGTGGAGCCCGCGACCGTGACCGGGTCGAACTCCGCGACCGGCGTGAGGACGCCGGTGCGCCCCACCTGCACGCGAATCTCGCGCAGGACGGTGCGGCGCTCCTCCGGCGGAAACTTGAAGGCGATGGCCCAGCGCGGCGCGCGAGCCGTGAAGCCGAGCGCCCCCTGCGAGGCGAAGGAGTCGACCTTCACGACCACGCCGTCGATGTCGTAGTCCAGGTCCTCGCGGTGCGCGAGGGCGTCGGCGCAATAGGCGTGCACCGCGGCCGAGTCGGTCACGCGGCGCGCGTGGGGGTTCACGGAGAAGCCGCAGTCGCGCAGCCAGTCGAGGAAGGCCTTCTGCGTGGCGACCGCCAGCGGTTCCTCGTCCGCGACCGCGTAGATGAAGGTCTCCAGGTCGCGCGAGCGCGTGACGGAGGCGTCCTTCTGGCGCAGGCTGCCGGCGGCGGCGTTCCTGGGGTTTGCGAAGGGGGGCCTCCCCGCCGCGTCGTTCTGCTCGTTCAGGCGGACGAAGGAGTGCTTGGGCATGTAGACCTCGCCGCGGACCTCCACGTCCAGCCCGAAGCCACCGTCACGGACGCGCTCGAGGCCCGCGCGGGCGAGCGTGCGCGGGATGTCCGGGATCGTGAGGGCGTTGGCCGTCACGTCCTCGCCCGTCGTGCCGTCGCCGCGGGTCGCAGCGCGCAGCAGCCGCCCGTCGCGGTAGGTGAGCGCGATGCCGAGGCCGTCGATCTTGAGCTCGCAGGTGTAGGCGACGGGGTGCTCCGGCGTGGACCCGAGCGCCTCGTCGGTGCGCTCCAGCCACTCGTCGAGCTCCTCGAGGTTCATCGCGTCGTCGATGGAGTACATCCGCTGGGCGTGGCGCACCGGCGCGAACTGCGAGCCCACGTAGCCGCCCACGCGCTGGGTGTAGGAGTCTGGCACCACGAGCTCGGGGTGCGCCGCCTCGATCGCCTGGAGCTCCGTGAGGTAGCGGTCGAACTGCGCGTCCGTTATCTCCGGGTCGTCGAGGGCGTAGTAGCGGTAGGCGTGGTAGTCGAGAAGGGCGCGCAGCTCGCGGGCCCGCGCCGCGGGGTCGGTGGCGTGGGTGTCCGCCGGGCGCGCGGGAAGGTGCGGCGCCTCGGGCGCGTCTAACGGCACGCCCGCAGGCTCCCCTGCCCCCTCCACGCCGTCCGCGGTCGCTCCCGCGGGGCCTCCGAAGAGTGACAGCTGGTCCTCCGTACCCGCCGATCCCGCCGTTGCCTCAGTGTCCGCCATGCGCGCTCCTTCGCTCCCGGTTTTCGCATCGCACATTATCGCACGAGCGGGACGGGAGGCACCGGACACGCGGGCCCCGAAGGAAGGAGGGGCGCCGTCGCGAGCGTACGCGACGGCGCCCCCGAGGCGCGTCCTTGTGGCGAGAGGCGGGCGTATCGGCGTCCGGGGCGCCGGGCCCCACGGGCACGCCCGGGGTGGCCCGCCCGGCGTGCCGGACCCTGCCTAGCCCTCCTGGGCGAGCGCGTGCAGGTCGTCCTTCTCGAAGCGCACGAAGGCGTGGTCGCCCACCTGGTACTCGTGCTTGTTCTTGGGGTTGAACTCCGTGATCTTCACGACGTGGTCCCCGCAGCGCACGTGGTAGTTCTGGTAGTGGCCCATGAAGCGGGACAGGACGACCTCGCAGGGGAGCTTGCCCTCGTCCGCGAGGTGGGCGGCCTCGGGGCGCAGCACCAGGGTCACCTTGCTGCCGGCTTCGAGGTCGCCGACGCCGGCGACCTCGATCTCCTGGCCCTCGACCAGGGCGACGCCCTCGTCGCCGGACTTGCCCGCGAGGGTCCCGTGCAGGAAGTTCGCCTCGCCGATGAAGTCCGCCACGAACTCGTCCACGGGGTGGTAGTAGATCGTCTTGGGGTCCGCGACCTGGTCGACGAGGCCCTTCTTCATCACGATGATGCGGTCGGAGATGGCCATGGCCTCGGACTGGTCGTGCGTGACGTAGATGGCGGTGATGCCGGCCTCCTGCTGGATGCGACGGATCTCGGTGCGCATGTCCACGCGGAGCTTGGCGTCGAGGTTGGAGAGCGGCTCGTCGAACAGCAGGACGCCCGGCTCGATGACCAGCGCGCGCGCCAGGGCGACGCGCTGCTGCTGGCCACCGGAGAGCTGGTTGGTCATGCGGTCCTCCATGCCCTCCAGGCCGACGAGCTTGAGGATGCTCTTGACCTTCTCGTCCATCGTCGCCTTGTCCATCTTGCGGAGCTTCAGGCCGTAGGCGACGTTGTCGTAGATGTTGTAGTGCGGCAGCAGGGCATAGCTCTGGAAGACCATGGCGGTGTCGCGCTTGTTGGGCGTGAGCTCGTTGACCGGCTCGCCACCGATGTAGACCTCGCCCTCGTCCGGACTCTCGAAGCCGGCGATCATGCGCAGGATGGTGGTCTTGCCGCAGCCGGACGGCCCGAGCAGGGTCACGAACTCCCCCGGCTCGATCTCGATGTTCGCGTCGTGAACGGCGTAGAAGTCCTTGCCCGTCTTGGGGTCCTTGTAGATCTTGCTCAGGTGCTCCAGGCGGACACCCTTCTTCTGGTCAGACATGTGGCTACTCCTTCGAGGTCTTGGCGCTCGTGCCGAAGCGCTTGATGAAGAGGTTCATGAGGAGGACGGACGCGTACGTGATCGCGATCAGGATCGTGGAGAAGGCGCACGCCACGCCGTAGTCGCCCTTGCCGGCGAACTCGTTGATCTGCACCGTGATGAGGAAGAACTGGGGCGTCACGAGCAGGATGACCGCCGAGATGGCCGTGATGGAGCGCACGAACGTGGTCACGAGGCCGGAGAGAAACGAGTCCTTGATCAGGGGCAGCGTCACGGTCATGAACACCTGGAAGCTGTTGGCGCCCATGTCGTAGGCGGACTCCTCGATGGACTTGTCGATCTGGCGGAGCGCCGAGATGCCCGAGCGCGTGCCCGTGGGCAGCGAGCGGACGATGAAGACCACGACGAGAATCGCCGCGGAGCCGTAGAAGGCCTGCATGAAGCCCGTGTGGAAGACGCCAGAGGCGAAGCCGCGGATGTAGCCGACGCCCAGGACGGTGCCGGGCACGGCCATCGCGAGCATCGAGACGGCCTCGATGAAGCCCTTGCCGTGGAAGGTCCTCTTGACCACCAGGTAGGAGATGATCATGGAGAGCAGCGCGGTGATGGGGCTGGCGATGAGCGAGAGCAGGAAGGAGTCGCGGAAGGCCTGCAGGCCGTGGTAGCGGGTGAAGACCAGCTGGAACCACTTGAGGGTCAGCGAGTAGTCGCGGCCCCAGGTCTTGAAGAGGGCGCCGAGGGGGACGCAGACGTACATGGCGCACACGAAGACGGCCACGGCGCCGCACAGGACGGACAGCGGGATCCTCACGGAGCTGTCCGTGATGAGCATGCGGGCGCGGCTCGCCTTGCCGGTGAGCGTGGAGGTGCTCTTGGCCTCGAGGACGTACTTCTGGACGATGAACATCACGAGCGTGATGCACAGCAGCACGACGGCCATCGCGGACGCGCCCTGCTTGTCGTAGGCGCCGGTGATCTGCAGGTAGATCGTGGTGGCGAGCGTGTCGTAGGAGCCGCCGATGATCATGGGGTTAGCGAAGTCGGCGATCGACTCGATGAAGGTCACGAGGAAGGCGTTGCCCAGGCCCGGCAGGATCAGCGGCCAGGTGACGCTCGTGAAGACCTTCCACCTGGAGGCGCCCATGTCGCGCGCGGCCTCCTCCAGCGACGGGTCGATGTTCTTGAGCAGGCCCTTCATCATCATGTAGCACACCGGGAAGAACGTGAGCGTCTGGACGACGAAGATGCCCCAGTAGCCGTACACGTTGTTGTCGGGGATGCCGAGCAGCCCGCGGGTGATGATGCCCATCTTGCCGAAGAGCAGGATCATCGAGAGGGACAGGACGAACGGCGGGGAGACGACGGGCAGCATCGAGACCACCTTGAAGAGCCCCGACATGAACCTGGTCTTGAGTTGGACGTACACCTCGACGTAGGCGAAGAGCAGCCCCACGAGGGTCGAGACCACGCTCACGAGCAGGCCCACCTTCAGGGTGTTGGTGATCGCCGTCTGGAACGACGGCATGGCCAGCACGCGCTGGAAGACCGACAGGGATATCCCCTGGTCGGTGATCACGCTGTCGACCAGGAGGATCGCCAGGGGATAGAGGATGAACAGGGTGAGGAAGGCGATCAGGAGAACGATGGTCGTGACCATGATCGGGTCGGCCATGAACTTCTGCCTGTCGAGCTTCGCGCTTTGCTGTGATGCCATGGGCAGCCCCCCTAGAGGCTCTCTTGCAGAAACGGGGGACGGCGGCCTCGGCCCCCGTCCCCCGCTCGGTTGGATGTGCAGGCTACTCGGTCTTGAAGCGGTCGTCGCCGCCGCCGAGCGCGTTCATCACGTCCTGGACGTACTGCTCGGTATGCTCCTTCGCGTCCTCGAAGTCGTAGTCCATCACGTTGTTGGGGTCGAGGCCGTACTCGGTCGCGACCGCGGGCTGGGTGGCGTCGTCGATCACGAGGAACTGGTAGGAGCCGTTGTCGGCACCGAGGTTCACGCACTCGGGCGACAGCGCGTACTCGACCCAGAGCTTGGCGGCGTTGCCGTGCTTGCAGCCCTTGAAGATGGCGGTGGCGCCGACCTCGTAGGAGGCGCCGGAGCTCGGAATCACGAGACCCACGTTGTCGTAGCCCTTGTCGACGATCTGGTAGATGCCGTCGTGCAGCATGCCGAGGCCGATCGTGCACTCGCCGATGCCGATGGACTTGGAGGGGCCGGAGCCGGACTTGGTGTACTGCGCGATGTTCTTGTCGAGGTCGACGAGGTACTGGACGCCCTGGTCGTGGCCGTACTTCTGGATGACGGTGTTGATGATGAGCTTGGCCGTGCCGGAGGTGTTGTAGTTGGACGACCAGATGAGGCCCTGGTACTTGGGGTCGGTGAGGTCGGCGTAGTCGGCGGGCGCGTCGAGCTTCAGGCGCTCGAGCTCGTCCTTGTTGTACATGAAGCCGAGGATGCCCTTGTAGATGCCGTACCAGTCGTCGTTGGTGCTCTTGAACTTCTTGTCGATCAGGTGGCTCGCGTTGTTGGCCTTGTAGACCTCGAGCAGGCCCTTGCTGGAGGCGACGTTGTAGGGGTCGGTGGTGCCGCCGAACCAGACGTCGCCGGAGGGGTTGCCGTTCTCCTCCTCGATCTTGGCCTCCACCTCGCCCGTGGAGAGGCGCTGGTAGCTCGTCTTGATGCCGAAGAGCTCCTGGAAGTGCCCGGTCACGGCGGCGAGGTACTCCTCCTCGCAGGAGCCGTAGACGACGAGCTCGCCGTCGTCCTTGGCGGACTTGATCATGTCGTCGGACGCGACGCGCGAGAGGTCCGCGCCGTCCGATCCGGCGCCGCCGTCAGAAGATCCGGAGCCGCCGCAGCCAGCCAGGGCAAGACCTGTAGCCGCGGTAGCCGTCGCGCCGAGAAAACCCCTACGAGAAAGATTCGTCATGGTGTCCCCCATCATCCGCACCCGCCCCATGCGGGCGCCCTACAATTTTAATAGAAGTATTCTCGTTTTGAAACTTAAGGCTATATTCGCCCAGCGGCCGCCCTGGGTCAGTATCGGTCGCAGGGGGCGGGCGCCGGGGACATCGTGTTAGTATCTAATCTTCAGAGAGGGTCTCGCGCGGGCTCCGATGACGCCGGCCCCTCGGAGCCGGAGGTGGCCATGGCACGAAGGATCAAGGTCTCGGAGACGACGCGCGAGGAGCGCATCCGCATCGTGGCGGAGGCGCTCTCCTTCGGGGACGACTGCGGCGACTGCTCGCTCGACTCCTGCGGCATAGACAGGTTCTATGCCCCCTACATCGAGGGCGAGTGCGAGCTCAGCGAGCTCAACGCGAGAAGGGCGTCCACGGGCTACGTCACCGGCGGACGTGCCGACGAGGGCGGCCCCTCCTGCCTCATGCAGTGACGTGCGGCCGGGGCGCGGGACGGCTCTCCGCCGCCCGGCGCCGGACGTGCCTGCGCCACCCCTTGCCGGCGCTACCCCCTCGAACGCTTGCGGTCGGCGGAGAGTATCTCTATGCGCTGGCCGTCGGGGTCCACTATGAAGTAGAGGCCCATCCTGGGGTTCTCGGTGTCGATGCACCCCAAGCTGGCGTGCAGGCGATGCGCGGCCTCGATGTCGTCCACCTCGAACGCGATGTGGGTGTCGCGCCCTCCGTTGTCGTAGGGCTCGGTACGCCCGCGGTTCCACGTGAGCTCGAGCTCGACGGGCGACGCGTCGTTCACCATGAACGTGTTGGTCCACGAACCGTCCTCCGGTCCCACCTCGCGGTCCACGTGGAAGCCCAGCGCCCGCTCGTAGAACGCGATCGTGGCCTCCTTGTCCAGGACGTGCGTGCACCTGTGCAGGAACCTCGCCCGCATGGCAGGCCTCCCCTCCTCGCGCGCGGCCTCCCAGCCTCGCAGCTCCAACCGTTGAGGGGGAGTCTAGACCATCGGCCCGACCGCCGCAAAGCCCCCGTTGCATTCGCCCGGCTTCCTGTTATCCTTGCCAATAGTTCGATATATGTCGATATGTGGAGGTAACGATGAGCAGGATAGCCATATACGACCGCGCCATGTGCTGCCCGACGGGGGTCTGCGGCCCCGGGGTGGACCCCGAGCTCCTGAGGATCGCAGGCGTGCTCGACCGGCTCTCGCACGCCGGCGTCTCGGTGGAGCGCCACTACCTCTCCCAGGATCCCAAGGCCTTCGCGGAGAACCCCGAGATCGTGTCCCTCCTCAAGGAGGAGGGGGCGGGCGCGCTCCCCATCGCCTACATAGACGGCAGGCTCGTCTCCAAGGGTGCCTACCCCTCGAACGACACCATCGGCGAGGCCCTCGGCGTCGACCTCGACGCCGCGGAGGCACAGGGCACCGAGGGCGGGGAGCACGGGTGCTGCTGCGGCGGCGACGGCTGCTGCGGGGGCGAGCACGAGAAGGACGGCTGCTGCTGCGGGGGCGAGTCGGGATGCTGCTAGGGGACGACCCGACGACGCCGGGCGCGCGGCGCAGGCCACTCGACGCCAGCGACCTCGACGCCTTCCAGTACCTCTTCTTCACGGGCAAGGGAGGCGTCGGCAAGACGAGCGTCTCCTGCGCCGTCGCGACGGCGCTCGCGGACTCCGGGGAGCGCGTCCTTCTCGTCACGACCGACCCGGCGTCGAACCTCGGGGACGTCTTTGGGCAGCAGGTCGGGCGCGACCCCGTCCCCGCCCGCGACGTCACCGGGCTCTGGCTCGAGGAGGTGGACCCCGTGCGCGAGGCGGCGGCCTACCGCGAGCGCGTGGTGGGGCCCTACAGGGGGATCCTTCCGGACGACGCGATCGCGAACATCGAGGAGCAGCTGTCGGGCTCCTGCACGGTGGAGATAGCCGCCTTCGACCGATTCGCGTGCCTGCTCGCCGACGAGGACGTCGCGAGCGCCTACGACCACATCGTGTTCGACACGGCGCCGACCGGCCACACGCTGAGGATGCTCGAGCTGCCGAGCGCATGGACCTCGTTCCTCGACGAGAACACGACCGGCACCTCCTGCCTGGGGCAGCTGTCCGGCCTGGGCGACAGGCGCGCGGACTACCGACGCGCCATGGACGTGCTCAAGGACGAGAGCCGCTGCGCGCTCGTGCTCGTCTCGCGTCCGCAGCGGCTCTCGCTCGGGGAGGCGGCACGCTCCGCCCGCGAGCTCGGCGACTTCGGGATCCGTACGCGACTGCTCGTCGTGAACGGCTGCATCGAGGAGCCCGCGGACGAGACCGCGCGCGCCATGGCGGCCTCTCAGCGCGAGGCGCTCGACCGGCTGCCGGAGGGGCTCCGCGACGTGGAGCGCCGCTGGGTCCCCCTCCGGGCCTTCGACGTCACTGGCGCGAGCAGCCTGCGCCGCCTCCTCTCCCCCGTCGACGCACCGTCCGACGAGGGCGGTTTGGCGGCGATGCCGGCGTCTGCGACGGACGCGACGCAGGCGGTCCCGTCGGAGCGCGCGCACGCCGCTCGACCGCAGCTCGCAAGCCTCGCCGACCTCACCTCTGACCTGCTCGCACGCGGTGTGCGCGTGGTGCTCACCATGGGCAAGGGCGGCGTCGGCAAGACGAGCGTCGCCGTCGAGGTGGCGCGCCGTCTCGCGGCAGCGGGAGAGCGCGTGCGACTCACCACGACCGACCCGGCCGACCACATCGCCGCCTTCGACCTCGAGGGGCTCGAGGTCTCCCACATCGACGAGGCCGCCGAGCTCGCGCGCTACCAGGAGGAGGTGCTCGCCAAGGCCCGCGAGACCATGGGGGCCGACGACCTCGCGTACGTCGAGGAGGACCTCCGCTCGCCCTGCACCCAGGAGATCGCCACCTTCCGGGCGTTCGCGCGCATCGTCGAGCGTGCCGACGAGGAGACCGTCGTCGTGGACACGGCCCCGACCGGCCACACGCTGCTCCTGCTGGGGAGCGCCCAGAGCCTCGCCAAGCAGATCGAGCACACCGGAGGGGACGTCCCCCAGAGCGTCGTCGACCTCCTGCCCCGCCTGCGCGACCCGGCGCAGACGCAGATCGTCGTCGTGACGCTGCCGGAGGACACGCCCGTGCGGGAGGCGACGCGGCTGGTCGCCGACCTCGACCGCGCACGGATCCCGCACGGCTGGTGGGTCGTGAACCAGTGTCTCTCCCTCACGCGGACGTCCGACCCCGTGCTCGCCGCCCGCGCCGCGGCCGAGGCCCCCTGGGTCGAGCGGGCCCGGGAGCTCTCGGCCGGAAGGCTCGTCGGCATCCCCTGGGACGCCAGCGGCAAGGTCGGCTAGGGTCCCCCGGCTACGCCTCCACCTCGGCGGCGTAGCCGGCGTCCTTCACGGCCGCCACGAGCTGGTCGTCCTTCACGAGCAGGCCCGCGTCCAGCGTGGCCTCGCCCTTGTCGAGCGAGACGGCCACGTTGCTCACGCCCCTGACGCCCTCAAGCGCCTCGGTCACGTGCGCCACGCAGTGCTCGCACATCATTCCCTCCACCTTGAGCCTGACGGACCTCATGTCGATCTCTCCCTTCTCGGCGGGGCCGGACGTGGCCCCGTGGCCACCCGTGGTCCTGGACCCCTCGGAATCCCCGTCCTGTGCCTGGGCGCCCTCCTGGGCCTGCGCCCCGGCGGGCGCCTTTCCGGCCTGGGTGAGCGCGGGCTCCGCGCCCCCGGCCGGCTGCCCGGCGGCGCTCGGCTCGCTCGGCCTCCAGCCGCGCAGGCGCAGCGCGTTGCTCACCACGAACACGCTGGAGAAGCCCATCGCCGCCGCGCCGATCATCGGGTTGAGCGTGACGCCCCAGGGCGCGAGCACGCCGACGGCGACGGGTATGCAGATGACGTTGTAGAACAGCGCCCAGAACAGGTTCTGCTTGATGTTGCGCATGGTCGCGCGGCTGAGCTCGATGGCGGTCGCGACGTCGGCCGGATCGGAGTGCTGCAGCACGACGTCCGCCGAGGACTTGGCGACGTCCGTGCCCGCCCCGATGGCGATGCCGACCTCGGCGCGCGCCAGCGCCGGGGCGTCGTTGATGCCGTCGCCGACCATGGCCACGACCTCGCCGGCCTCCTGCAGGCGCCTGACCTCCCCCTCCTTCTGGTCGGGCAGGACGCCGGCTATGACCTCGTCGACGCCGACCTGGCGCGCGACCGCGCGGGCGGTCTTGGCCTGGTCGCCCGTGAGCAGCAACGTCCTCACGCCCATGGAGCGCAGGCGCTCGATGGCGCGCCGGCTCGTGGGCTTGACCACGTCGGCGACGCCGATCACGCCGAGGGGACGGCCGTCCGCGGCGAAGTAGAGCGGGGTCTTGGCGTCCGCGGCCATGCGGTCAGCCGCGGCCTGGAGGGCGGAGACGTCCACGCCGCGCTGGCCCATCAGGCGGGCGTTACCGGCGAGCACGTGGTAGCCCGCGACGGTGCCGGCCAGGCCGCCGCCCGCGACCTGCTCGAAGTCCTCGACGTCCGCCTCGTCCGCGACGTCGCTCTCCGCGGCATAGCCCACCACGGCCCTGGCGAGCGGGTGCTCGCTCCTGCGCTCGAGGGCGGAGGCGAGGCCGACGAGCTCGTCGGTCTCGACGCCGGGGGCGAGCTCTACGTCGGTCACGCGGGGGGCGCCCTCGGTGATGGTGCCGGTCTTGTCCAGCACGACGGTGGTGACCCTGCAGGCGGTCTCGAGCGAGGTCGCGTCCTTGATCAGGATGCCGTTCTTGGCGCCGCGACCGGTGCCGACCATGATCGCCGTGGGGGTCGCGAGGCCGAGCGCGCAGGGGCAGCTGATGACCAGCACGCTGATGGCGTGGGTCAGCGCCAGCGCGACGTCGCCGGGGGCGAGCAGGGCGACCCAGGCCACGAAGGTGGCCGCGGCAATCGCCAGGACGACGGGCACGAAGACGCCCGCAATCCTGTCGGCGAACCGCTCGATCGGGGCCTTGGAGCTCGTGGCCTCGTCCACGAGGCGGATGATGCCGGCCAGCGCGGTGTCGTCGCCGACGGCGCAGGCGCGCATCCTGAACCAGCCGCTGCGGGTGACGGTCGCGCCCGTGACCTTGTCGCCCGCGCCCTTCTCGACGGGGATGGGCTCGCCGGTGATGGCGGACTCGTCGATTGCGGCGGTGCCCTCGGTGACGACGCCGTCGACGGGCACGGACTCGCCGGTGCGCACCACGAGGGTGTCACCGACGACGACCTCGTCGGTGGGGACGACGAGCTCGGCCCCGTCGCGGACGACCGTCGCCTGCTTGGGGGCGAGGTTCATGAGGTCGCTGATAGCGTCGGTGGTCTTAAGCTTGGCGCGCGCCTCGAAGTACTTTCCGAGCGTGATGAGGGCCAAGATCATGCCCGCCGAGTCGAAGTACAGGTTGTGCATGTCGGCGTGCGCGGCCTCGAGGTCGCCCGCGCCCAGCGCGAGCGCCATGCCGTAGAGCATCACCACGGACCAGGCGTATGACGCGCCCGAGCCCACGGCGATCAGGGAGTCCATGTTGGGCGAGAGGTGCGCCAGGGTGCGGAAGCCCGTCACGAAGTAGTGCCGGTTGGTGAGGATCACGAGCGACGCGAGGACGAACTGGGTGAGCGCGTCGGCCATCATCCCCTGCATGCCCGAGAGGCCCGGGACCTCCGGCCAGCCGAGCATGGGCCCCATGGCGAGGTAGAACAGCGGGACCGAGAAGACCGCGGAGGCCACGAGCTGGCGGAACTTCTCGTCGAGCGCCTTGCGGGCGTTGGCCTGCGAGGCGTTCTCGGCGCTCTCGAACTCGTGGGTGCCGCCCGCGGCAGGGGCAGCCGGGCCGTGGGGGTGGCGCGGGGTCGCGCCGTAGCCGGCCTTCTCGACGGCGGCGACCACGGCGTCCGCCGTGGCGGCCGCCCCGTCGTAGTCGACCTCCATCGAGTTCTTGAGCAGGTTGACGCTTGCCTCGCTCACGCCGTCGACGGCCGAGGCCGCCTTCTGCACGCGCGCGGAGCACGAGGCGCACGTCATCCCCGTGATGTCGAACGTTTCCTTCATCTGCGTGCCCTTCCTTCGTACGTATATACCATAGTGGGGTATGCTAGGTCGCTGCGAGGCCCAAGTCCCGGCGGCGGGCTTGCGCCCGCCTCCGCGCCGGCCCCTCCGCCGACCCCTACATGAACTTCTTGAAGAGCCTCATGAGCTCGTCTATGACCGCGGTGTCGCCGTCGCGGATGTCCTCCACGACGCAGGTCTCGAGGTGGTCGCGCATGACCTCGCGCGAGATGGCCTTCACGGCGCTCTCCACGGCCGCGAGCTGGGTCAGCACGTCGCCGCAGTAGCGGTCCTCGTCCACCATGGCCTTGATGCCGTTGAGCTGGCCGATCACGCGGTTGCAGCGGCAGGTCACGTCGTGCTTCAGCTCCTCCGAGCGCGGCGTGCGCTTGAGGTGCGCACACGTGGCGCACTCCTTCTTGCCCTCGTCTTCCGCCATCTCTCCCCCTCCTGGGCCTCGTCCGCTGTAGGCACTATATACCCCTATGAGGTATATAGCAACACCTCGGCGAACCTACTCCACCACCACCTGGGCGCTGCTACCCTCGAGCGTCTTGGACACCTCGATCCTCCGGTCGATGCGCTTCTCCAGCTCCTCCACGTGGCTGATGATCCCCACCAGGCAGTCGCCCGAGGCGAGCTCCGCGAGCACCTGCATGACCAGCTCGAGCGACTCGGGGTCGAGCGACCCGAAGCCCTCGTCGATGAAGACGGTGTCAAGGTGCATGCCGCCGGCCTGCTGCTGGGCGTAGTCGGAGAGCCCGAGCGCCAGCGAGAGCGAGGCCTCGAAGGTCTCGCCGCCTGAGAGCGAGCTCACCGGGCGCCGCTTGCCCGTGGCGTAGTCGATCACGTCGAGCGAGAGGCCGCCCTTGCCGCGGCTCTCGCCCTCGGTGTTGCGCACGAGCTCGAAGTGGCCGTCCGACATGACCGTGAGCCTGCGGTTGGCGCAGAAGATCACCTGGTCGAAGTAGAACCCGAGGACGTAGCGCTCGAAGGAGATGTGGTTGGTGCCGCTGCCGCGCCCGCGGGCGACGTCGGCGATCACCTGCGCCGACCTGGCGCGCGCCTCGAGGGCGGGCAGGCCCTCCGCGAGCGAGGAGAGCTCGGCGAGGAGCCCCTCGTTCTTCTCGCGGCGTGCGTATGCTGCCCTCAGGGCCTGCTCGAGGTGGCGCTGGCGCGCCTCGGCCTTGATCGTGGCCTCCTTGAGCACCGAGAGCCGCTCCTTCACGGTCGCCTCGCTGGCCCCGAGCTCCTCGAGGCGCTTGGCGCGGGCGTCGAGAAGGACCTCGGCGGCCGCAACGTCCTGCTCGGCGGCGTTGTGCGCGCCGCGCGCCGCCTCGAGGGCGCCCTCGACGGCGGCGACCTCCTTGCGCACGGACTCGAGCTGCTCTGTCGCCTCCTCGCGCGAGGGGTACTCGAGGCTTCCGCCGAGCTCGTCGAGGGCCGCCTCGGCGCGGGCCTCGGCCCCAGCCTCGGCGGTGGCGGCCGTGGAGGCGTCGGCGAGGTCGCTGCGCGCCTCGAGGAGGTCCGCCTCGTCGGCCTTGAGCGACTCCTGGTAGCCCCTCACGCGCTCGAGCCTGTCGGCGAGGTCGGACTCGCGCACGCCGAGCGTGCGCGTGCGGTGCGCGACCTCCCCCCGCTCGGCCGCGAGCGTGGCGCGCAGGGGCTCGGCGACCCCGGCCTGCAAGCCGGCCTCGTCCGTCTTCCCGGCGGCCCCCTCGGCCGCAGCGACGGCCTCCGGTCCCAGCAGGCCCGTGGCGCACGCGCGCAGCGCCCTCGTGCGCTCCCGCACGCTCGCCCTCAGGCTGAGGTATTCGTTCTGGCGGCCCTCGAGCTCCTCGCGGGCCCGGCGCTGGGCGGCGCGCGTGGCCTCGAGGGCGCCGGCGTCCGGCGCGCTCTGCGCCGGACGTGCGGGGCGCGGATGCGCGAGCGAGCCGCACACGGGACAGGGCTCGCCCTCCCTGAGCTGGGAGGCGACGAAGGCCGCGTCGTTGGCGACGAGG
>OMVS01000060.1 GCA_900314575.1 uncultured Olsenella sp. | reverse complement strand
GGCCGACGCGGCCGCGGCGGCGGCCGCATCGCAGAACGGGGCCGGGGGCGCAGGCCCCTCTCGCCCCGCCGCGCCGGTGGGGTCCGTGAGGGTCGCGGTGAGCCCCAACGTCTACAAGAACGGGATGTCCGTCTCCATCCCCGGCTACCCCGGGGTGGGCCTCGACGCCGCGGCGGCCCTCGGCGCGCTGCTCGCCGACCCTGCGCCCGGCCTCGAGCTCCTGGCCGGCCTCACGCCGGAGGTCTCCCGCCAGGCAGGGCGGCTCTGCGCCGAAGGTCGCGTCCGGGCGGGCATCGACGCGGGCGAGCGCGGCGTCTTCGTGCGCGCGGAGGTGGAGGCCGGCGGCAGGGTGGCGACGACGACCATCCGCGGCGGCCACACCGACGTCGTGGAGCGCACCATGGACGGCGAGGTCACCTTCCGGGCCGAGCCCGGAGGCGACGCGAGCTCGGGCGGCGACGTCCTCGCGCGGCTGCGCGCGATGCGCGTGGCAGAGATCCTCGACCTCGTGCGCCAGGCGGACGAGCAGGACCTCGAGTTCCTGCTCGACGGAGTGGAGATGAACGAGGCCGCCGCGGACTTCGGCGCGAGCCACGACGTGGGGGTGGGGATCGCCCGCACCATGGGCGAGGAGCTCGGCTCGCCCCTCCTCGGCGACGGCCTCCTCGCGCGTTGCATGCTCCGGGTGGCGTCGGCGACCGAGGCCAGGCTCGGGGGCGGCATGCTGCCGTGCATGAGCAGCAGCGGCGCGGGGACGAAGGGCCTCGTCGTGATCCTGCCCGTGAGCGAGCTCGCCCGCGAGGTGGGCGCCTCCCGCGCGCGCACGGCGCAGGCGCTCGCCTTCGCGCACCTGCTCAACCGCTACGTTAACCTGCACATCGGCAAGCTCGCGGCGGTCTGCACCTGCGTCATGGCCTCGGCGACGGCCGCCTCGGCCGCGATGGCGTGGCTCCTCGGCGCGAGCGACGTGGAGGTCGGCTACGCCATCCGCAACATGGCCGGCACCACGACGGGCATGGTCTGCGACGGCGGCAAGGTCGGCTGCGCGCTCAAGGTGTCGACCGGCTGCGCCGCGGCGCTCAACTGCGCCATCCTCGCGGCGCACGGCGTGGCGCTACCCGTGAGCGACGGCATCTGCGCCGAGACGCCCGAGCAGTGCATCGAGAACATGACGAGGGTCGGCGACCCCGGCATGCTCAGGGCGGACGAGGAGATTCTCGGGATCATGCTCGAGAAGTCCCGCCCCGAGGACGCGGGCGCCGCGTCCGTAGAGGAAGGCTAGGAACCCATGGGAATCGACGCAGACGAGCTCGACGAGAGGCACCCTGCCCGCGTGATGGCGCGCGAGAACCGCGTCTTCAGCGGCATGGTGGTGCGCGCCCAGGACCACGTCCGCCAGGCACGGGAGCTGCCCGACGACGAGCTCGACCCCACGCTCCTCGACCTGCTCAAGGACGACCTGGCCTTCCTCTCCAAGGTGTCCCTGCACTATCGCCGCAAGGAGGAGCTGCTCGTGCCCGTCCTCGCCGACCACGGCGAGACGAGCCTGCCGCGCCGGGTGCAGGAGGACGACGACCGCGTCCGCACCTGCCTGTGGATGGCCTCCTCCCTCCTCGACGGCGCTGAGGGGCGCCCGAGCGGCTCGAACCTCGAGTCGGCCGCCGAGCAGCTCGCAGACGCCTGCGACGCGATCGACCTCGTGGCCGAGCGCGAGGACGACGGCCTCATCCCGCTCGCCCTCGAGGTCCTCGGAGACGAAGAGTGGGCGCTCGTCGCCCGCCGCTCGGAGGAGCCGGCATACGTCGCCGGCGACGGCGCCCCGGCGCTCTGGACGTCTCCCATCGAGCGTGCCGAGGCGGCGGTCAGGCGCGCGATCGACGCGGGCAGGCTGCCTGGCGCCTCGGGCGCCTAGGCGCCCCCGCCCCGCGCCGGACGCGGCCCCGCGCCGGCCGCTCGCCCCCGAGCTCCAAGTCACATTGACGTATGTGAATATGTGAATTACAATCGGGGGCGAACGGGGTCAGTCTGGTCGCGGACGTCCGCGACGGTTCCAAGGAGGGACGATGGACGGCAAGATCAAGCTCTACGTGCTCACGGGGTTCCTGGGATCGGGCAAGACGACCTTCCTGCTCGACGCGCTCAAGCACCTCGAGGGGAGGCGCGTCGGCGTCATCCAGAACGAGTTCGGCAAGATCTCCGTCGACGGGGAGATCCTGAGCGCCGGCAACGTCGAGATGCGCGAGCTCAACAACGGCTCCATCTTCTGCACCTGCCTCAAGCTCAACTTCGTCCAGGCGCTGGCGGAGATGAGCGACCGCGACCTCGACTGCCTCTTCGTCGAGAGCTCGGGGCTCGCCGACCCCTCCAACCTCGCCGAGGTGCTCGAGGCCGTGGACGTCCTGCGCCCCTCCGCACCCTACGAGCTGGCCGGCACCATCTGCCTCGTCGACGCCGTCGCCTTCCTCGGCGACGCCGCCGAGCTCGAGACCGTCGTGCGCCAGGTGGTCCACTGCAACATCGCCCTGATCAACAAGTGCGACCTGGTCGACGCCGATTGCGTCGAGGAGGTCAAGCGCCAGGTGCGGGAGCTCAACCCCCACTGCCTCGTCGTCGAGACGTCCCAGGGCAGGCTCGACCCCGCCCTCCTCGATCAGGACCTCTCCACGTACGAGTGGGCGCCCTCGGAGGACACGACGAACTCGGCCGACACCAAGCCCAAGACCTTCTCCATCGAGTTCGACGACGTCCCCCGCGAGAGGATGAGCGCCTACCTCGCCTCGCTCGCCCCGAGCTGCTACCGCATCAAGGGCTTCGGCAAGCTGGACGGCAGCTGGCAGCAGATCGACGTCGCGGCGGGCAGGATCGACTACAAGCCCTGCCCGGACGAGGGCACGAGCCACCTCGTGTTCATATCGCGCGTGGGCATACGCCTAATCCGCCAGATCAAGGACGACTGGGACAGGATCGTGGGGCTGCCCGTCACCCTGCACAACTAGCGAGAAGGACGTCCGCGCCGGGCCACGACCGGCGGGCGAGACGCGTGCCGGCGGGCCCGGCGCGGCCCTTCGAAGGAGGAGAGCATGGACATCAAGGTGATAGGCGCCGGCTGCGACAAGTGCGACGCCATGTACGACGCCGTCGGGCGCGCGGTCGCCGACCTCGGCCTCGACGCCACGGTCGAGAAGGTCGAGGACCTCGTGGAGATCGTGCGGCTCGGGGTGATGCAGTCCCCCGCGCTGATGGTCGACGGCAGGGTCGTCTCGGCCGGCAGGGTGCTCAAGCCCAAGGAGGCCAGGCGCCTCCTCGAGGGGTGCAGGTAGATGGCCGCACTGGAGGCGGTCGGCTCCTTCGTGCTGGACCAGCTCCTCAAGATGCTGTGGCTCTCGGACCTCACGGGCGCCCTCCTCAGGGCGCTCGGCGTCGACGTGGGGTCGCGCTGGGGCGCGACTGCGCACTTCTTCGTCTACGACACGCTGAAGATCACGATCCTGCTCTGCGCCCTCATCTTCCTCGTGAGCTGGGTCGAGAGCTACTTCCCGCCGGAGCGCAGCCGCAAGATCATGGGGAGGTTCAAGGGCCTCGGCGGCAACGTCGTCGGTGCGCTGCTGGGCACGGTGACCCCCTTCTGCAGCTGCTCGTCGATACCCATCTTCATCGGCTTCACGCGCGCCGGCCTACCGCTCGGCGTGACCTTCTCGTTCCTGATCAGCTCGCCGATGGTGGACGTCGGGTCGCTCGTGCTCATCATGAGCATCTTCGGGCCCGGGGTCGCGCTCGCCTACACCGCCGTCGGCCTGCTCGTCGCCGTCGCGGGCGGCGGCATCATCGAGCGCCTCCACATGGAGGACCAGCTCGCGGACTTTGTGCGCGGGGAGGCGCCCGCCAACGTGGACACCCCCGAGCTCACCCGGGCCGACCGCGCCCACTACGCCGCGGGCGAGGTCGCCTCCACCCTCCGCAAGGTGGGGCCCTACGTCCTTCTCGGCGTGGGCGTCGGCGCGATCATCCACAACTGGATCCCCGAGGAGCTCGTGCTGGCGACCCTCGGCGGAGACAACCCGCTCGCCGTCCCCCTCGCCACGCTCGTCGGGGCGCCCGTCTACGCAGACGTCTTCGGCACGATCCCCATCGCCGAGGCCCTCTTCGGCAAGGGGGCGGGTCTCGGCACGGTACTGGCGTTCATGATGAGCGTCACCACCCTTTCCATCCCCTCGCTCACGATGCTCTCACGCGCCGTCAAGCCCCGCCTGCTCTGGACGTTCGTCGCCATCTGCCTCGTCGGCATGATGCTCAGCGGCTTCGCGTTCAACGCCCTGCAGCCGCTCGTGGCATAGGATGGGCGGCACCGCCCGCGCCCGGCCCGTGGCGCCCCGGCCCGCCCGATTGGAGGAAGCATGAACCTAGCAGAGTCCTTCAAGGCGCTCGGAGACGAGAAGCGCCTCGCCCTGCTCCTCGCCATAGCGTCCCACGACGACGTCTGCGCCTGCCACCTCGCGGACAAGGTCGACGTGACGCAGTCCACCCTCTCGCACCACCTCTCGATCCTGGCGCGCGCCGGGCTCGTGAGGACGCGCAAGGAGGGCAAGTGGGTCCACTACACCGCCGACCGCGAGGCGCTGCGCCAGCTGGCGGACGCCCTCGTCGCCCTCGCCGAGAACGACGGCGCCGCGGCGGGCGCGGACTGCTGCTAGAGGCGGCGTGGGGCGCAGGGCGCAGCTCCGGGGCCGACGCCCTGCGCCCCACGCCGCGTACCGGCGCTAGTACGCGGCGGTGCAGGCGATCCCGAGGGCGCGCACCCGAGCGCAGATCGCGTCGATCGCCTCGCGCGGCGCCTTCTCGACGCCCGCCACAGGCACGTCGCGGGCGACGGTGTAGACCGTGACGGCCTCGGGCCCTATCCGCCGGAGCGCCTCGAGCCAGGGCGCGACGTAGCGCTCCTTCGTGTTGTCGAGGTCGACCCCGCCCACGCTCCCCGTGACGAAGATCGTCTGGACGATCACGTGCCCGTGGAAGGACGCCAGCGTCTCGACGACGCGCCCCACGTCGTAGGGCACCTGCGGCCGGTCCAGCAGGCGGACGTAGGCGGCGTCCACCGTGTCGAGCTTCAGGATGTTGTCGTCCACCCGTTCTAGCGCGGCGTGGACCCTCGGCCTGTCCGCCATCGTGGCGTTCGAGAGCACGGCGATCCTGGAGGAGGGCGCGAGGCGGTCCCTCAGGGCGCACGCGACGTCCACCACCTCGCAGAACTCGGGGTTCAGCGTCGGCTCGCCGTTGCCCGCGAGCGTGATGACGTCGGGCAGGCGGCCCTCCCCCGCCATCTCGGAGAGCCGCGCCTCGAGGGCCGCGCCGATCTGGGCGCAGGTCGGCAGCGGGGTGGTCGTGCGCCGCTGCTCGTTGAGGCCGTTCTCGCAGTAGAGGCAGTCGAAGGTGCAGCGCTTCCCGTCCGAGGCGTTGAGGTTGACCCCCAGCGAGAGCCCCAGCCTCCTGCTCAGCACAGGCCCGAACACGCACCCCTCGTTCAGAAACGTCGGCATCGCCGCTCCCCTCCCTTGCGTCTCCGGCGCGCGCGAAAGGGCGGTCCCCTGCCGGCGGCGCCGGGTGCCGCGCTCGTGCGCGGCACCACGCCAGTCTAGGCCTCCCCCGCGCGTCTGCAAGCGATGGAGACGCGACGTGTGAGGCTACGGCGCGACGCCGTCGGCTAGAGTTGACCTGGAGGCGCGGCCCCTTGCCGCGCGCAACCACGGCTCGGGGCTTCTGTAGGGGGGCGGGCGACAAGGACATGGGCTCACCAGCGCACAGGCGGCGCGTGCGCCGCCACGCCGCGAGGTCGGCGCTCGCCCGGCTCCTCGCCTGCGCCGCGCTCCTCGCCCTCGCGGCAGCGGGCGCCGGCGGGTCGGGCGCGCGGGCTCACCCCCTCGTCGCGAGCGCGCTCGAGCGCGCGCCCCGGGTCGCGGTCTGGGCCCTCGCCGCGCTCTTCGCAGCCTTCGTCGTCCGCTCGCTCGCCCGTGGCTGGCGCGACTGGCGCCTCGCCGCCCGGATCGACCGGCTCGCCTCGGGCTCGGAGTCCATGACCCCCGAGCAGTTCCTGGACCGGCACAACGACCTCATCCGCGCGGGCGACTTCCCGGGCATCTACGTCCTCCACAACACGACGCGGGACCGCTACTACGTCGGGCAGGGCAGGCGGGTCCTCTCGCGGATCTTGCAGCACTTCTCCGGGCGCGGCAACGGCGACGTCTACGCGGACTGGCGCTACGGGGACGAGTTCCGGATCCGGACGCTCAGGCTCGAGGGCAGCGGGTACCAAAGCCTCGACGACCTCGAGCGCGACGCCATCGAGCGCTACGACGCCTACGGGAGCGGCTACAACAGAAACCGCGGCATCGGCGCGTGAGCGGCACCGCGGCCTGCCGCGAGCCACGACCGGGTTCTGGCCCTCCCCCGCCGGCCGCGCGCGCCCGCGCCACCGACGTCCTTCTCCCCTGGCCCCGCCCTCCCGTCGGCTACCCTGGTGCCAGAACGCGTATCCCGAGGCGACGATTGGACGGGCCATGGACGTGAGGGAGATCGAGTCGCTGCTGGGCGACTACGTCGAGTCGGCGGAGGGAAACCGGGTGCAGGGGTCCTACGCGCTCGACCAGGCCCTGGTGGGCACCACGTACTTCAAGCGGCCGCTCGTGCGCTGCGCCGCCGCCGACGACCCGCTCTTCCGGCGCATCCGCGACGACGAGCGCGTGCTGGGCCCCGAGTTCAGGCTCCCGTCCGAGTGGCTGCCCGGAGCAAGGAGCGTCATCTCCGTGTGCTTCCCCATGTCGGACGAGGTGTGCCGGAGCAACGTCGACGACCTCGAGAGGCCCTCCGACCTCTGGCTCCACGCCCGCATCGAGGGTCAGCGGTTCATAGCCGAGACGACCCGCCTGCTCGTGGGCTGGCTCGAGGGGCGGGGCTTTTCCGCCGTCGCCCCCTCGCAGAGCCCCGACTTCGAGGCCGTGCGCCAGGACCGGCGCGCCCCCGGGGCGCCGCTCTACGTGAGCCGCTGGTCCGAGCGACACGTCGCCTTCGTCGCGGGCATGGGCACCTTCGACCTCTCCGCCCACCTCATCACGCCCGCGGGCAAGGCGATGCGCCTCTCGAGCGTCGTGACGGACGCGCGCCTGGAGCCGACCGGGCGCCCCTACGGCGAGGACCCCTTCGCCTACTGCACCAGGTGCGGCGCCTGCGTCGCCCGCTGCCCCGTCGGCGCGATCTCGCTTCCGGGCGGCAAGGACGTCGCGCTGTGCTCGGAGGTGGTCGCCCGGAGCAAGGAGCGCTTCAGCCCCAGGCTCGGCTGCGGCAAGTGCCAGCTGGGCGTCCCCTGCCAGAGCCGCATCCCCGAGCCGCGCTTCTCGCACGTGAGGGCCTACCTCGCCTGAGCCGGCGCGGCGCCACGCCGCGCGCCGGGCCGTCCCCCGGTGGCGCAAGGCCCCTCGAGGGGACGGCCTAGGCGAAGCCGAGGGCGAGGCCGACGAGGCGCACCAGGAGGGCAACGACCCACGCGGTCACGCACTGGAACACGACTGTCGCCATGGCCCACCTGCCCCCAAGCTCGCGCTTGATTGCCGCGATGGCCGCGATGCAGGGCGTGTAGAGCAGGCAGAAGACGAGCAGCGAGACCACGGAGAGCGGCGTCAGGGCGGCCACGAGCTCGGCAGTGGAGCCAAAGAGCACCGAGACCGTCGAGACCACGACCTCCTTCGCCATGAAGCCGCAGATGAGGGCCGTGGTGATGCGCCAGTCCGCAAAGCCGAGCGGCGCGAAGACGGGGCTCACGACGGTCGCGACGGAGGCGAGCATGGACTGGCTCGCGTCGTCCACCATCTCGAGGCCGGGGCTGAAGGTCTGAAGCAGCCAGATCACCACGGCCGCGAAGAACACGACGGTGAAGGCCCTGCTGAGGAAGTCCCTCGTCTTGTCCCAGATCAGGTGCACGACGCTCCTGGCGCTCGGCATGCGGTAGTTGGGCAGCTCCATCACGAAGGGCACGGCCTCCCCCTTGGCCACGGTCTTGTGGGTGACGAAGCCGGTGAGGACGCCCACGAAGATGCCGAGCAGGTAGAGGCAGACCATCACGAGTCCGGCGTGGCCCGGGAAGAACGCGGCCGAGAAGTACGCGTAGATGGTCAGCTTGGTCGAGCAGCTCATGAAGGGCGTCAGCATGATGGTGAGCTTGCGGTCGCGCTCCGAGGGCAGGGTGCGCGCCGACATGACGGCCGGCACCGTGCAGCCGAAGCCGACAAGCATGGGCACGATCGAGCGCCCCGAGAGGCCGATCCTGCGCAGGAGCTTGTCCATCACGAAGGCGACGCGCGCCAGGTAGCCCGTGTCCTCGAGCAGCGACAGGAAGAAGAACATCGTCACGATGATCGGGCAGATGGGCAGCACGGTCCCGACCGCGTTGAAGACGCCGTCGATCACGAGCGAGTGGAGGACGGGGTTGGCGCCCGCCTGTGTCAGCGCGGAGTCGGCGACGGCCGTGAGCGCGTCCACGCCCGCGGCCACCGCGTCCTCGAGGAACTTGCCGACGACGTTGAAGGTGAGGAGGAAGACCGTGCCCATGATGAGGACGAAGAGCGGGATGGCGGTCCACTTGCCGGTGAGCAGCCGGTCGATTCTCTGGCTGCGCTCGCGCTCGCGGCTCTCGCGCGGCTTGGTGACGCAGCTCGCGACCACCCGCTCGATGAACGAGTAGCGCATGTCGGCGATGGCGGCGGCGCGGTCGAGCCCGCGTTCGGCCTCCATCTGGCGCACGATGTGGCCCACGGCCTCCAACTCGTTGTCGTCGAGGGCGAGCCGCTCGATCACGTGCTCGTCGCCCTCGATGAGCTTGGTCGCCGCGAAGCGGATGGGGACGTGGGCGCGCTCGGCGTGGTCCTGTATCAGGTGCATGACGGCGTGGATGCAGCGGTGCACCGCGCCTCCGTGGTCGGCCTCGCTGCAGAAGTCCTGGACGCCCGGGCGCTCCTGGTAGCGCGCGACGTGGACGGCGTGGCGCACGAGCTCGTCGACGCCCTCCCCCTTGACCGCCGAGATGGGCACCACCGGGATGCCGAGCAGATCCTCCATGCGGTTGACGTCGACCGAGCCCCCGTTGCCCTGCATCTCGTCCATCATGTTGAGCGCGAGGACCATGGGGACGTCGAGCTCCATCAGCTGCATCGTGAGGTAGAGGTTGCGCTCGATGTTGGTGGCGTCCACGATGTCGATGATGCCGCGCGGGTTCTCGTCGAGGATGAACTCGCGCGAAACGAGCTCCTCGGAGCTGTAGGGCGAGAGCGAATAGATGCCGGGCAGGTCGCACACGTCGGTGTCGGGGTATCCCCTTATCACGCCCTCCTTGCGGTCGACCGTCACGCCCGGGAAGTTGCCCACGTGCTGGTTGGAGCCCGTAAGCTGGTTGAAGAGGGTGGTCTTGCCGCAGTTCTGGTTCCCGGCGAGCGCGAAGGTGAGGGTGGTGCCCTCCGGCACGGGATGGGAGTGGTCGCTCGTGCGCTCGTCCACCTCGCGGCGCTCGCTCTCCTCGCCCAGACCGGGGTGGCGCCCTGTGACGACCCGCGCGCCCGCATCGGTTGCGGCAGGTGCGGCCTGGGTCTCGGAGACGCGCCCGGGGCGCGCGACCTTCTCGACCTCGATCTTGCGGGCGTCGGCCACGCGCAGCGAGAGCTGGTAGCCATGGAGCGAGAACTCCATGGGGTCGCCCATGGGCGCGTACTTCTCGAGCGCTATCGTGGCCCCGGGGATGACGCCCATGTCCAGGAAGTGCTGGCGCAGGGCCCCCTCGCCCCCGACGCGCACGATCCGCGCGCTCTCCCCTATCTCGAGCTGGCTCAGGTCCAAGGTGTCCGACATCTCGCTCCCCTCACGGCGCAGGGCCCGCCTGCTCGGCACCCCCCAGCGCCGAGGGACGGGCCGTCCTGCGCCCGCGTTCCTTCTGGTGCCCTCCAAGATACACGCAAAGCTACTTGAAAGTTAGCCAAGTGCAGAGGTTTCGAAAGCAGACCACCAGGGGAGACCGACGTCCATCGGGGATTGGCACGAGGGGAAACTGACGCCTTGTTGGCACACGCTCCATTGAGACCCCAACGTAACGCCATGGTTCCTCATGATGCCCGGGCGGCGCAATGAAGGGCCCGTCGGACGAGCGGTCGTCCGACGGGCCCCTGTCGTGCCCTTAGTGCGCCGGCCTCCCGGCGCAGCCCCAGGCGCTACCCCTCGTGCTCCCAGACGGTCACGTAGCGGCCGTCCTCCTCCCTGGCGATGAGCTCGAGCTCGTCCAGGTGGACGCCTCCCGGGGGGAAGAGCTCGCCTGCGGGAGCCTCGTAGCGGACGCACGTGCCGCAGCTGCTGCTCAGGGCACGCGGGACGGGCATAAGCCGCGCGTCCCAGCCGGCGGAGGCGCACTGCCGGCAGAAGCGCATGGCGCCGAAGTGCGACACGAAGGTGGCGGTCAGGGCGCCCATGCCTACTACCTGATGGTCAGGCGCCAGCCGTCGTCGGTCTCGGCGACGTCGACGGAGTAGCCCTGGTTGGTCGCGAAGCGGGTGACGTTCTCCTTGGGCGCGAAGTCGGAGACGAGAACCTCGAGCTCCGTCGCGCCGTCGCGCAGGGCGTTGCGGGTGAGCACCACGGGCTCGGGGCAGGACAGCCCGCGGGCGTCTACGGTCTTCATTCTTGCATCCTCCTCTATCGAAGCGTGCGGCCCTAGGGGCCCTTGCGTGCCGTCGGCTCTACTTGGCCGCGGCCCTGCCGCCGAAGGTGTTGGCGCAGGCGATCGCGAGCACCACGACGATGCCGATGACGACGGCGACCATGCCGTTGGCCGTCGGGCCCGTCCCGCTCGAGGCGAGGCCGAAGTTGTGGCAGAAGGCGGCGCCGGCGGCGAGGCCGAGGATGGTCACGGCGCTGTCGGAGTTGCCCTCGCCGGAAAGGACGGTCTGGCGCAGCGGGCAGCCGCCGAGCAGGACGCAGGCGAAGCCGAGCAGGAAGGTGCCAAGCGTGTTCCACAGGCCGTCGGTGTGCGCGATGGGCTGCTCCGCGAAGCCGAGCTTGAAGAAGGCGTGGCCGGTGGCCGCGGTCAGCACGAGGTTGGTGACCAGGGCCGCGGCGAAGACGGCGACGAAGCCGAGCAGGAGCTTGTTCTCGCGGAAGAGGACGAGGTCGCGGATGCCGCCGACCATGCACATGCGGGTCCTCTGCGCGATCGCGCCGACGACGAGCCCGGCGCCGAGGCTCAGGACGAGGGCGGCGTGCATGGCGCCGGGGCCCTTGCCGGCCTCGGTGAAGTGAATGAAGTCGGGCGCGACGACGAGCAGGACGAGCAGGACGATGGCGACGACGGGCATGAAGGAGCCCTCGAGCGCGGAGAGCTTGTGGGTGCGGGAGAGGCTGTAGCCCCTGTTCAGGAAGAACACGCCCGCAAGGATGCCGAGGACGAAGCCCACCAGGCCGAAGACGGCGTTGAGGTCGCCGCCGGCGAGGCGCAGCACCATGCGGAAGGGGCACCCGAGGAACATGAGGGCGCCGACCATGGCGAAGAAGCCGAGCACGAAACGCGTGATGGGGGCGCTGCCGCCGCGGGGCGAGAACTCCTTGAAGGCGAGGGCCATGATCGTGCTGCCGAGGATCAGGCCGACGACCTCCGGGCGGATGTACTGGACGGCCGCCGCCGAGTCGAGGCCGAGGGCGCCCACCGTGTCGCGGATGAAGCAGGCTATGCAGAAGCCCATGTTGCCGGGGTTCCCCAGGAAGACCAGAAGTGACGCGATGACGCCTATGACGGCGCCCCCGCAGATGATCG
>OMVS01000004.1 GCA_900314575.1 uncultured Olsenella sp. | reverse complement strand
GATGGTCAAGGAGGCCGGCGCCCACTGCACCGAGTACGTCACCCCGGTCACCCCGGAGAGCATCGAGGAGCGCACCGCGCCCTACGCCGCCAGCTGGGCACCCACGGCCAACAAGCTCTGGCTCGAGGAGCATCCCACGGGCAAGAAGGTCTTCAACGACGGTGTCAACGACCTCGAGCCCGAGGAGAAGGTTCGTCGCATGAAGGCGAACGACGAGGAGCGCGAGGCGGTTCTCGACTAGCGCAGTGATGCAACGGTGTTCGGCGGGTGCACGTACCAGCCCGGATGCCGCTCGAGCGTCAACCGTTTAGTGGGGCGGGGTCCTGGTGGGCCCCGCCCCATCTTTGTGGCCCCTCGTTGTGGCCCCATCTTTGTGGCCCCCTCCTTGCGCGCGCGACAGGCGCGGCAGCCGGGCGCACCGGCCTATGCGAGCCGCGCTCACTCAACTCTCACGCACGGCCTGTGCGATTCTCGGAGTTATGGACGGGTCCGGAGGCGTCCGACGACGTCGCGGGCGCATGCAACTCGCATTCGCCCAGGATTGGGCTTGGTCTCTCGGAGCCGTTGGCGCTCATACCGCTCACGAGCGTCAGTCAACCATGGCTGACACGTCCACAGGTCCCGGATTTGCACGGGTGCGGAGCGGGGGCTGCGCACGGACCCCGACGGCGGCCCGCGCGGCGCCTCCGCTCCGGCGATCCACCGACCCGACGCAGCCCTTTCGACCGGATTCTGCATTTGGATAGCTTGGGGGCGGGGCAACCGGTACGGCGCCACGCGGACTCCCGCACGTCCGCCGAAGCCCACGCGCCCGCCACCCAGGAGGGTGCCTTTCCGCGCTAGCTCTGCAGCACGACCTTGCGCGAGGCGCTCAGGCGCTTGATGCCCTCGACGAGCAGGTCGTAGGTCAGGGAGCTGACCTCCTCGGTCTCCTCCGCGCTCATGTCGTTGTCGCGCGTGAGCCACCTGAGCGTGAGAGACACGATGCCGCCGGCGATGTAGTCAGAGAGGTAGGCGGTGCGCTCCTGCGAAAGGTTCCCGCTCGCCCCAGGCATCCCGGACGTCCTGGGCATCACAGGTGCCCCCTCTGCCCCGGTCGTCCCGATCTCCCCGCACGCCGCCGAAGCGCCCACCTCGGCGCCACCGGAGTAGCGGCTGAGGAGCCGCCTGCTCAGGACGGAGCGCACCTCGTTTGAGACCTCGAGCCGCGCCGAGGTCATGAACACCCTCCCGAAGGGGCTCGACGCGTCCTTGGACTGGGCGTATATCTTGCGGATAATGGCATAGACGCCGCGCAGGGACGTGGAGTCGCCCTCGTCCAGGATGCGGACGACCTCCGTCGCTCCCTCCTCCACGACCTCGTCGACCACCTGCGACACGGAGCCGTAGTGCGCGAAGAACGTGCGACGGTTGATGTAGGCGGCGTCCGCGACCTCGCGCACCGTGATCTCGCGCGGGTCGTGATCGCGCATCAGCTCGATCACCGCCTCGCGAATCGCGCGCTTGGTCTTGATGACGCGAATGTCTGTCTCTCGGGCCATGCCATCCACTCCAATCCTCACCACGATACCACCATCGCAGACGGGCGGTACGAAGCCGGACTGCTAGCGGGCGGCACGAAGCCGGCCAGCTCGCGGAAGACGCGTCCGCGGCCAGCGCCGGCCGTCCCATGGACAGCAGGCGTAGGCCGAGACGGCGCGCTGGCAGGGCGGGCGCCGGGTGCTAACGTATACGGAGCCAACAGTGAGGAGTTGCATGTATTCGTTCGACAGCAGGGTCCGCTACAGCGAGTGCGACAAGAGCGGCAGGCTCTCCATCGTCGGCCTGATCGACTACCTACAGGACTGCACGACCTTCCACTCCGACCACGTCGGCCACGGGCTGGAGTTCATGGCGGCGCACGACTACGCCTGGTTCATCGCCGCCTGGCAAATCCACGTCCTCAGGCTCCCCAGGTTCGCGGAGAAGATCCGCGTCTCCACGAACGCCTACGAGATGGGCAGCGTGACCTCCAACAGGAACTTCTCCATCACCGACGAGGGAGGCGAGCCCTGCGTGCTCGCCGACTCCATCTGGTTCACCTACGACACGGCGGCCAAGAGCCCCTGCCGGATCCCGGACTTCGAGCACGTCTACGTCACCGACGAGCCGAGGCTCGACCTGCCGCGCACCTCGCGCAAGATCAAGGTGCCCAAGGGCGGGGTCAAGCTCCCGAGCTTCCACGTGGTCGAGCAGATGCTCGACACCAACAACCACGTCAACAACGCCCAGTACGTCTCGATCGCCGACGGCATCGTCCGCGCACGCGACCCGGAGTTCTCGACCCGCGTCATCCGCGTGCAGTACCGCAGCATGGCGCTGCTCGGAGACGTGGTCTGCCCGCGCCTGCACGCGACGGAAGGCGGCTACATCGTTGACCTCGCCGACGAGTCGGGGTCGTCCTACGCAATCGTGAGCTTCGAGTCGCCTCAGACGGAGCCCGGCGCCCCTGCGCCGCTCCCCTCGCCGTCGGGCGCCGGAAGGGAGGCCTAGCCATGGCAGAGCGTAAGGTCCACGCCGTCTGCGCCGTCATCAGCCGCGACGGCTCCGTGTTCTGCTGCCAGCGCGGGCACGGCGACATGCAGGGAGGCTGGGAGTTCCCCGGCGGCAAGGTGGAGAAGGGCGAGACGGGCGAGCAGGCCCTCAGGCGCGAGATCTCCGAGGAGCTCGCGGCGCGCCTCTCCACCGTGTGGTTCCTCGACACGGTGGAGCAGGACTACGGGGACTTCCACCTCACGCTCGACTGCTACGTCTGCACCCTCGCGCCCGGCGAGGAGCCGACCCTCCTCGAGCACTCCGACGCGCGCTGGCTCGGCCGCGACGAGCTCCTGGACGTTGACTGGCTGCCGGCTGACCGCAAGGTCGCGATGTCGCTCGGCGGCCTCTGGGACGCGCTGTTCTCGGCGGAGCACCTGTAGGGGACCGGGAGGGGCTCTTGGAGACCGACGACAAGCGCGCGCGGGCGGACGAGGTCCAGCCCGGGCAGACCATAGAGACCGCGAGCGCGACGACCTCGCCCGACAACACAGCCTCGGGGAACGGCGCCTACGTCCTCGTGGCCACCGTCCTTCTCGCCCTGCTCCTGCTCTCCTCGTCCGTCGCCTCCTGCGCCGGCCGGCTGGCAGAGGAATACCTGCTGTACTCCGACGGCTGCCCCGAGGAGCGGCTCCTCGTGCCCGGCGACGGCTACGATGGCGTCCCGGGCTACGGGCTGGACGACGGCGACGGCGACGGCTACGATGGCGTCCCGGGCTACGGGCTGGGCGACGGCGACGGCTATGGGCTGGGCGACGGCGACGGCTACGGGCTGGGCGACGCGCCCGCAGACGGGCTCGGCGCGGGGCTGCCGGGCGCGACAGGCGGCCTCTCCGCCTAGGGGCTGCCCGAGGGCAGCGGACGACGACAGATTGGAGCCACATGAGCAAGGCAGACGAAATCTTCGTCGCCATGTGCGACGATATCATCAAGAACGGAACCACGACCGAGGGCCAGAAGGTCCGCCCGCACTGGGAGGACGGCACGAGCGCCTATACCATCAAGCGCTTCGGCGTGTGCAATCGCTACGACCTCAGGAAGGAGTTCCCGGCCTCTGGATCTACCAGCGCAAGTCCAACAACATCCACGACCTCCACAGCCACATCTGGGACGAGTGGGCCGACGAGACGGGCTCGATCGGCAAGGCCTACGGCTACCAGGTGGCCCAGAGGAGCCACTACCCCGAGGGCGACTTCGACCAGATGGACCGCGTCCTGTGGCAGCTCGAGCACGAGCCCTACAGCAGGCGCATCATGACGAACCTGTACAACTTCCACGACCTCTCGGAGATGCACCTCTACCCGTGCGCCTTCAACGCGATCTACAACGTGACGCGCGCGCCGGGCGACGAGAGGCCGACGCTCAACCTGCTGCTCGTCCAGCGCAGCCAGGACGTCCTCGCGGCCAACAACTGGAACGTCTGCCAGTACGCGCTCCTGCTCATGATGGTCGCGCAGGTCGAGGGCATGGTCGCCGGCGAGCTCGTCCACATGATCGCGGACGCCCACATCTACGACCGCCACGTCGACGTCGTGCGCGAGCTCATCGAGCGCCCGCAGTACCCGGCCCCCAAGGTCTCGCTCAACCCCGAGGTCACGGACTTCTACGACTTCACCACCGACGACCTCGTCGTCGAGGACTACCAGCACGGCCCGCAGGTCAAGAACATCCCCATCGCTATCTAGGAGGCCAGATGAACGCGATCGTCTCTGTGACGGGCGACTGGGGCATCGGCTCCGAGGGCAGGCTCCTCGTGAGGAACAAGGCCGACATGCACCGCTTCGTCGAGCTCACGATGGGCGGCACCGTGCTGATGGGCCGCAAGACCTTCGAGAGCTTCCCCGGCGGGGCGCTCAAGGGGCGCCGCAACGTCGTCCTCACCCGCGACGGGGGCTTCCGGGCCACCGGCGTCGAGGTGGTCCACGACGTCGACGAGGCCCTGCGCGCCGTCTCGGAAGGGGCAGGTGAGAAGGGCGAGAAGGTCGAGAAGGCCTGGCTCATCGGGGGCGAGAGCGTCTATCGCGAGCTCCTCCCCGCCTGCGAGCTCGCCTACGTCACGAAGAACGACGTCGTGCTCCCCGCCGACGCCTTCTTCCCCGACCTCGACGCGGACCCGTCGTGGGTCGTCGCCGAGGAGGCGCCCGGAGGGGTGACCGCCGGGGGCGTGCCCTTCTCCTACGTCACCTACCAGCGCGTACGCATGTAGGTACGGCGGGGTCGACGGGGAGTGCGCCATGCGCGACCGCGCCACGGCGCGGGTCCCGGCCGCGCGCCGGCGACCGCGCCGTGGCACCTCCCCTACCAGGCGACCTGCTGGCCGGCGAAGAAGACGGAGACGAGCTCGTCCTGGCTGCCGTCCTCGAGCCTCCAGGACGAGCCGTCGGCGCGGCGGAGCCTGAGCTCGCCGGAGCCGCTGACCGTCTCCGTCGACGCGTCGACCTCCTCGTAGAGGAGCTCCGCGTAGCGCCTCGAGATCGCGTCCTTGTCGCCCGCCGCGTACGCCTGCTGGCCATCTTCGCTCTCGAGCCACGCGTCCGCGCGCGCCTCCGCGGAGGCCATCGCCGCCGAGAAGTCCGCGTTGGAGCTCGAGACGGTCACGACCGCCTCGTCGCCCGTGACCTGGACGGAGTCGATCGTGTAGTCGAAGTGCCTCCCGAGGTGCGACATCAGCTCGTAGAGGTCGATGCCCTCCCCCGCGAGCTCGGTCGCCGCCGCGTCGAGCTCCGCCGCCCCGGAGGTGCCCACGAGCCCCTCGAGGCCCTCCCTCGTGGGGTCCTTGAGTACGTCGAGGACAGCGGCTGCGGACGCCCGAGCCTGGCCCGCGTCATCCGTGCACGCCGCGAGGCCGACGGGCGCGACGAGCGCGAGGGCGGCCGCCAGCGCGAGGGCTACGACCCGCCACGTCCTTGTCAGCGCCGCCCGCCGGACCGAGCGCCAGGCTGCCGGCCGGGCCGCGTGCCCCGCCGCCCGCCGGACCGAGCGCCAGGCTGCTGGACGAACCCCTCGCGACCTCATGCGGTCGCGAGGACGCGCTCGAGCTTGGAGACGAACGGCAGGGGCTTCGCGTGGCCGCAGCGCAGGCGGACGAGCGCATGCAGCGGGTCCTTCTCGCCCTGCGCGAGCCTCAGGAACTCCACGCCGTCGCCCCCGGGGGCCCACGGGTCCAGCACCTCGCGCGCGCTCTCGAGGACGCGGGCCATGGAGCCGGCGTCCGTGAGGTCGAGCTCGAAGTCGACGCAGCTCCCGAAGCCGTTCCTGATGATGCTCGACGCCACGGCGAACGACGGGTCATGCGGCAGGCCCGGGTAGTAGACGTGGGCGACCTTGGGGTGGCAGAGCAGGTAGTAGGCCACGACCTGCGCGCAGTCGAATGCCGCGCGGCGGCGCTCGTCGAAGTCCTCCAGGCCGGCGGCGAGCTCTACGACCTCTGCCGCCGTGGGCCTCCGGATGCCCTTGAGCCTCCGGCCAAGGTCGGTGACGGCCTGCACGGCGTCCCTCGAGACGCTGATCGCCATGAGGTTGGAGCCCTCGCGCTGCACCACGTGGTCCAGCTCCTCGTAGGCGATATGCGCCCCGAGGCGCGTCGCCTGGCACCCGAAGGAGGTGGCCAGCGTGTTGTCCGCCACGAGGAGCTCCCCGGCGTCCCGGGCGTCGCCGGCGGCCTGGCGCACGTCGTGGCACGTGACCGGCCTGCCGCCCAGCACGCGCAGGAACCTGACCTTGCGCTCGAGGCCCAGCCGCCTGAGCGCCCCGATGCCGTCCTCCATCGCCACGACGCGGGTCCGCACCGCGCACAGCCGCCTCGAGAAGCCGTCCTCGATGGTGGCGAGGGCGTCCTCGTACGCGGCTTGGTCGTCCAGTTTCCTCTCAAGCTCGGCCGCGCGTCCAGATTCCAAGGCGTCTCCTTCCCTCGTGTCCCTACCGCCCCTTTCATAGATTTCTTAAAGCAGAGTGTAACATCGCCTGAAAGCGCCATCCGCAAGGATGCGACCGGTGCGCCTCGGGCGAGCCGCTGGTCCAAGACAGGGTGGCAGGCGGCGCGGGAGGGTGTGCTGGTGCTACCATCGTCTAGCACACTACGAAGGGACCACAATTGCAGCCTACCTTGACACCTGGGAATAAGCTCTACTTCTATCGCCTCCTCTCGGAGCGCTTCGGATTCGGCCGCCAGACGTTCGTGACGCACGTCGAGGAGGCGCTCGCAGAGGACGGCCTCTCGGCGGCGGACCTCGGCGTCTCCTCCACGCGCGAGCTCCTCGAGATGCTCGGCGAGTTCGTGACCATCCTCGACTTCAAGGGAGGCCGCTCCTACGTCCGCATCGAGCGCCTCCCCGACTGGGACAAGTACCTCGAGGCCGCCGGGGACGACAAGGACCGCAAGGCGGCGGGCGGCAAGCCCTGGAGGAAGGGGCGCCAGCCAAAGGGCGCGCGGCCTACCAGGCCGAAGTGCGTACGCAGGGCGAAGAAGCCCGCGGAGCCCGAGGCCGCGGCGGCACCCGCGGAGCCCGAGGCCGTCGCGGCCCCCGCGGAGCCCGAGGCCGTGGCGGGCGATGTGGCTGAGAAGCCCGCGGAGCCCGAGGCTGCATCCGGCGAGGACGTGCGCGTCGCGCCGGCTTCTAGCGAGGAACCTGCGAGTGAGGTTGCCGCCGGCGAGGCTCCGGCCGACGAGGCGCCGACCGCCGAGGCCGAGGTCGACGGCGACAACGGCACAGCCGAGGCGCCGGCCCGCCCCTCCGCAGAGCCCACGACGCCCACGTCCTTCTCCGCCCCTGCCGCCCCTGCCGCGCCCGCGGCCCCCACGGCATCCGCCGCACCCGCGGCACCCGTCGCGCCCGTGGCGCAGTCCATCGCCGTGGACGAGGCGCCCGACCTGCGAGGCATCCCGACCGACTTCACCGCCGAGGTGCACCTTCCCACGCGCCTCGCCGGCGCCCTCGCGCGCGCCCTCCCCTTCGACGCGAACCTCCCCAAGGTCCTCGACGAGGACTGGGCCTACGCCGTCTCGACCGGCGCCGTCCGGGGAAGCCGCACGCGCGTCTCCTTCCCCCTGCGCTACCTCCACGCCGACGGCACCCCCATCGAGCTCGCGCTCGCCCATGGGAAGGCCGACCCCACCGGGAGGTCCTGGCGCGTCGAGCGGGTGGACGACGACGCGACCGGTGCGGCCCTCGAGGCCGCCGGCCCCTCCGGGTGCCCGGTCGAGGCCGAGCCCTGGGAGCTGCTCGTCCCCGCGCGACGCGACTTCGAGGAGCGTGTCAGCGTGAGGCGCGAGTTCGCCTCCCTCGTCGCCATCCCCTCGTGGGACGCCCTCGTCGGCGCGCTCGCATCCGCCTGCGCGCCCGATGGGTGGTGCTCCGAGAAGGACGGCGACGTCGCGGACTCCCACGGGCTTCTCCGCTACTACCTCTGCGCGACCGTGTTCCGCATCAGGCGCCAGGGCAGGCTCGCCCAGGACGCCTCGGGCAGGAGGGCCGCGCTCGACACCGGCCTGCGCGACCCGCGCGGGCTCGACGTGTACCTCGTCCTCAAAGCCACGGAGGAGGGCGGGGCCTCCGGCGTCGCCGCGCCGTGGACGGCCGACGCAATCGTCGCGGCAGACCCCCTCGCCGACGAGCGGCCCACAGCCCTCGCGACCTTCGGGGAGCTTCCGCTGCCCGCGAGCTACCTCGACGCCGCGGAGGGCCTCGTGCCCGCGCTGGACGCGAAACTCGAGCTCAACCTCGGGCAGATCGCCCTGCACCAGCTGAGCCGGCTCCCGCGCGCCTTCCTGGAGGGGACGCTCGCGGAGAGTCCGCGCGCGTCCGAGCTCCTGGCGGAGGGCTCCCCCGACGATCTGGGCCGAGCGGTTCTGGAAGACGAGGCCCTTCTCGCCCGTCTGGCCACGCCCATCGAGCGGGCGTGCCGAAGGGCGCTGCGCTCGGCCGCGCTCGGCTACCGTCCCTGCGTGCCCGCCTACGTGCCGGCCACCGATGCGGTCGTGCCCCTGCTGCCGGTCGCGCTCGCCGGGGACGCCATCGACTGTTGCGTCGCCCTGCGGCCGTCTGGGGACGGCACCTATGCGGCAGGCGCCTTCCTCTCGCTGGCAGACGCCCGCGCCTGCGCCCGGCCTGCCTGCGCCTGCCCGCCTGCCTGGCTCCTCTGACGTCGGCGCGTGCGGCGGCGCACCTGCGCCCGGCGCAGACGTCCCCCGACGAGGAAGAGCCCCCGTCCCGACCCGTGCTCGGGTCCCGGATGGGGGCTCTTCTGCCAAGGCGTGGATGGCCGCAAGCGCCTGCGGCCTCGGCGCCCTCTAGCCGCGGCGCTCGCGGATCTCGGCCGTGACGTCGGCGATGAAGTCGTCCAGCTCGGCGGTGTGCGTCTCGTTGGTGCGGTCGCGCACGGAGATGTTGCCGGCCTCCTTCTCCTTCTCGCCGAGGATCAGCATGTACGGCACGCGGTCGATGCTGCGGGCCTCGCGGATCTTGTAGCCGATCTTCTCGTCGCGCTCGTCCACCTTGACGCGCACGCCGGCGTCGCGGAGCTTGCGCGCGACCTCGTCGGCGTACTCGCGGGTCTTCTCGGAGACGGGGAGCACCTTGACCTGGCAGGGCGAGAGCCAGGTCGGGAACTTGCCCGCGTACTGCTCGGTCAGCATGCCGATGAAGCGCTCGAAGGAGCCGAAGCCCGCGCGATGGATCATGATCGGGCGCTTCTTGCTGCCGTCCTTGTCGGTGTACTCGAGCTCGAAGTTCTGCGGGAGCTGGAAGTCGAGCTGGATGGTGCCGCACTGCCAGGTCCTGCCGAGGCAGTCCTGCAGGTGGAAGTCGATCTTGGGGCCGTAGAAGGCGCCGTCGCCGGGGTTGAGCGTGTAGTCGACGCCCATGGCCTCCAGCGCGTCCTTGAGGCCCTGCTCGGCGAGCGCCCAGTCCTCGTCGGAGCCCATGGAGTCGTCCGGACGGGTGGAGAGCTCGACCTTGTAGGGGAACCCGAACTGCTTGTAGTAGGCCGTGATCAGGTGCGCGACGTCCGTCACCTGCTCGGTGATCTGGTCCGGGCGGATGAAGAGGTGCGCGTCGTCCTGCGTGAAGGAGCGCACGCGGAACAGGCCGTGGAGGGCGCCGCGCAGCTCGTGGCGGTGGTCCTTACCGGCCTCGGCGAGCTTGAGCGGCAGGTCACGGTAGCTGCGGGGGCGCGACTTGTAGATCAGGCAGGCGCCGGGGCAGTTCATCGGCTTGATGGCGTAGTCCTCGTCGTCGATGGACGTGGTGTACATGTTCTCCTTGTAGTGGTCCCAGTGGCCCGAGGTCTCCCAGAGCTGGCGGGAGAGGATGATCGGCGTGTCGACCTGCTCGTAGCCGTACGCGTCCTGCATCTCCATCCAGTACTGCTTGAGGGAGTTGACGATCCTCATTCCGTTGGGGAGCCAGAAGGGGAAGCCCGGACCGAAGTCCGAGAACATGAAGAGCTCCATCTCCTTGCCGATCTTGCGGTGGTCGCGCTTCTCGGCCTCCTCGAGGAGCTTGAAGTAGGCGTCCATCTCGTCCTTGTTGCGGAACGCGACGCCGTTGATGCGGGTGAGCATCTTGTTGTTGGAGTCGGCCTTCCAGTAGGCGCCGGAGACGGCCGTGAGCTTGAAGGCCTTCAGCGCCTTGGTGTAGAGGAGGTGGGGCCCCACGCACATGTCAACGTACTCGCCCTGCTGGTAGAAGGTGATGCGCGCGCTGGGGTCGAGATCGCCGATGTGCTCGACCTTGTAGTCCTGGCCGCGCTCCGCCATGAAGGCGACGGCCTCGTCGCGCGGCTTCTCGAAGGCCTGGAACTTGAGGTTCTCCTTGCAGATCTTGCGCATCTCCGCCTCGATCGCGGGGAAGTCCTCCTCGGAGACCTTCCTGTCGCCGAGGTCGACGTCGTAGTAGAAGCCGTTGTCGGTCGCGGGGCCGTAGGCGAACTTCGCCCCGGGGTAGAGGCGCGCGATGGCCTGGGCCATGATGTGGGCTGCGGAGTGGCGGATCACGTGGAGTTCCTGGTCCTCGGGGATCTCCTCGACGTGGCCGTCGTTGAACAGTGCCTTCATGTGATAAAACCTCTCACTTGGATGTCTTCTGGCAAACGGTTGGTGGCGACTGCCGCACGGCTGGGCCGCAGCAAAAGGGCAGGCGCCTACCTAGTCAGCGTCCCCGGCGCTCCCGCGCGAGGCAGGTCTGATCCTAAGTGCATTCTTGCCTCCGTATAGCTCGACATACGCAGGAAAGTCTACACCACCTGACGCCCGAGCACGAAGCCGGTCCCCGCCGGGGCCGCTTCGTCACGCAAGCAACGCAAGGAGGAAAGACCATGGAAATCGACCGCGAGAGGGCGCGGGCCGCCTTCGACGCCTACGTGGGCGGCTTCGACGCCGGCGACCCCAAGATCTCGCTCAAGGCGGAGCACACCCTACGCGTGGCGCAGCTGGCCGAGAAGATCGCGCGCTCCGAGCTCCGCAGCGAGGTAGGCGCAGGGCCCGGCGCGGACCCGGAGGCCTCCGCCGACCTGGCATGGCTCCTCGGCCTGCTCCACGACATCGGCCGCTTCGTGCAGGTCCGCACGTGGGGGACCTTCGACGACTCCCGCTCCGCGAGCCACGCCGACCTCGGGGCGCGCGTGCTCTTCGAGGGCTTCGCGGGCGCACCTCCCGCCATCCGCGACTTCGTGGAGGACCCCTCCGAGGACGACCTCCTCCGCACCGCCGTCGCCCTCCACAGCTCCTGGCACCTGCCTCCCCGCCTGGACGGGCGCACGCGCTTCTTCTGCCAGGTGCTGAGGGACGCGGACAAGGTCGACATCCTCGAGGTCAACTGCGTGCGCCCGGTCGAGGACATCTACGGCATCAGCGAGCGCGACCTGCTCGGAAGCGAGCTCTCCGAGGAGAGCGAGGCCTGGTTCTGGCGCCACTCCACCATCCCCAGGGCCGCGCGCCACCATCCAGCAGACGTCCTTCTCGGCCACGTCTGCTTCGTGTGGGACCTCTGCTACCCGGAGAGCCTGCGCGAGACCGTGCGCCAGGGCCACCTCTTCCACATGGTCGAGCGGCCCTGGGAGAGGCCGGACACGGCCCGCGAGTTCGCGCGCATGGACGCCCACCTCAGGTCGTGGCTGGCGGCGGCGGGCTACCTCGCCGCCGAGTGACCCGACCATAACGGCGCGGGGCGATGCCGCGCCCCCTGCCCCGGAAGTTGTGTCATGGCCAAGCGATTGCGACCGTGTTCGCCGAGGGGAATTACGCACGATTGGCTTTAAGGTTACTGAAATCCCTGCAAATCCACAAACCCAAACTCTATCGTGCGTAATTCCGGCTTCGGCAGACGCCCCGCATCCCTCCGAAAGGGATGCGGGGCGCTCCGTAGGTGCGGGACGCCGTAGGTGCGGGGCACCCCGTGTACTTGCGATCGCGATGGCTCTTACAGGCCCGTCGCCCTACATCCTGTCGTGGCAAGTGCGGGCGATCACGTCGAGCTGCTGCTCGCGCGTGAGGTCGATGAACTTCACCGCGTACCCCGAGACACGGATGGTGAAGTTGGCGTACTCGGGCCTCTCCGGGTGCTCCATGGCGTCCTTGAGCTTCTCCACGCCGAAGACGTTCACGTTCAGGTGGTGCGCTCCGTTGGCGAAGTAGCCATCCATCACGCTCACGAGGTTGCGCACGCGCTCGTCCTCCGTGTGCCCGAGCGCGCCGGGGTTGATGGTCTGTGTGTTGGAGATGCCGTCCAGCGCGTACTCGTAGGGCAGCTTGGCCACGGAGTTGAGGCTCGCGAGCAGCCCGTTCTTCTCCGCCCCGTAGGAGGGGTTGGCGCCGGGCGCGAAGGGCACGAAGGCCTCGCGGCCGTCCGGCAGGGCGCCGGTGGCCTTGCCGTAGACCACGTTCGAGGTGATCGTGAGGATCGAGGTCGTGGGCTCCGAGTCGCGGTAGGTGTGGTGCTTCCTCACCTTGGTGATGAAGGTGCGCAGGAGCCAGACGGCGATCTCGTCGGCCCTGTCGTCGTCGTTGCCGTAGCGGGGGAAGTCGCCCTCGACCTCGAAGCCGGTGGCGACGCCCTCCTCGTCGCGCACGCAGCGGACGCGGGCGTACTTGATGGCGGAGAGCGAGTCGACCACGTGGCTGAAGCCGGCGATGCCCGTGGCGAAGGTGCGGCGCACGTCGGTGTCGATGAGCGCCATCTCGGCGGCCTCGTAGTAGTACTTGTCGTGCATGTACTGGATGAGGTTCAAGATGTTGACGTAGAGGCCGGAGAGCCAGTCCATCATCAGGTCGAACTTGTGCATGACCTCGTCGTAGTCGAGGTACTCGCCCTGGATCGGCGCGAGCTCGGGACCCACCTGCAGGTGCCTGCCGGTCCTCTTGTCCAGGAACTTCTCGTCCTTGCCGCCGTTGATGGCGTAGAGGAGGCACTTGGCGAGGTTGGCGCGCGCGCCGAAGAACTGCATCTCCTTGCCGGTCTGCGTCGCGGAGACGCAGCAGCAGATGCTGTAGTCGTCGCCCCAGACGGGCCTCATCACGTCGTCGTTCTCGTACTGCACCGAGGAGGTGCGGATCGAGATGCGCGACGCGTAGGCGCGGAAGGCCTCGGGCAGCCGGCGCGAGTAGAGCACGGTGAGGTTGGGCTCGGGGGCCGGCCCCATGTTCTCCAGCGTGTGCAGGAAGCGGAAGTCGGTCCTGGTGACCATGTGGCGGCCGTCCTGGCCGAGGCCCGCGACCTCGAGCGTCGCCCAGACGGGGTCGCCCGAGAAGAGCTCGTTGTAGGAGGGGATGCGGGCGAACTTGACCATGCGGAACTTGAGCACCAGGTGGTCGATGAGCTCCTGGGCCTCCTGCTCGGAGATCCTGCCGGCCGCGAGGTCGCGCTGGAGGTAGATGTCGAGGAAGGTGGAGATGCGCCCGACGGACATCGCGGCGCCGTTCTGCGTCTTGATGGCGGCGAGGTAGCCGAAGTAGAGCCACTGCACGGCCTCGCGGGCGTCGGCGGCCGGCCGGGAGATGTCGAAGCCGTAGGCGCGCGCCATCTCCTTCATGCCGGCGAGCGCGCGGATCTGGTCGGCGACCTCCTCGCGCAGGCGGATGACGTCGTCGGTCATGGTGCCGTCGCCGCAGTTGGCGAGGTCGGCGCGCTTCTGCTCCACGAGGAAGTCGATGCCGTAGAGGGCGACGCGGCGGTAGTCGCCCACGATGCGGCCGCGGCCGTAGGTGTCGGGCAGACCGGTGATGATGTGGGAGTGGCGCGCGGCGCGCATCTCGGGGGTGTAGGCGTCGAAGACCGCCTGGTTGTGCGTCTTGCGGTACTCGTTGAAGATCTTGTCGAACTTGTCGTTCACGTGGTAGCCGTAGGTCTCGGCCGCCTGCTGCGCCATGCGGATGCCGCCGTAGGGCATGAACGCGCGCTTGAGGGGCTTGTCGGTCTGCAGGCCCACGACGCGCTCGAGCTCGGGATGCTCAGCGTCGATGTAGCCGGGGCCGTAGACGGTGAGGCCCGAGACGACCTCGCACTCGCACTCGAGGACGCCCCCGCGGGCGCGCTCCTCGGCCTGCAGCTCCTGGACGCGGCCCCAGAGGCGCTCGGTGGCCTCGGTCGGCCCCGCGAGGAAGGACTCGTCCCCGTCGTAGGGCGCGTAGTTGCTCTGGATGAAGTCGCGCACGTTCACGTCTCGCCGCCAGTGGGTCCCCTTGAACCCGTTCCACTCCTCGCGCATGCCGCTACCTCCTCGTCTCCGTGGCGCGGAGGATCCGCTCCGCGTTCTCTATCCTTGCCGGCGCGGGCGGCTCGACGCCCTCGAGGGGGTAGTCGAGCCCCAGCTCGCGCCATTTGTAGGCACCCATCGTGTGGTACGGGAGCACCTCGACGCGCTCCACGTTGGAGAGCGACGACACGAACTCCGCGGTCCGCGCGAGGTAGGCGTCGTCGTCGGTCACGCCGGGCACGAGGACGTGCCTGACCCAGACCGGCTGGCCAATCTCGTCGAGGTGGGCGAGGCCGTCCAGGATGTTGGCGTTCCCCCTGCCCGTGAGCCACTCGTGGCGGGCGGGGTCGATGTGCTTGAGGTCGGCGAGCACCAGGTCGGTCGCGCCCATGAGCTCGTCGAAGCGCGCGAGCCAGCCGGGCTCGCGCGTGAAGGGCGCGAGCGCCGTGTCGAGGCAGGTCGAGATGCCGCGCTCGTGCGCCTCGCCGAAGAGGGCGAGAAGGAAGTCGAGCTGCAGGAGCGGCTCGCCGCCCGAGACCGTGATGCCGCCCTCCTCGCCCCAGTAGGCGCGGTAGCGCTCGGCGCGGTCGAGGAGCTCCGTGGAGTCCGCGAGCTCGCCCGCGCTCGCGTCCCAGGTGTCCGCGTTGTGGCAGTAGCGGCACCTGAGGGTGCAGCCCTGCACGAAGACCACGAACCTGACGCCCGGCCCGTCGACCGACCCGAAGGTCTCTATGGAGTGAATGCGACCCTGCGCCACGCGTACCCCCTCAACACCTTGCGCCCTCGTCAACTGACAAGCACAAGATATCGGCGGTCCGCGCGCAGTTCCTTGATTCTGGTCAAGGAAGCGGGATTTCCCCAAATACTAGCGGGAAGCACACATTTCGCCGGGAAGGGGCGTGCGCCCTACTCGTCGCTCTCGGACTCGGCGATGCGGCGCAGCCTCTCGTGGTCGGTGACCACGAGCTTGCCGCGGCCCAGGCGCTTGATGACGCCCTCGCGCGCGAGCCTGGACACGTTGCGCGAGACGGTCTCGGGCCTCAGGCACACCGAGCCGGCGATGTCCTCGAGCTTGAGCGAGATCTCGCCGTGCAGGCAGCGCTTCTCGCGAAGCAGCAGGTAGCCGGCCACGCGGCGCCTGGGGTCGCGCACCCCGAGCAGCATGGCCTTCTCCTCCGCCTCCACCAGCTCGGTGGAGAGCATCCGGATGAGGGCGAAGCTCGCCTGCGGGTTGGAGGAGAGCATCCGCTCGAAGCTCCTCCGGCTGATAGAGCAGACCTCCGTGTCCTCGAGGCAGCCGACGGAGTAGTGGTAGGCGCTCTCCTCCATGAACATGCCGTGCCAGATCGCCTGGCCCTCGTGGAGGACGTCGAGCACGATCTCCTCCCCGTCCACGTCGGTCCGGAAGGTCTTGATGCGCCCGCGCCTGATGACGAGGATGGAGCTGATGGGGTCGCCCTCCCTGACGACGGTCTCCCCGTGCGAGAAGGACCGGTGGCTGGCGCCCCGCATGAGCTCGAACTTGGCCTCGCGGGGGAGCTTCGCGAAGAGGCGGATGCCGTCGAGGCAGGAGCCGTCGGGACCCGAGCGCAGGGGACAGGCGCCGTGCCTCCCGAGCTCCCCCGCCGCCATGGGAGCCACTCCGCGCGCCGCCGCGACGCCGACCGAGGCCGCGCGCCCCCCTCCCTGAGACTCTCTCCCGAAGACCCCCTCGCCCATGTCTCCCCCTTCTCGCGCGACCACCATACCAGAGGCGGGCCGCCCGCACGCGAGACGGTCCCCCGCGCGCACGGACGGGGCCGGCCCACGCGGCCGCACAGGTGCTACGATGCCCCCGCGGGGAGGTGCCATCCCCGCGACGCCCGGCATCCCGCCGGGACGCGATCCCAGGCGGCACGTATGCGAGGTCACCATGAGCACACAAGCAGAGCCCTGGGGCGAGACGCCCCTCCCCTCCCACATCCCCCGGGACCTTATTGACCTCCCCACGGGCGGCGCGGAGGTCGACCTCGTCAGCGAGGAGGACGAGGACGGGCCCGACCCCTACTGGCTCGTCCGGGGGCGCATCCTCCCCGCGGGCGGCACCGCGGAGCCCATCCGCTTCGAGGCGCGCCTGCCGCGCTACACCTGGAACGGCAGGATGCTGCAGGTCGGGGGCGGCGGCTTCGACGGCTCCGTCCCCCTCATGGACAGGGTGGGCGTCGGCTCGGAACAGTGGTACGGCGTGCCCACGCCCGTGGAGCAAGGCTACGTCGTCTACGGCAGCGACTCGGGCCACAGCGCCCCCGCGGGCGGCCTCGCCCAGCCCGAGCAGGCGACCTTCGCCCTCGACGACGAGATGCTCGCCAACTTCGCGCACGAGCACGTCAAGAAGGTCCACGACGTGGTGGCGGCCCTGGTCCGCGACGCCTACGGCATGAGCGCCGAGCACAGCTACTTCTGCGGCTCCTCCAACGGCGGCAGGGAGGCGCTCAAAGCGGCGCAGCTCTACCCCGCCGACTTCGACGGCGTCATAGCGGGCTACCCCGCCATCTATTGGGTCGCGATGGGGCTCTGGGGCTCCCGGTGCGGGGACATCGTCCAGCGCGCAGGGGCCGACGCGTGGATTGGCCCCGAGCTCTGGGAGCGGGCGGAGCGGGCGGTCGTGAGGACCCTGGATGGCCTGGACGGCCTGGAGGACGGTCTCGTCTGCAACCTTGCGGCGGCGTCCGGAAGGCGCGACGAGACGCTCTCGGTGCTGGCGGGAGTCCTGAGCCCGCACCAGCTGGACCTCGTCTCCGCCATCGCCGCGCCCTACGACCTCAAAGGCATCGGCTACCCCCTGGCCGACGAGTACCCCGGCCCCGCCGTCGAGCTCGGCGAGCCCCTGCGAGACGACTCCAACCTGGTCGCCATCAACGTGCTCCCCAGCAGCCCCACCGAGCGCGACGGGCTCGTCACCCAGTTCGCCGACGACTTCCTCTCCTACCTGGTCATGCGCGACCCCGGCTTCGACCCGCGGGACTTCGACGCAGGCGCCCACGCAGACGAGCTGATCGCGGCGGCCCGCCTCTTGGACGCCTCGTCCACCGACCTCGACGGGTTCGCCCACCGCGGGGGGAAGCTCGTGGTCTACCACGGGACCTACGACCAGCTCATCGCCTTCCCGGCAACCATCCGCTGGTTCGAGGCGCTGGCCGGGCGCTACGGCGAGAACACCAGCGACTTCGCGCGGCTCTTCGTGGTGCCTGGCATGGGCCACGGGATCGGGGCGTTCGACATGGGCGCGGACCTCCTGGGCGCACTCGACGAATGGGTCTGCGCCGGCACCGCCCCCGACGGCGTCGTGGCATACGACCGCCAGGGGCGCGAGGGGAGCCACCCCCTCCCGCTGTTCGCCTACCCGCACTACGCGCGCTACTCAGGGGGCGACCCCGCCAACCCCTCTAGCTACGTGGCGGCAGGACCGCGCCCCTAGGGGCGAGACGAGAGGAGGGCCCCGGCCGAAGCCGGGACCCTCCTCTGCTTAGCCTGCCTGGTCGGCCTCGGCCGGGCATGCACGGGCGGGCTACTGGATCCTCGTACGGCAGTACGGGCAGACCTTCCAGTCCGCGTTGAGCGGGCGGTGGCAGGTCGGGCAGACGTTGCGGACCTGCGTGTTGCACATCGGGCAGACCACGAAGTCGCGGTCGATGGGCGCGCCGCACTGCGGGCAGATGCCGTAGTGCGAGAGCTGGTGCTCGCGCAGGGCGATGTCGAGGTCCTGCTCCTCGCGGTCGACGAGGTAGGAGCTCGGGCGCAGGATCACGTAGGCGAGCAGACCGATGATGGGGATCACCGAGATGATCGCCCACAGCCACCAGGGGTTGGCGCCCCTGCGCTGCGCGTCGCGGACCACGTAGACGATCGACAGCACGTACAGCATCACGATGAAGGCGACGATGAGGTAGAGGACCATCCTCACCTCGGGCGTGATAATCTGCTCGAGAAGATCAGACATGGGCACAGGCTCCTTTGGGGTTCGTCTCAGGCGCTGGCAGCCAGGCCGTGCCGGCACCGCTGGCAGCCGTCCGGCCAGCAAGCCGCCAGCCAAGCTCCCCTGATTGTAGCAAAGGCGCCCTGGTGGCGCGGGGACATCGGCGGACTCCACGGCCGTGCGGCCGGCGAGCGCCAGCCTGGCGAGGGGGCGGCGGGCCCCGCCGCACCGCCGTCGCCGCACCGCCGTCGGCGCGCCGGCGACAACGCGCCTAGCCCACGAAGTAGGTCGCGCAGTTGAGCGGCGTCTCGTAGCAGTCGACCTGGCTCACCGGCAGGCCGCGCGCGAGGAGGCGCTCCGCGAAGTGGCGCGCGAGGTTCTCGGCCGTCGTGCGGAAGGGCAGCACGGTGAGCGAGAAGCCCTCGCGCCTCAGCGCCTCGAGCGTCTCCGGCGCGAGCGACCCCTCCTCCACGAGGAAGGTGTGGTCGAGCCGCGCGGCCTCCTCGCGCACGACGCGCTTGAAGGCTCCGAAGTCGAGCACCATGTCGCGCTCGGTGCCCTCCTGGCCCAGGCCGTCCTGGCGGATGTAGGCGACCATGCGCCAGCGGTGCCCATGGAGGTTCTCGCACTTGCCGTGGTAGTCGGTCAGGAAGTGGGCCGAGTCGAAGCTCGCCTCAGTCTTGAGTCCGTACAACCTGCTGCTCCTTCCCCGTGGCCGGCGCCTACGCGCGCCCGGCCGTGATGTCGTCTCCCCCGCGCCTGTTCTGGACGCCCGGCCTCAGGATGGCGGCCACCTCGCCCGCCGTCGTGATCGAGCCGCAGGCCACGTACGCGACCTCGGCGAGGGCCGCGCAGGCCTCGGGCACGGAGCCGAAGGTCCCCGAGACGGGCCTTCCCTCCCGCAGGAAGGCCTCCGCGAGCTCTGGGGCCGGAAGCGCCCTCGGCGAGGAGGTCTCGGTCACGTAGACCTCGGGGAACTCGGGCGCGAGCAGGCGCACGATGCCCTTGACGTCCTTGTCGGCCAGGACCGCGCAGAGAAGGGCCGGCCGTTCCGCCTCTCTCGGCGCGACCTCGCGCACGGACTCGAGGAAGGCGGCGACGCTCTGCGGGTTGTGGCAGGCGTCGATGAGGACGCAGGGGTCGGCGCGCAGGACGTCGAAGCGGCCGGGTGTGGGGCAGCGGACCACCGAGTCAAAGAGCCGCTCGTCGTCGAGGCGCCGCCCGAGCCAGCGCTCGCAGAGGACGGTCGCGCAGGCGACGTTGGCGGCCTGGTAGGCGGGCTTGAGCGCGGAGAGGCCCTCGTGGGTGCTGCCGTCGGGCAGGCGAACGTCGACGATGAGGGCGGCGCCGATCCTGTCGGGGCGCTGGCGCACGTTGAAGGTCGCGAGCGGCAGCCCCTCGTGGGCCCGCGGCTCGCCGGGCTGCATCACGCCGGCGGCGTCGGCTGGCTCCTCGGGCCTCACGAGCACCGGCGTCACACCCTCCTCCTCGCAGCGCGCGAGGAAGACGTCCTCGACCGAGGCGGGCGTCGCCGTGCCCGCGCCGAGCACGCAGGTACGGCCGCGCCTGATGATGGCGGCCTTCTCGCCCGCGATCTTCTCCAGCGTGTCGCCGAGGATGCGCATGTGGTCGAGGCCGATCCCGGTCACGGCGACGCCCTCTATGGACTTCACGGCGCTGGTGGCGTCCCAGCGGCCGCCCATCCCGCACTCGAGGACCGCCACGTCCACGCCGGCCTCGGCGAAGACGACGCAGGCGGCGACGGTGATGAGGTCGAACTCGGTGACGTCGTAGGGGCGCTCGCCCGCGGCCGCGCGGCGCGCGTTGACGCGCAGGCCCGCCTCGCGGGCCGCCGCGACGCCGTGGGCGAAGGCGGGCTCGCTCACGGGGTGGCCCTGCACCTCCATGCGCTCGGTCAGGCACACGAGCTCGGGCGACGTGTAGAGCGCCACCCGCAGGCCCTCGCCCATGAGGACCTGCGCCGCGAAGCGCGAGGTCGACGTCTTGCCGTTGGTGCCCGCGACCTGCAGGCTCCTGAAGGCGAGGTCGGGGTCGCCGAGCTCTGCCAGCATGTCCTCCACGCTCTCGAGCATCGGCTGGATGCCGAAGCGCCGGGTCTCGCGCAGCCGAGCCGTCGCCTCTTCGTAGGTGTATTCGGGAATCTCGAACGGAACCTGGTACATGTCTCTCCTCGCGCGCCTCGCGCCTACTTGCCGAGGAGGCGCAGGGCCTCCTCGCGCGTCCTTATGTCCTCCCTGAAGACGCCGCGCACGGCCGACGTCGTGGTGAGCGACCCGGCGCTCCTCGCGCCCCGCATGGTCATGCAGGTGTGCTCCGCCTCGAGGACGACCATCGCACCCAGGGGATCGAGCTCGGCGACCAGGGCGTCTGCTATCTCGGACGTCAGCCGCTCCTGCACCTGGAGGCGCCGGGCGTAGCCCGTGACGCAGCGCGCTATCTTCGAGAGCCCCGTGATGCGGCCCGCCCGCGGGATGTAGGCGACGGAGGCGCGTCCCACGAAGGGCAGGATGTGGTGCTCGCACATCGAGGAGAACGGGATGTCCTTCACGACCACCATCTCCTGGTTGTGGTCCTCCCTGAACTGCCTCCTCAGGTGCGCCCCGGGGTCCTCCTGCATGCCGCCGAGCAGCTCCTCGCAGGCGCGCGCCACCCGCTCGGGCGTGCCCGCGAGGCCCTCGCGGTCCGGGTCCTCCCCGATGGCGAGGAGGAACTCGCGCACGGCGGCCTCCGCCCTCGCCTTGTCGAGGCGGGCGAAGCCCTGGTCGTTGAGCTCGCGCCCGAAGGCGTCGCGCTCCCCCGTCAGCTCCGCCTCGCGGTAGGAGCTCGTCTCCTCGATCATCTTCCCACGCTCCTCTCCGCGGCCTCGACCACGTGCATGGCCAGGCAGGCCGTCGTCACGGCGCCCACCCCGCCCGGCACGGGCGTGATCGCGCCCACGACGGGCTCCACGGCTCCGAAGTCGACGTCGCCCACGAGCCTGCCCGCCTCCTCGTCCCAGTTGATCCCCACGTCGACCACGACCTGGCCCGGGGCGGCGCACGAGGCGTCGAAGGTGCCCGCATGCCCCGCGGCGACGACCACGACGTCCGCCGCCCGGCAGTGCGCGGCGAGGTCGCGCGTCCTCGAGTGGCACGTCGTGACGGTCGCGTCGGCGCCCATGAGCATCATCGACACGGGCCGGCCGATCACGAGGGAGCGGCCGACGACGCAGGCGTCGGCGCCCGCCAGCGCGACCCCGTAGTGGCGCAGGACCTGCATGACCGCCTCGGCCGTGCACGGCGGGAAGCCCACCGCCCGCCCCTCGAAGACGCCCAGCAGCGAGGCGGCCGTCGCGCAGTCCACGTCCTTCTCCGGCGCGATCGCGGCGCACGCCGCGGCCTCGTCGAGCCCCTCCGGCAGCGGCCTCATGAGGAGGCACCCGTGCACGGTGGCGTCCTCGCCCACGCGCTCGATCGCAGAGACGAGCTCGGCCGAGGTGCATCGGTCGCCGAGAAGGACGTGCTCCAGCTCGATCCCGCAGGCGGCGCAGCGCTTCTCGATCCCCCGCTCGTAGGAGAGGTCCGCCTCCCGCGCGCCCACCCGCACGACGGCGAGCTTCGGGACCACCCCCGCCGACGCGAGCGCGGACGCGCGCCCGGCGACCTCCTCCACGAGCGCCTTCGCGACCGGCGCCCCCCTCATCAGCCGTGCCATCACTCAGCCCCCCTGATCTTCTCCATGACCCTCGCCTCGACGGCCTCGGCCCTCGGCACGTACGTGGCGAGCAGCTCGTCGCAGCGCGCCTCCGTGGCCTCGGCCCAGGCGCGGTCGGCGAGGTTGGCGGTGTTCACGAAGACGTTGAGGCTCGCCGCCTCGAGCGCCGCGCGAGCGAGAAGGGCCGCCACCCCCGCGTCCGAGACGAGCAGCCTTGAGCACTTGCGCTGCGCCTCGTCGACGAGGTCGATCGTGCGCGCCACGAGCTCCATCGCCTCCATCGGCGCCGCGCAGGCGTCCTTCGTCGCCCGCTCGAGGGTGGCCGCGCGAGCGGGGTCCGTCCTCGGGAGGGCGTAGGCCCTCGTCAGCGGCTCGAGGGCGGAGGCATCGGCGTCGACGAGCTCGAGGAGCCTGAGGCGGACCCCCTCCGCCTCGCCGAGGATCCGCTCGAGGTCACGCTCGTGCTCGGCATAGCGCGGCTTGCCTACGGTGAAGACGGCCGTCATCGAGCAGAGCGCGCTCGAGAGGGCACCGACGTAGGCGGCGGCACTCCCGCCGCCCGGGACGGACAGCTTCGCGGCGAGCCTCTCGGCGAACTCCGCGCAGCTCGCGTCCACGACTCTCTGGTACATGGAAGCCAACTTTCTCACGGTGGTCATCTGGGCCACAGACGAGGCGGGGCGCTCCGGATCGGGGCGCCCCGCCCGCATGTCCTCGCTCGGTCTCGTCGCCTAGAACAGGCCGACGATCCTGCCGTCAGGCGTCACGTCGATCTTCTCGGCGGCGGGCACCTTGGGGAGGCCCGGCATCGTCATGATGTCGCCGGTGAGGGCGACCACGAAGCCCGCGCCCGCGGACACCTTGAGGTTGCGCACCGTGATGCGGAAGCCCTCGGGGGCCCCCAGCTTGTGCTGGTCGTCGGTGAAGGAGTACTGGGTCTTGGCGACGCACACCGGCAGGCCGCCGAAGCCGAGGTCCTCCAGCTCCTTGAGCTGCTTGGCTGCCTTGGTCGTGTAGTCGACGCCGTCGGCGTGGTAGACCTTGGTCGCGATGTCCGAGATCTTATCGCCCAGGGACTCGTCGAGCTCGTAGGCGAAGCGGAAGTCGTTCGGCTGCTCGCACAGGCGCACGACCTCCTCGGCGAGCGCGAGGCCGCCCTCGCCGCCCTTGGCCCAGACCTCGGAGAGCGCGACGTTGACGCCGAGCTTCTCGCACTCGCGCTCGACGAGCGCGAGCTCCGCCTCCGTGTCCGTCGGGAAGGCGTTGACGGCCACGACGACCGGCAGGCCCCAGACGTCCCTGACGTTGGAGACGTGGCGCAGCAGGTTGGGCAGGCCCGCGCGCACGGCCTCGAGGTTCTCCTCGCCGAGCTCGGCCTTCGGCACGCCGCCGTTGTACTTGAGCGCGCGCACCGTCGCGACAAGCACGACCGCGTCGGGCTTGATGCCCGCGTAGCGGCACTTGATGTCGAGGAACTTCTCCGCGCCGAGGTCCGCGCCGAAGCCGGCCTCCGTGACGACGTAGTCCGCGAGCTTCAGGGCCGTGGTCGTGGCCTCGACCGAGTTGCAGCCGTGGGCGATGTTGGCGAAGGGCCCGCCGTGGACGAAGGCGGGGTTGTTCTCGAGCGTCTGCACGAGGTTGGGCTTGATGGCGTCCTTGAGCAGCGCCGTCATGGCGCCCTCCGCGTGGATGTCGTGGACCGTGACCGGCTTGCGGTCGTAGGTGTAGGCCACGACCATGCGGCCGAGGCGCGCCTTGAGGTCCATGAGGTCGGTCGCCAGGCAGAACACCGCCATGACCTCGGAGGCCACGGTGATGTCGAAGCCGTCCTCGCGCGGCATGCCGTTCGCGACGCCGCCCAGGCCGTCGACGACGCTCCTGAGCTGGCGGTCGTTCATGTCGACGCAGCGCTTCCAGACGATGCGGCGCGGGTCGATGCCGAGGGCGTTGCCCTGCTTGATGTGGTTGTCGAGCATGGCGGCGCAGAGGTTGTTGGCGGCACCGATGGCGTGGAAGTCGCCGGTGAAGTGCAGGTTGATGTCCTCCATGGGGACGACCTGGGCGTAGCCGCCGCCCGCGGCTCCGCCCTTGATGCCGAAGACGGGGCCGAGCGAGGGCTCGCGCAGGCAGAGCAGGGCGTTCTTGCCCATCCTGCAGAGTGCGTCCTCGAGGCCGACGGACGTGGTGGTCTTGCCCTCGCCGGCCGGCGTGGGGTTGATGGCGGTGACGAGCACGAGCTTGCCCTTCATCGGGGCGTCCTTGAGGGCGTGGATGTCGACCTTGGCCTTGTGGTTGCCATAGAGCTCGAGCTGCTCGGGCTTGAGGCCGGCCCTCTCGGCCACCTGCGTGATGGGGAGCATGGTCGCTTCCTGGGCGATCTCGATGTCCGTCTTTGCCATCTTGGTTCCTTTCGCTTTATGGCGCTGGTCGACGCCAATGGTTACCGGGTTTCATGGGACGAACTGACCACCTCCCATTGTGCCCCACCGTCGCCCCCGCGTCGCGAAAACGGGCGCTCGGCCATCCAATAGACTCATACGGCGCAACTCGTCCTGATGCAGCCGCCCTCGGTGACGACGACGCCCACCGCACGGTCGTGCGGCTCGGCCTCGAGCGCGTCGAGGAGCGAGGCCTCCCGGCAGAGCCCGGCCGCAGCTCCGCAGAACCCCGCGAGGAACGCGTCGTAGAAGCCGCCCCCGTAGCCGAGCCTCAGGCCCGTGCGGTCGAAGGCGAGCCCCGGCACCACCGCCAGGGCATGCGCGTCGAGCGCGTCCGGGCAGACGCGGCGGTCGGGGTCTCCGTGGGGCTCCAGCACCCCGAAGGCGCTCCTCTCGAGCGACTCCTCGAACCCGTCGCGCGCGTCGACGAGGTAGAAGCCCATGCGGTGCGGCCCCTCCACGCGCGGGAGCGCGACGGCCTTGCCCGCAGCCCACGCGTCCCGGATGACCCCCCGCGTCTCCACCTCGTCGCCCATGGCAAGGTAGGAGAGGACCACGTCCGCCCGCGCGAACTCGGGAAGGGAGACCAGGTTCTGCCGGATCCGCCCGTCCGCCCGGGCGCGCGCCTCGGCGCCCAGGCGGGACCTCGCCTCGAGCATGCGCGCCCTCAGCTCCCGCTTGGCCTCGCGCACGCCGGGGGCGCCCGCACGGACGCCCTCGCCCCTCGTATCCTCGCTCATCGGCCTCGCCCGCCCTTCTCGGCCCGCGCGCCGCCCGTCCGCCGGGCGGCTGCCTCCGGACCGCCTACTTGCCGTCCGCGAAGTTGGTCCACTTGGAGTCCTCCACCTCGGGAAGGCCGTAGGCCTCCTTGCCCAGGGCGATGGACTTCACGAGGAACGCCAGGTTGCGGCCGAGCATCCGCATGGTCTGGCAGCCCTCCACGTCCTTGAGGACGTCCTCGGGCGTGTTGCCATGCACGCTGTTCCAGTACCGGCTCGAGGCGACCGGCATCTGCGAGATGGTGAAGTACTTGTTGAGCTGGTCGAAGGTCGCGCTCGCGCCGCCGCGCCTGCAGCTGACGACGGCCGCGCCCACCTTGAGGCGCGTGTCGAAGTCCTTCGCGTAGAAGAGCCTGTCGAGGACCGAGGTCACGGTGCCCGTCGCGCTCGCGTAGTGGACCGGGCTGCCGACCACGAGGCCGTCCGCCTCCTCGAACTTGGGCAGCAGCTCGTTCACGACGTCGTTGCGCACGCACGCGCCGTGCGTCGCGCAATAGTGGCACGCCATGCAGCCGGCGCTCGGGTCGTTGCCCAGCCAGACCGCCTCGCACTCGACGCCCGCGGCCTCGAGCTCCCCCTGCACGAGCCCGAGCGCCGTCGCCGTGCAGCCAGCCTTGTGCGGGCTGCCGTTGAGGAGCAGAACCTTCGCCATCCTTCTCTCCAATCACGAGTCACGGGGCCTCGCCCCCTCCCATCCGCTCTGGATACGCTAGCGCTCTTTCCCCGGCGGCGCAAAGGGGCGCGACGCGGCTCGCCTTCGGATGGCGCAGCCGGCCGCCGCCGCGGCGCCCGGCGCCGCGCCGCCCGCGAGGCCTGGCGTCTGTAGGTATTCTGGTGCGCCGGCCGCCACGTACGAAACTGAAGAGCCTTTCAGTTTCGCCTCCTACCATTGCCCTCGGAAGCCTAGTTACGAGAGCCGGGAGGACGCATGCAGCAGGTTACGACGAGGGGCCGTGACGCACGGGGCGAGGGCAGCGCACCCGCGCCGTTCGAGAGGCGGCTCGACGCGCGGCTCGTCCTATCGGTCGTCGCCGCGGGCATCATGTCCTTCTCGGACGTCGTGGTCGAGACGGCCATGAACGTGACCTTCCCCGCCCTCATGGCGGAGTTCTCCGTGGGGACCTCCACGGTCCAGTGGATGACCACCGCATATCTGCTGGTCCTCGCGATTGTGATCCCGACCTCCGGGCACCTCAACCGCACGTTCGCGACCAGGCCGATCTTCCTCGTGGCGATGTGCCTCTACATCGCCGGCATCGCCTGCGGCGCCTCGGCCCAAAGCTTCGGCGCGCTCCTGCTCGGGCGCTGCCTCGAGGGCGCGGGCACGGGCATCGCGCTGCCCCTCATGTTCAACATCATCCAGGAGCAGGCGCCCGAGCGGCAGATGGGCACCATGATGGGCGTCGGCAGCCTGGTGTGCGCCCTCGCGCCGGCCGTGGGACCCTCGCTCGGCGGCTGGATCTCCGAGAACCTCGGCTGGCGCTGGATCTTCCTCGCGCTCCTCCCCGTCCTCTTCGTCGCGCTCGTCCTGGGGCTCTGCTCGATCCGCCAGAGCCACGAGGTCGCGCGCGAGCGCTTCGACGTCAGGGGCTGGCTCGTCCTGGACGCCTCCTTCGTGTGCCTCGTGCTCGCGAGCTCGGAGGCCGGCGTGCTCGGCTTCTGGAGCCCGGTCGTCCTTGCCCTCCTCGCCGCCTTCGCGGTCCTGCTCCTCGCCTTCGCGCGCGTCGAGCGCTCTCAGGAGCGGCCGCTCATCGACCTCTCGATCCTCTCGAGCCGCCGCTTCCGCCTGACCCTGCTCTCCCTCGTCTGCATGCAGTTCACCGTGCTCGCGCTCTCGTTCCTGCTCCCCAACTACTCGCAGCTCGTCATGGGCGCCGGCGCCACGACGGCCGGCTCCATCCTGCTGCCCGGCTGCCTCGTCGGCGCCGTGCTGGCACCCGTCTCCGGGCGCATCTACGACCGCCTCGGCGCCGCGCGCCCCATCCTCGTCGGCTGCGCCTGCCAAATCGTGGCGTGCGCCCTGCTGCTCGCCACGGCCGAGGCGCAGTCCACCCTCACGGCAACCCTCCTCTACCTCGTCTTCGCCTTCGGCCAGGGGCTCCTGGCAGGCAACCTCATGACCAGCGCCCTCTCGGCCCTGCCCGCCCGCACCAAGCCGGACGGCAACGCGTCGCTGAACACGCTCATGCAGCTCGCGGGCGCCCTGGGCACGAGCGTCGTCACGGCCGTCGTCAACGCCGCGCAGGCGGGCGCCCTCGCCACCGGCGCCGCCCTCGGCAGCGAGGCGTACGCGCTCGCCACCATGCGGGGCACCCGCGCCTCCCTCGCCGTCCTCGTCGCGCTGACCCTCGCCGACCTCGCCCTCCAGCTGCGCGTCCTTCTCGGCGGACGCGCGAGGGCCGGCGCTCGTGCATAATGGGCGCAAGGACCGAGGAGGAAGCATGCCCACTCACGACCAGACGCGGCCGACCGGCGCCGCCACGACCGATACCCCCGCGACCGCCAGCCACGCGGCCGAGCCGCGGGCGACCGAGGGCAGCGGGGCGGCCACGGTAGCCGCGACCCCGCCCACCCGGCCGCGCCGCCCGCTCCCGACCATCGCGAGCGCCCGCGCCTACGCCTCGCGCGTGCTGCCCCAGGAGGTCGAGCTCCTGAAGACGCTTGCGCGGATCCCCTCCCCCTCGGGGCACGAGGAGGCCCGCGCCCGCTTCGTGATCGAGTGGCTGCTCGCGGCCGGTGCCTCGCGCGTCAAGGTCGACGACGCCAAGAACGCCATCTGCCTCGTCGGGGACCCGGACGCCCCGAGGCTCGTGGCCTTCTCCGCCCACACCGACATCGTGGCCCCCGACCTCTCGCGACTCCCGATGCACGAGGACAAGAACCGCCTCTTCGCGCCCGGCGTGGGCGACGACACGGCCAACCTCGTCGGCCTGCTCATGGCGACGCGCTTCCTCCTCGCCAACCAGGAGCTCCTCCCCACCGGCACCGCAGTCCTCGTGGTGGCGAACTCCTGCGAGGAGGGCCTCGGCAACCTGCGCGGCACGCGCGCCCTCTACGAGGAGTACGGGGAGAGGATCTGCGAGCACCACAGCTTCGACCTCTACCTGCCGCAGGTCATCACCCACGCGGTCGGCTCGCACCGCTACCGAATCACCTGCACGACCCAGGGCGGCCACTCCCTCAGGGACTTCGGGCGCACCAACGCGATCGAGGTCCTCTGCCAGGTCGTGGAGGGCCTCTACGCGCTCGAGCCGCCCGAGGGCGTGACGTACAACGTCGGCACCATCAAGGGCGGCTCGACCGTCAACAGCATCGCCGCGAACGCGACGATGACCGTGGAGTACCGCGCGCAGAGCCAGGCGTCGCTGCTTCGCCTCCATGACCGTCTGATGCACATCGTGCACGAGGCCGAGCGCCCCGACGCGCGCATCGACGTGGAGCTCATCGGCGACCGCCCGTGCGACAGCGGCGTGGACCAGGAGAAGCTCGCCGTCATCGAGAGCGAGGCCGCCGAGGTCGTGGAGGCCGTCACGGGCGAGAAGCCCGACCTCACGCCGGCCTCCACCGACGCCAACATCCCCCTCTCCCTCAAGGTCCCCGCCGTGAACGTGGGCGCCGTGCGCGGCGGGCTGCTCCACACCCGCGACGAGTGGGTGAGCGAGGCGAGCCTCGTCGACGGCCTCACGGTCATCCTCGGCATCATGCTCAAAGCGCTCGCGCGCTATCGTTAGGGTCGCCGGGGGCAGGGTCGCCGGGGTCAGGGTCGCCGGGGGCAGGGTCGCCGGGGTCAGGGTCGGCAGCGGTACGCGGAAGGAAGGCGGGGGTCCAGGTGCAGAAGGCCGAGACGGAGCGGGACGCGCGGCAGGCGGCGGGCGTGGGGACGCCCGCGCGCGAGGGGGCGGCAGACTCGCAGGCGGTCGCGCGCGAGGAGACCGCAACCGACCGCCTCCAGATTGTGCTCGGCCGCGAGGGCCTGGATCGTCTCCGAGCCTCGACGGTCATGGTGCTCGGCCTCGGCGGCGTGGGCTCCAACTGCGTGGTCGCGCTCGCCCGCGGCGGCGTCGGCGGCCTCGTGCTCGTCGACCGCGACGTGGTGGGCCCCTCCAACATCAACCGGCAGGCGGTCGCGCGCGTGAGCACCCTCGGCCGCGACAAGACCGAGGCCATGCGCGAGCTCGTGGCGGACATCAACCCCGCATGCCACGTGACCTGCCTCAAGGCCTTCATCGAGAAGGACCGCGTCGCCGAGCAGCTCGGCGCCCTCCCCCGGCCCGACTACGTGGTCGACGCCATCGACACCGTGGCCCAGAAGCTCGCGATCGCCCGATGGTGCGCCGACGAGGGCCTGCGCGAGATCTCCTCCATGGGCGGGGCGAACAAGATCGACCCCACCCGCTTCCGCGTCTCCGACATCTCCCGGACCGAGGTCGACCCGCTCTGCCGCGTCATGCGCAAGGAGTGCCGCCGCCGCGGCATCAAGGGCCTCAAGGTGCTCTGGTCCGATGAGGTCCCGCTGTCCGTGGAGCCCATCGACGGGCCGCGCGACCACAGCACGAGGCCGGCCGACAAGGGCTCCATCCTCGGCACGATGAGCTACATCCCGCCCGTCATGGGGCAGGTCATCGCCGGCCGCGTCATCTGCGACCTCGTCGGCCTCGAGTGCGCCCAGCCGGGACGCGGGGGCTGGTAGCGTGGGCGCGCGCGAGGCAGCGCTCCCTCGCGGCGAGGGACGCACCAGAGGCACGGGAGACGCCTGCGGCACGGCGTACGCGCGCGACACGCCGGACGCGCACGGCGGCTCCCCGCGCCTGTGCGACGCCCACGTCCACCTCGACCTCATGTCGAACGCGGCCGACGTCGTGGCCCGCGCCGAGCGCGACGCCGTCGCCCTGTTCGCCAACACGGTGGAACCCGCGGCGTACCTCGCCGCGCGCCGCGAGCCCTGGTCCTTCTCGCCCAACGTGAGGCTCGGCCTGGGCCTGCACCCGTGGTGGGTCGCGGACGGCCGCGTGGGCGACAAGGACCTCGAGCTCCTGGATTCGCTGGGCGACGTCCCCTACGTCGGCGAGGTGGGGCTCGATTTCTCCGACCGCCACACCGACCCCGCCTCCCACGACCGACAGCTCGCGGCGTTCCGGCGCGTGGCACGCGTGGCGGCGCGCTCGGGGGCGGTCGTGTCGATCCACTCGGTTGCCTCCGTCGACGCGTGCCTGGACGTCTTGCAGGAGGCTGGGGCCCTGGACTCCGCGGATGCCGGTACCGCTGGGGCCGCCGGGGCTACCGGCGCCGCCGACGGGGCCGCGGGGCGCTGCCGCTGCGTCCTGCACTGGTTCTCCGGCTCCACGCCGGAGCTCTGGCGCGCCATCCGGGCCGGCTGCTACTTCTCCGTGAACGAGCGGCAGGTCCGCACCCGGAGGGCGAAGGAGCAGCTGAAGCTCATACCGGCAGACCGGCTCCTGCTTGAGACGGACCTCCCCGCGCACGAGGGCGAGCCGCTTCTCGAGGGAGAGCTGGTGGGCTCGCTCGAGCGCGCCCTCGTCGGTCTCGCGCGGATCCGCTCCGCAGGCCGCGCCGGGGCCGGCCCGCAGGTCGGCCCTGCCTTCGTGGAGGCGCTCCGCGCGACCTGCGCCCACAACTCCCGTCGGCTCCTCGAGCTGTAGCCTGCCCACAGGCGCCGGCACGGGCGGCGCCGTGCGGTTTGTCGCGGGCCGGGCGCACCGCGCCTTCGCGGGACCCGGTCCCGCCCTGGAACCGCGGTCGCCCGGGCACCGTCGCGGCGTCCCTACCGAAACCGCTCGACCGCGCCGGCCTTGATCGCCCCGCGCCGAACCCGCTCGCCCGCGCCCCCGCGCGGGCCCCGCAGCCCGCGTCCCCCGCGCAGGCCCCGCGGCCCGCGCCCCCCGCGCGGGCCCCGCGGCATTTCTCGATTCGGTTTGTGCAATTCCGCCACTTAGGGACGGGTCGCGGGCACGCCGGGGGGCCATCCCTTGCCCACGGCCACGCCTCCGGCTTCCTCTGGCCTCCGAATCCTGGGGAAACGTCGAAGCCGAGGTCCGAATCGAGTCACCAGGCGCCCCCGGCCCGCCCGTGGCCTATCCCCAACCCGGCAAATTGCACAATCCCGTGCTGAGAACTGCGTCGGAGGTGCGCGATGGCCCGGGCGGGCGGCGCCCCGCGGCGCCCCGCCGCAGCACGGGCAAGCACGAGCCCCGGCGGGCACGTGGCCTGCCGGGGCTCCTGTGGTGCAGCATCTCTCGCTATGTCCGCCTGAGCCTTCGCGAGGTTCCTCGAGGCCCGCCGAGGCCCGCTCGAGGCCTACCGTAGGCCACGCGGCGCACGCGCGAAGCTACGCGAGGTCCGCGATCTGGGACTTGAGCTGCTGGATGGTCAGCTCGAGCTCGTCTCGCTGCTCGTTCTTCTTGGCCACGACCTCCGGGGTCGCCTTCGCCAGGAAGCCCTGGTTGGAAAGGGTGCGAACCACGCCGGCCAGCTGCTTCTCGCTCTTGGAGAGCTCCTTCTCGAGCCGCTTGGACTCGCTCGTCAGGTCCACCAGGCCGCCCAGGGTCACGAAGATCTCGAGGCCACCGTCGACGAAGGAAACCGACCCGACGGGCTTCTCCTGGTCGGGACCGAGGGAGAGCTCGCCCACGAAGCCCACGCGCCTGATGAAGTCGCGCTGGCTGTCGAGCACTGCGCTGTCCTCAGCGGTCGCCCTGACGGCGACGTCGAGCTCGGCGCGGGGCGACAGGCGGTAGCGCGCGCGGGCGGAGCGCACCTGGGAGATGACGCGCTTCGCCAGCTCGAACTCGCCCTCGGCACGCTCGTTCACGAACCGCGCGAGGCGCTCGGGCTCGGGCCACGCTGCGAGCATCAGGAACTCGGCGGAGTGGTCGTCCAGGCCGCTGGCGGGCAGCGAGTCCCAGATCCTCTCGGTCACGAACGGCATCACGGGGTGCATAATCCTGAGCGCGCAGTCAAGCACGAAGACGAGGTTGCGCTGGACCTGCAGCTTCTCGGCGGCGTCGCCGTCCAGCAGGCGCCCCTTGCAGAGCTCGATGTACCAGTCGCAGACGTCGCTCCAGAAGAAGCTCTGGACGTTGCGGGCGTAGTCGCCGAAGTTGTACTCCTCGAGGTCTCGCGTGCTGCTCTCGACGATGCGCGCGAGGCGCGAGAGCATCCACGCGTCCTCGGGCGTCTCCGCCTTCGGCTCGCCGGGGGTGTAGCCGCCCAGGTTCATCTGGACGAAGCGGCTCGCGTTCCAGATCTTGGTCACGAACGAGCGCGCGGCGTCCGTGCGCGGCGAGTCGATCAGCTCGCGCGTCTTCTTGTCCAGGTTGGCGTCGAACTTGACGTCCTGGTTGTTGGTGATGAGGGTGAGCAGGTTGTAGCGCATCGCGTCCGCGCCGTACTTCTCGATGAGGTCCATGGGGTCGACGCCGTTGCCCTTTGACTTGCTCATGCGGCTGCCGTCCTTGGCGAGGATGGTGGCGTAGATGTAGACGTCGTGGAAGGGCACCTCGTCGGTGAAGTACAGCGAGCTCATGATCATGCGGGCGACCCACAGAGCGATGATGTCGCGGGCGGTCACGAGGACCTTGGTAGGGTGGTGCCCCTCCATCTGCTCGGGGTGGTCGGGCCAGCCCTGCGTGGCGAAGGTCCACAGCTGGCTGGAGAACCAGGTGTCCAGCACGTCCTCGTCCTGGTGCACGTGGTGGCCGCCGCACTTGGGGCACACGTCCGTGTCCTCCATGAGGGCGTCCTCCCAGCCGCAGTCCTCGCAGTAGAAGACGGGGATGCGGTGGCCCCACCACAGCTGGCGCGAGATGCACCAGTCCTTGAGGTTGTCCATCCAGGTGAGGTAGGTCTGCGTCCAGCGCGCGGGGTGGAAGCTGACCTCGCCGTCCTTGACCACCTGGGTCGCGCGCTCCTTGAGCCTGTCGACGGCGACGAACCACTGCTCGGAGAGCCAGGGCTCGAGCGCGGTGCCGCAGCGGTAGCAGTGCATGACCGAGTGGTCGAGCTCCTCGACGTGGTCGAGGAGGCCGTGCTCGTCGAACCAGGCGACGATGGCCTCGCGCGCCTGGTCGCGGTCCATGCCGCTGAACTCGCCGTAGCCCTCGACCACGTGCGCGGTCTCGTCGAAGATGTTGATCTGCTCGAGGCCGTGCGTCTGGCCCATTGCGTAGTCGTTGGGGTCGTGGGCGGGCGTCACCTTCACGAAGCCGGTGCCGAAGCCCTTGTCGACGTGCCAGTCCGAGAAGATCGGGATCTTGCGGCCCACGATCGGCAGGATGACGTTCCTGCCCACGAGCTTGGCCTTCTCCTCGTCCTCGGGGGAGACCGCGACGCCGGTGTCGCCGAGCATGGTCTCGGGGCGGGTCGTGGCGACGGTGATGTAGGTGACGCCGTCCACCGGCTCCTCGAGGGGGTAGCGCAGGTACCAGAGGTGGCCCTTCTCGTCCTTGTACTCCGCCTCGTCGTCGGAGATGGCCGTGCGGCAGTTGGGGCACCAGTTGACGATGCGCTTGCCGCGGTAGATCAGCCCATCGTGGTACCAGTCGCAGAAGACCTTGCGGACCGCCTTGGCGTACTCGGGGCTCATCGTGAACTTCTCGTCCTCGAAGTCGATCGAGCAGCCCATGCGCCTGATCTGCGAGACGATCGTGCCGCCGTACTCCTTGCGCCACTTCCAGCACTCCTCGAGGAAGGCGTCACGGCCGATCTCCAGGCGGGAGACGCCCTCGCTCTTGAGCTTCTTGTCCACCTTGGTCTGCGTCGCGATGCCGGCGTGGTCGGTGCCGAGGATCCAGCGGGTCGACCTGCCGCGCATGCGGTTGTAGCGGACGTAGGTGTCCTGGATGGTGTCGTCCATGGCGTGACCCATGTGCAGGATGCCGGTCACGTTGGGGGGCGGGATCACGACCGTGCAGTCCCCCACGCCCTTGCTGCGCCGGTAGCAGCCGGCCTTGATCCAGCTATCGATAAGCTCCTGCTCGTTGGTACTGGGGTCGTACGTCTTGGGCATCTCTTCCACGCTGATATCACCTCACACGTCGCCTCGGACGGTCGGTGTCGGCACTCGTGTATTGGGCGCGCGCCGCCGGGCGGGGCATTGCCGATAAGCGCCTGCGTAGCGCAGACGGAAAAGAGCATACCACGCCCGGCCGGGCGCGAACCCGACCGGGCGTGGCTACGTGGTTCCTGTGGGCGCCTCGCGCGTGGCCAGGCGACGGGCTCCCTAGTGCGAGTCGATCTCGGCCATGATGAGGGCGACCTCGGCGTCCGCCAGCTTGGAGTTCGCCGCGTCGAGGCGCGCCTGCGCGGCCGCGAGCTCCTCCTTGGAGCGGCGGTAGGCCGCCGCGAGCTCGCCGACCTTGGTCTCGCACTCCGCGAGCGCGGCCTTGTGCGCCTCGATCCCGGCCTCCATCTCGCCCACGGCGCGCTCCTGCGCGGCGAGAAGGGCGTCCGCCTCGCGGTTCGCCTCCTCGCGCGCGCGGATCTGCTCGTCGGCGGTGGCGAGCGCCTCCTGCGCGGCCTCGCGCTCGGCGCGCGTGCGCTCCACCGCCATCACGGCCTGGCGCACCTCCTCGCGGCGGGTCGCGAGCGCGTCCGAGGCGACCTGGCTCTCGTGGCCCTGGCGCACCGCGTCGTCCTGGAGCTCCTTCAGGCCCCTCTGCAGCTCGGCGTTGCTCCGTGCGGCCGCCTCGCGCTCCGCCTTAGCGCCCGCCACGGTGGCCTCGGCCTTCTCGGCCTCCTCCTCGAGGGCGCGCAGCTCCTCCTCGGCGGCCTCCCGGGCCGCCTTTTCCCTCACGACGGCGTCCTTTGCCTCGGCGAGCTCGCGCTCGGCGCGCGCGAGCCCCGCATTGGCGTGGTCGAGGTCGCCCTTGGCCCGGTCGCAGGCGAGCCGTGCGCGGATGGCCTCGACGTCCGCGTCGGCGAGGGCCGTGAGCGCCTGGGTGTTCACGGTCATCGCGGCGCTGCGCACGTCGCTCGCGCTCGCGTACGCGGAGACCGCCTCCGAGTAGGCGCCCTTGGCCTGCTCGTCGTCCGCGTAGGCGTCCTGCTGCCGCTCGTGCATCTCGGCCTCCGCCCTGTCGCAGGCGGCGATGGCCGTCTTGAGGTTGAGCTGGGCCTCGTCGTAGTCGTGCTTGGCGGCAGCCGCGGCCTTCTCCGCCAGGATCTGCTTCCTGCGCGCGGCCTCGTAGGCGCGGGCGACGTCCTCCGAGGCGGCCTTCGCCTCGTCGTAGGCGCCCTGCCTGGCGCCCACCTCCTCCTCGAGCCCCGAGGCGACGTCCGGCCCCTCCCCCATGCGCTCGCGCGCGGCCTCGAGCGCCTGGCTGGCCGCCTGGGAGGCGAGCTCGGCGCTCTCCTGGGCCGCCGTGGCGACGTCGAGCCTGCGCTGAGCCTCGGTCGCGCGCTGGACGCGCTCGTCCAGGTCGGCGCGCGAGGCGCTCGCCGTGCTGCCGGCCTCCTCGAGGCGGCGCTGCGCCTCCTTGAGGGAGCCGTCCGCCTCGTCGCGGGCGCGCTCGGCCTGCGCGATCCCCTCCTCCAGCGAGGCGAGGCGCGCCTTCGCCTCCTCGAGCTGCCGCTGGGCGAGCTCGAACTCGAGCTTTGCCTTCTTGGCGGCGACGGTGTCCGCCGTCCCCTCGTCCCTCCTGGCCTTGAGGTCGGCCCTCAGCTGGTCGAGCTTCGAGCGCGCCTGGGCCCTCTCCTGCTCGGCGGCCTCGAGCGCGCTCTTTGCCGCCTCCGTGGCGGCGTACGCCTCGGCGCGCTCGGCCGTCCTCGCCCCCACCGCCTTGCTGGCTTCCTGCTGGGCCTTACGCGCCTCAACCAAGCTGTCGACCATACGAGCCCCCAACGATTCCCAAGGGCCGGCCCTCCCGGCCCCGAAGCAGTAACGAGTGTCCGCTCTAGGATAGCAACTACCCCTACCCCGCGCGTGCGGACCGGCGCCAAAACGGATTTGCGAGCAGAGGGGCGCGCCCGCCTCGCGGTCGCGCCCCTCCCTCCCTGCCTTGTCGTGTGGTCGCGGGCCTGGCGCCCCTCGCGGACGATGGGCGCCCTTCCCTCGGCCTTACGCGGACGCGCCGGCGGCGTCGCGCTCGATGACGGGCTCGCTCGTGCCGTCCACCGCGCCCTTGGTCACGGTCACCTTGGTGACCGAGAGGTCGCTCGGGACGTCGAACATCGTCCTCTGGAGGGTCGCCTCCATGATCGCGCGCAGGCCGCGGGCGCCGGTGTTGCGCTTGATGGCCTGGTGGGCGATCTCCGTGAGCGCGTCATCCTCGAACTCGAGGTCCACGCCCTCGATGGCGAACATCCTGCGGTACTGCTTCACGAGGGCGTTCTTGGGCTTCGTCAGGATCTCGACGAGGTCGGCCTCCTTGAGCTCGCGCGTGGAGCAGATCACGGGGATGCGGCCCACGAACTCGGGGATCATGCCGAACTTGTGCAGGTCCTCGGGCATGACCCGGCTCATGAGCTCGTCCTCGTTGTCCTCGACCTTCTGGGCGAGCGTGCCGTTAAAGCCGATGCCCTTCTTGCCGACCCTGTCGGCGACGATCTTGTCGAGGCCGACGAAGGCCCCGCCGCAGATGAAGAGGATGTTGTTCGTGTTGATGTGGATGAGCTCCTGCTGGGGGTGCTTGCGCCCTCCCTGGGGAGGCACGCTTGCGTCCGTGCCCTCGATGATCTTGAGCAGGGCCTGCTGCACGCCCTCGCCGGAGACGTCCCTCGTGATGGAGAGGTTCTCCGCCTTGCGCGCGATCTTGTCAATCTCGTCGATGTAGACGATGCCGACCTCGGCGCGCGAGACGTCGCCGTCTGCCGCGGTGATGAGCTTGAGGAGGATGTTCTCCACGTCCTCGCCCACGTAGCCCGCCTCGGTCAGGGTCGTGGCGTCGGCGATGGCGAAGGGCACCTCGAGGAAGCGCGCAAGCGTCTGTGCGAGGAGCGTCTTGCCCGTGCCGGTGGGACCGAGGAGAAGGATGTTGCTCTTCGCGAGCTCCACGGACTCCTCGCCCTCCTCGGCCCTGTCCGCGCCGGCCACGATGCGACGGTAGTGGTTGTAGACGGCCACGCTCATCGCGAGCTTGGCCTCCTCCTGCCCCATCACGTACTGCGAGAGCTCGTCGTAGATCTCGTGCGGCGTGGGGAGGTCCTTGATCGGGGCGTCCTCCACCGGGCCGAAGTCGTCCTCCGGCTCGTCCTCGGAGTCGCGGATGATGTCGCCACAGGCCTTGACGCACTCGTCGCAGATGTAGACCCCGTTGGGCCCCTGGATGAGCTTGCGCACCTGGCTCCTCGACTTGCCGCAGAAGGAGCACCTCATATCGTCGTTGTATGACGCCATCCGCTACTCCTCGCTGGACTGCTCGCTGCGCGACTTGACGACGCGGTCGATGAGGCCGTACTCGAGGGCCTCCTGGGCGCGCATGTAGTTGTCGCGCTCGGTGTCCGCGTTGATCTTCTCGGTCGTCTGCCCGGTGTACTCGGAGAGCAGCTCGTTCATGTGGTTGCGGATCCACCTGGTCTCGTCGGCCGCGATCTGGATGTCGGTCTGCTGGCCCTGCGCGCCGGAGCTCGGCTGGTGGATCAAGATCATGGAGTTGGGCAGCGCCAGGCGCTTGCCCTTGGTGCCGGCAGCGAGCAGCACGGAGGCCATGGAGGCGGCCATGCCGACGCAGATCGTCGAGACGTCCGGCTTGATGAAGTTCATCGTGTCGAGGATGCCCAGGCCCGCGTAGACCTCGCCGCCGGGCGAGTCGATGTAGAGGGAGATGTCCTTGTCGGGGTCCTGGCTCTCGAGGTGGAGGAGCTGCGCGATGACGAGGTTGGCGGAGTCGCGCGTGATCTCCTCGCCGAGGAAGACGATGCGGTCGTTCAGCAGGCGCGAGTAGATGTCGTAGCTGCGCTCGCCGCGCGGGGTCTGTTCCACGACGTAGGGGATCAGGGGGATGCTCTTCGGGTTTACCATGCGTACCTTCCTTCTGTGACGTGTGCCCCGGGAGCTAGGGCGGCTCCCGGGGCACGTCTCATTCCGGGGGCTATATACCCAAATCCCCGGTCGTATACCAATCGGCTCAGGCGCTACTCGGCATCGCCATCGGTCGCGGCCTCGGCGTCGCCCTCGGCCTCGGCGTCCTTGGCGGCCTCGTCCACGACGGTCACCGTGCAGTTCTCCACCAGCCAGTCGACGGCCTTGGTGCGGCGGATGGACTCGCGGATGGCCGGGAGGCGGCCCTCCTTCTTGAACTCGGCGACAGAGGCGTCGACGTCGTCGACGCCGGCCTTCTCGAACTCGCCGCGGACGTCCTCATCGGTGGCGTCGAAGCCGAGCTTGGCGGCAAGCGCGTCGAGGGCGAGCGCCTGGCGGGCGCGCTCGTCAGCCTGCTGGCGCAGGTCGGCCATGAACTCGTCGGTCGAGATGTTACGGACGTGCAGGTAGGCGTCAAGCGTCAGGCCCTGGCGCTGGAGCTGCTGGAGGAACTCGCTGGCGAGCTCGTTGAAGACGTTGTCGGCGTAGTTCTGCGGGACCTCCTCGAGGGTGAGGTGCTTGCCCATGGCCTCGACGACGCGGTCCTCCTTGAGCTCGGGGAGACGGTTCTTCTTGTCCTCCTCGATCTCCTGCTTCACGGCGTCCTTGAGCTCGTCGACGGTGTCGAAGCCGAAGTTCTTCTTGACCATCTCGTCGTCGAGCTCGGGGGTGACGGAGTGCTTGAGGCCGGTCAGCTTCACCTTGGCGGTGTGCTTGACCTCCTTCTTGTCCTCGCCGGTGCCCTCCTCGGTGGTCCAGGAGACCTCCTTCTCCTCGCCCTTGCCCATCCCGACGATGCCGGAGAGGAGCTCGGCGGGCAGCATCTTGCTGGAGAGGTCGAACATGCGGCCCTCGCCGGCGAAGCGCTCGGCGCCCTCGACGCTCTCGACGTCGCAGACCGCGGTGTCGCCGGACTCGGCGGGGCGGTCCTCCTCGACGTCCTCGAGGGTGGTGCGGTAGGAGACGATCATGTCGAGCTGGGCCTTGACCTCGGCCTCGGTGGCCTCCTCGGGGGGCATCTCGATCGCGGGGGCGTCGTAGGAGTCGAGCTCGACGTCCGGGCGGACGGGGATGGTCGCGTTGAGCTCGTAGTCGGCGTGCTCGACGACGTTGGCGGGCTCGTCGCCGTAGTCGACGCGGGCGACGGGCACGCAGTCGAGCTCCTCGAGCATCAACGGGGAGACCTCGCTCACGAGGTCGTTGGTGGCCTGCGCGAGGACGGCCTCCCTGCCGATGATGCTGTTGATCACGGGACGGGGCGCGTGGCCGCGACGGAAGCCCTGGAAGTTGTACTGACGGGCGATGTCCTTGTAGGTCTTGGCGACCGCGGCATCGACGTCCTTCTTGTCGACGACGACCTTGGCGACGAGCTTGCCGTCCTCGGGCTTCTCAGTGGTGACGGTGATGTTCAACGTTCCTCCAGTGTCTCATGGCCTCGGGCTTACCTTGAGGCCCGACTGCCGTTTCTACCAGATGGTGCGGGCGAAAGGATTTGAACCTTCACGGGATCTCTCCCACTGGAACCTAAATCCAGCGCGTCTACCTGTTCCGCCACGCCCGCGTGGGAATAAACAGCTCTCTGACTATAGCAAATGTCCCATCCGTTGCCACCTGGCATTTCGTTTTCCACGCAAAGCGACGCCCGGAGGAGCTCCCCCGGGCGTCGCCTGCGTGTCCTTAGGCCCAAGGCCCGCCTCGTCCGGCCGGCCGCGCGCCCGCTTGCGCCCCGCCGCTACTTGAGCGGCAGGTCCTGCAGGGCGTAGGGCTTGAGCGTCGTGGCCTTGAGCGCGGCGATGGCCTGGATGAGGGCCGTCGCGCCGCTCATGGCCGTCACGAGGTCGACGCCGTACTCCACGGCGGCGGCACGAATCTGGTAGCCGTCGCCGCGAGAGCGGCTCCCGTGGGGCGTGTTGATGATGAAGGCAATCCTGCCCTCGGAGATGGCGTCGATGATGTTGGGGTGCGGCTCGCTCGCCATGTTGATGTTCTCGCACTCGATGCCCGCGGCGCGCAGCACCTTGGCGGTGCCACCCGTGGAGAGGATGTGATAGCCGTCGTTCAGCAGCGCCAGGGCGACCGGGGCGATATTGCGCTTGTCGCGGTCGCAGACGCTGATGAAGACGTTGCCGCTCATCGGGATGGAGTAGTTGATGGCGTCGCGGGTCTTGGCGTAGGCCTTCGGGAAGGTCGTGGCGATGCCCATGACCTCGCCGGTCGACTTCATCTCGGGGCCCAGGCGGGTGTCGGCGCCGGGGAAGCGCGACCAGGGCATCACAGCCTCCTTGCAGGCGTAGTAGCCGAGGTCCTTGCCCTCCTCGGGGAGGTCGAACTCGGAGATCTTGTGGCCCGCCATGATGAGCGAGGCGTACTTGGCCAGGGGCACCGTCGTCGCCTTGCTCGAGAAGGGCACGGTGCGGCTGGCGCGCGGGTTGAGCTCGATCACGAAGACCTGCTCGTCCTTGACCGCGTACTGCACGTTGAGGAGGCCCTTGATGTGGCAGCTCAGCGCAAGCCGACGGGTGATGTCGCGGATCTTGGCGACGATGGAGTCGGAGAGCGAGAAGGGCGGGAAGCAGCAGGCGGAGTCGCCAGAGTGGATGCCGCACTCCTCGATGTGCTCGAGGACGGCGCCCACGTAGCACTGCTCGTCGTCGCACAGGGCGTCGACGTCGAGCTCGATCGCGTCCTCGAGGAAGGCGTCGAGGTAGACGGGGTGGTCGGGCGAGACCTGCGTGGCCTCCTCCATGTAGGTCCTGAGGTCCTTGTCGTCGTAGACGATCGCCATGCCGCGGCCGCCCAGGACGTAGCTCGGCCTCACGAGCAGCGGGTAGCCGATGTGGCGCGCCACGCGCTTTGCGTCGTCGAGGGTCTCTGCCGTGGAGCTCGGCGGGTAGGCGATGTCGAGGCGGTCGAGCAGCTCGCTGAAGCGCTCGCGGTCCTCGGCGAGGTCGATCGCCTCGGGCTGGGTGCCCATGATCGGCACGCCCGCCTCCTTGAGGCGGTGCGCCAGGTTGATGGGCGTCTGGCCACCGAGGGTGACGATCACGCCCGCGGGCTTCTCGACCTCGACGATGTTCATCACGTCCTCGAAGGTCAGGGGCTCGAAGTAGAGGCGGTCGGAGGTGTCGTAGTCGGTGGAGACGGTCTCGGGGTTGCAGTTGACCATCACCGTCTCGAAGCCCTCGGCGTGCAGGGCGTAGGCGGCGTGGACGCAGCAGTAGTCGAACTCGATGCCCTGGCCGATGCGGTTGGGTCCTGCCGATAGGATGACGACGCGCGGCCTGTCGGCGGGGCGGAACTCGCTCGCGCCGCCGCGCTCGTAGGTGAGGTAGTGGTAGCTCGTGCGGCTCTCGAACTCGCCGGCGCAGGTGTCGACCGTCTTGATGACGGGGCGCACGCCCATGACCTCTCGCAGCGCACGCACGACCTTCTCGTCCTGGCCCGTGAGGTGACCGATCTGCACGTCGGAGAAGCCCATCTGCTTGGCGGCGAGCATGCGCTCGGGCGTCATCCCGGAGAGGCCCGCGTCGCGGATGGCGCGCTCGGCGCGCACCACGTCGGCGATGCGGTCGACGAACCACGGGTCGATGTGGGTCATCTCGCAGACGCGCTTGACGCCGTAGCCGCGGCGCAGCGCCTCGGCGACGTAGAGGATGCGCTCGGGCGTGGGGGTCGAGACCAGCTCGTCGAAGTGCTCCTCATCGAAGGCGTCGTTGCCGTCGGCGCCGAGGCCCATGTGGCCCTTCTCGAGCGAGCGCATGGCCTTCTGCAGGGCCTCCTCGAAGGTGTGGCCGATCGCCATGACCTCACCGACGCTCTTCATGCGCGTCGTGAGGCGGTCGCTCGCGCCCTTGAACTTCTCGAAGGCGAAGCGCGGGACCTTGACCACCGTGTAGTCGATGGAGGGCTCGAAGCAGGCGGGCGTCGCCTGGGTGATGTCGTTGGTGATCTCGTCGAGGGTGTAGCCCACGGCGAGCAGGGCCGCCTCCTTGGCGATCGGGAAGCCCGTCGCCTTGGACGCGAGGGCCGAGGAGCGGCTCACGCGCGGGTTCATCTCGATGACGATGACTTCGCCGTCCTTGGGGTTGACGGCGAACTGGACGTTGGAGCCGCCCGTCGCCACGCCTACCTTCTCGAGGATGGCGAGGGAGTAGTCGCGCAGGCGCTGGTGCTCCATGTCCGTAAGGGTCTGGGCGGGGGCGACCGTGATGGAGTCGCCGGTGTGGACGCCCATCGGGTCGAGGTTCTCGATGGAGCAGATCACGATGCCGTTGCCGGCGGAGTCGCGCATGACCTCCATCTCGTACTCTTTCCAGCCCTCGAGGCTCTTCTCGACCAGGACCTCGGTCGCCGGGGAGAGGTCGAGGCCCTCGGCGGCGATGCGGTCGAGGTCCTCGTCGGTGTAGGCCATGCCGCCGCCGGCGCCTCCCAGGGTGAAGCTCGGGCGGATGACCACGGGCAGCCCGATCCTGTGCGCGACCTCGCGCGCCTCGTCCAGGGTGTGGGCGATGCCGGCCTCGGCGCACTTGAGGCCGATCTCCTCCATCGCCTTGGCGAAGAGCTCGCGGTCCTCGCCGCGGTTGATGGAGTCGAGGTCGCAGCCGATTACCTCGACGCCGTACTTCTCGAGGACGCCGGCCTTGCCGAGCTCGACGGCGCAGTTGAGGGCCGTCTGGCCGCCCATGTTGGGCAGCAGCGCATCGGGGCGCTCGCGCTCGATGATCTTGCTCACGGCGCCGAGCGTGATCGGCTCGACGTAGGTGCGGTCGGCCGTGTCGGGGTCGGTCATGATGGTCGCCGGGTTGGAGTTGACGAGGACGACCTCGTAGCCCTCCTGGCGCAGCGCCCGGCACGCCTGGGTGCCGGAGTAGTCGAACTCGCAGGCCTGGCCGATGACGATGGGGCCGGAGCCGATGACGAGGATCTTCTTGATGTCGGTGCGCTTGGGCATTAGAAGCGCCTCCCCTCGCGGACGTCGATGTCGAGGTAGTCGTCGCGGCCCTCCATCAGGCGCGCGAAGGCCTCGAAGAGGTAGCTGGAGTCGTTGGGACCGGGCTTGCTCTCGGGGTGGTACTGGACCGAGAAGGCCGGGACGTCCAGGAACTGGATGCCCTCCGGCGTCCCGTCGTTGAGGTTGACGTGGGTGAGGCGGATGCGGCCGTAGCGCTCGTTCCTGACGACGGGGGCGACGTGCAGGCGGCTCCAGTGGCGCAGGTCGTCGTGGTGGGTAGACTCGCCGCCCGAGAGCTCGGGCACGAGGTCGCCCAGGCTCGGGAAGACCATGCCGTAGTTGTGGTTCTGGGCCGTGATCTCCACCTTGCCGGTGAGCAGGTTCATGACCGGCTCGTTGCCGCCGTGGTGGCCGTAGGGCAGCTTCTCGATCGAGCCGCCCGCGGCCAGGGTGAACATCTGGTTGCCCAGGCAGATGCCGAAGCAGGGCAGCTTGCCGAGGAGCGCGCGGGCCGCCTCGCTCGTGCTCACGACCTGCTCGGGGTCGCCGGGACCGTTGGAGAAGAACACGCCGTCGGGGGCGAGCTCGAGCACGCGGCTGGCGGGCGTGTCCCACGGAACGAGCGTGACCTCGCAGCCGTGCTCGCAGAGGCCCTCGATGATGCCGCGCTTCATGCCGCAGTGGTAGGCCACGACGCCGAAGCGCCGCTCGCCCTTGGCGGGCACGACGGTCTCCTCCGCAGGGGAGACGTCCTCGACGAAGTTGTGGCTCGAGATGGGCTCGGAGGCGCGCACGCGCGCGACCAGGCTCTCGGGGTCGAGGTCGACCGTGGAGATCGCCGCGCGCATGGCGCCGGACTCCCTGATCTGGAGCGTCAGCGCGCGCGTGTCGACCCCCTCGATGGAGACGACGCCGGAGCGCCTCAGCAGGTCCGGGAGCGACCCCTCGCTCTGCCAGTTGCTCGGCGTGTAGCACATGTCGTGCACGACGAGGCCACGCAGCGCGAGGCCGGGGGCCTGGAGGTAGCGCTCGCACACGCCGTAGTTCCCGACCTGCGGGTACGTGAGGGTCACGATCTGTCCCGCGTAGCTCGGGTCGCTCACGATCTCGTCGTAGCCGACCATGGAGGTGTTGAAGACGACCTCGCCGAAGGCCTCGCCCTCCGCGCCAGACGCGTAGCCGGCGAACGTGCTGCCGTTCTCGAGCGCCAGAAGCGCTCTCGGCCGGTCCTCGCTCACCAAGAGGTTCATGCGCATCCCCTTTCACTGTTCGTCTCGCCAGCCGGTCCGCGCCCCTCGGCACGCCCGCCAGGAGGCGGCTCCCACCTCCTGGGATATCAGAGACCATGAATACAACAAAGGGAGCAGAACCGCCCGCAGGCAGTCGCTCCCCTATCGTCTGTATGCGCTCAATACCAACTGGACTCCTTGACGGCATCTCGGTACCGCCCTTAAAGGCAGTGACAATTGTAGGCGCTTGCCCGAGGGGGCGTCACACCCCTCCCGCCCGCGTAAGAGAATCGACACAAAACCTCTCCCCCGCGGATCGTGCGCCCCATTGTACGCCTTGGCGTTCGTCGAGAAGGACGAGGGGCCCCGAGAAGACCGCGGGGCCCCGGCAAGTCCGGGGCCCCGCTACCCTTGCGCAAGCCCGTCCCGTGATGGCCGGGCCTCTTCCGTCGCCTGGGGCCTAGACGCCCTGGGCCATCATCGCGTCGGCGACCTTCAGGAAGCCGGCGATGTTGGCGCCGAAGACGAGGTCGCCCGCATGGCCGTACTCCTCGGCCGCGCTCGCCGCGGCGTCGAAGATGGAGTTCATGATGGCGTGGAGCTTCTCGTCCACCTCGTCGAAGGTCCAGGAGAGGTGCTCGTGGTTCTGGGACATCTCGAGGCCCGAGGTCGCGACGCCGCCGGCGTTGGCAGCCTTGCCGGGCGCGAAGAAGACGCCGTTGTCCATGAGGTACTTGGTCGCGTCGGTCGTGGTGGGCATGTTGGCGCCCTCGACGACGTACTTGACGCCGTTGGCGACGAGCGCCTTGGCGTCCTCGAGGCCGAGCTCGTTCTGGGTCGCGCACGGCATCGCGACGTCGGCCTTCTCGCCCCAGGGGCGCTCGCCCTCGTGGTAGACGGCGCCGGGCCTGCGCTCCGCGTACTCCTTGATGCGGCCGCGCTCGACCTGCTTGATCTGGCAGACGAGGTCGAAGTCGATGCCGGCGGGGTCGTAGACGTAGCCGTTGGAGTCGGACGCGGTCACGACCTTGGCGCCGAGCTGCTCGGCCTTCTGGATCGCGTACTGCGCGACGTTGCCGGAGCCCGAGACGACGATGGTCTTGCCCTCCATGGCGTCGCCCTTGTAGGCGAGCATCTTCTGGAGGAAGTAGACCGCGCCGTAGCCCGTGGCCTCGGAGCGCGCGAGCGAGCCGCCATAGGAGAGTCCCTTGCCGGTGAGAACGGAGTCCCACCTGCCGGTCAGGCGCTTGTACTGGCCGAAGAGGTAGCCGATCTCGCGGGCGCCCGTGCCGATGTCACCGGCGGGGACGTCGGTGTCCGGGCCGATGTACTTCACGAGCTCGGTCATGAAGGACTGGCAGAAGCGCATGACCTCGGCGTCCGACTTGCCCTTGGGGTCGAAGTCGGATCCGCCCTTGCCGCCGCCCATGGGCAGGGTCGTGAGCGAGTTCTTGAAAATCTGCTCGAAGCCCAGGAACTTGAGGATGGACAGGTTGACGCTCGGGTGCAGGCGCAGGCCGCCCTTGTAGGGCCCGATGGCCGAGTTGAACTGCACGCGGTAGCCGCGGTTGACCTGGACCTTGCCCTCGTCGTCGACCCAGGGGACGCGGAAGATGACGACGCGCTCGGGCTCGACGAGGCGCTCGAGCAGGCCGGCCCTCTCGTACTCCGGGTGCGCGTCGAGCGCGGGCTGCAGGGTGGTCAGGACCTCCGAGGCGGCCTGGATGAACTCAGGCTGGTCGGCGTAGCGCTCCTCGAGCTCGGCGATGATCCTCTCGGAATAGGACATGTCGCTCCCTTCTCGCCGCCTTGGGCGGCGTCCTCATGGGACGGGTACGTACCTCTGGGCTAAGGTACGGCCGGGGCGTTTCGAATCCTATGAAGGTTCGCGTCTTGTAACACCGGACGCATCGTCTCGCAACCTAGCGGAAAACTTCCCGCATCCGTCTCGCAACCTCATGGCAACGCTTGGCGACGGATGGCGCAGGAGCCCGGCGTCGAGGGTCGCGACAGGCGCCGTCACCGAGAAGGGCGAGAGGCCGAGGGGGCCGCGAGACGAGAAAGGCCACGGCGTAGCCGTGGCCTCGTGTGCGATGGAGCGGCGGACGGGACTCGAACCCGCAACAGGCAGCTTGGAAGGCTGCTGCTCTACCAATTGAACTACCGCCGCAGCGCTCGGGCGAACCCGAACCTCTCCCATCCTAAACCAAGCCCACGCGGCAGCGCAACTCCCGGCGCCTGGCAGGGGCCCCTGAGGGCCCCTCGGATGCGAATGGTCGGGGCGACTGGATTCGAACCAGCGACCCTCTGCTCCCAAAGCAGATGCGCTACCAAGCTGCGCCACGCCCCGACGCTAAGTGCCCAGTATAGGGTACCGCCACCTCGCAGGCAATGGTCTTTCTCGCGTTGGCAAGCGCCGGGGGACCGCGTGCGGAATCCTCCGCGTCCGCGCCGAGCGCATCGCGGATACTGGCCCCAGCTGCGACGAGCGTCGCCCGAACCCTGAGAGCCGATCCCGAGAGCCCCGGCCCGAGCGGCCGCCTAACCGAGGAGGACACCATGACGTCCACCCCCGACAGCCCGAGCAGGCCTCCCGCGCCGGAGGAGGCCCAGGCCGAGAGCCAGGCCACGCTCCGCGTCCCCTCCCCCGCCGCCGGCACCACTTCCGAGGAGGACGCCGAGGCCAAGCGCGCCCTGGAGAGCCTCATGGCGCACCGCCGGCGCCGCCGCACGAAGAGGGTCGTCGCGCTCGTGGTCGCCCTCGCCGTCGTCGCCGCGGTCGCGGCCTTCGCAGCCCTCGGCTCGCGACAGCCCGACCCCTCCGAGGCAATCGTCCCGACCGTCACCGTCACGCGCCAGGACTACACGGAGAGCGTCAAGGCCTCCGGCAGCGTCGAGCCCGTCGAGTCCGTCCAGGTGACCCCCGAGGTGGACGGCATCATCCAGAAGGTCTACGTCCGGCAGGGGGACCGCGTCGAGAAGGGCGACCCCCTGCTGCTCATCGGCAACGACGCGCTCGACAAGGCGGTGCGCGACGCCGAGCTCCAGCTGCGCTCCGCGAAGAACCAGCTCCGGTCCGCACGCGAGTCCTACCAGGCCGCCTACGACGCCTACTACGCCGACGAGACGGGCTCGATCGACGTCTCGACCGTCAACTCCGCCGCGGACGCGGTCGACGCGGCCCAGCTCGCGCTCGAGGGGGCGCAGTCCTCCTACGACGACGCGGTGGCCAACGCCGACAAGCGAACCGTCCTCGCCCCCGCCTCCGGCTCGGTCGTCGTCATGAACGCGGTCGAGGGGGCCCAGGCGGGCTCCGGCGGTGCGGGGGCCTCCTCTACGGGCTCCTCCGGGGCCCTCATCATGATCGGCGACCTCTCCCAGATGAGCGTCACGGTGCAGGTGAACGAGCTCGACATCGCCAAGGTCCAGGTGGGCCAGCCTGCCACCGCGACCTTCTCCGCCCTCCCCGACCTCTCCCTCGACGCCGAGGTGACCAACATCGCGTCCGTCTCCTCCTCGGACGCCTCCTCGGCGGGCTACGGCGGCACCGTCGTGACCTACGCCGTGAGGCTGCTCGTCCCCGAGCCCGACGCCTCGCTCAAGCCGGGGATGACGGCGAACGTCGACATCACGTGCGCGAGCATCCCCGACGCGCTCACCGTGCCCGCGAGCGCCATCGGCACGGACTCGGACGGCGCCAGCTACGTGTGCGTCGTCACGGGCTGGGACGGGACCGTCCCCGCAACCGAGCGGCGCCGCGTGGACGTCAGGGCCTCGGGCGGCTCCGACGTGGTCATCGAGGGCGGCGTCTCCGAGGGAGACGAGGTACTCGAGGACGCGCAGGCGGAGCCCGGGGACGCGCCCGCCCCCTCCGGCGCGGCGGCCTAGCATGGCGGCCCCGGTCATACGCGCCAGTGGCCTCTGGCGCATCTACGCCACGGGCGCCGGCCTCACCTGCGCCCTGCGCGGCGTCGACCTCGAGGTCGCGCGCGGGGAGTTCCTCGCCATCATGGGACCCTCCGGCTCCGGCAAGTCCACCCTCATGAGCATCCTGGGCTGCCTCGACAGGCCGACCTCGGGCACCTACGAGCTCTCCGGGATCGACGTCTCGACCCTGAGCGACTCGGAGCTCGCGCAGGTGCGCTCCGAGGCGCTGGGCTTCGTCTTCCAGTCCTTCAACCTGCTCCCGCGCGCCACGGTCATCCGCAACGTGATGCTGCCGCTCGTCTACACCCGCCGCCCCGCGCGCGAGCGCGAGCTGCGCGCCTGGCGCGCCCTCGCGGAGACGGGCCTGCCCGAGGAGCTCTACTACCACCGCTCCAACGAGCTCTCGGGAGGCCAGATGCAGCGCGTCGCGATCGCGCGGGCGCTGGTCTGCGACCCCGAGGTCATCCTCGCCGACGAGCCCACCGGCAACCTCGACTCCGAGACGGGCGAGCTCGTCATGGGCATCTTCCGCAGGATGCAGTCGAGGGGCAAGACCGTGGTCCTCATCACCCACGACCCGGAGGTCGCGGCCTGGGCCGACCGCGTGGTCCACATCCGGGACGGCCGGCTCCTCACCGACGAGCAGGAGCGCGCCTTCGTCCGCGCGATGAGGCAGGGGGCGACCGAGGGGGAGGCGAGAGAGTCATGAGGATGAGCGACCTGTTCTACGAGACCTTCTCGGCCATCCACGCCAACCGGGGGCGGAGCCTGCTCACGGTCCTCGGCATCGTGATCGGCATCGCCGCCGTCATCTCCATGACGGCGCTCATCGACGGCGTGAAGGCCTCCCTCGTCGGCGAGCTGGGCCTCGACCAGTCGCGGACGGTGATGATCACCTGCTACGTGGGGCGCGACCTCACGTCGGACGACGTCGACGCCTTAGAGGAGGGCCTCTCCGACCAGTACGACTTCATCACGGGGACCACGTACACGAGCGGCGACGCCACGAACGGCGTCGCGACCGCGAGCCTGAGCATCCAGGGCGTGGAGCCCGAGTACTTCCAGGCGACTGGTGTCAAGGCCTCGGCGGGCAGGCTCGTCTCCGAAGGCGAGGCGAGCGTCGGCGCCCGCGTGATCGTGCTCGACCGCCAGTCCGCAGACCAGCTGTGGCCGCAGGGCCCCGACGCCGCACTCGGCCAGACCCTGAGGCTCGGCAACGATGACTTCACCGTCGTGGGCGTCACCGAGGCGAGCCTCTCAGGCGGCACGAGCTACGTCCCCCTCAAGACCGCGGAGGCGCGCCTCATCGGGAGCTCTGCGATCACGCACGTCGTGGGCTTCGCGCGCGAGGGCGCGGACATGGATTCGATCGCGGCCACGACCGAGGCCTACCTCAGGCGCTACTTCAACGTGCCCGACGACGCCGTGACGGACGGCACCTCGAGCTCGCAGTACTACATCAGCGTCATGACCATGGCCTCGATCCTGCAGCAGCTCGACTCCACCATGGCCGCGTTCCAGCTGCTCATGGGCGCCGTCGCGGGCGTCTCGCTCGTCGTGGGCGGCATCGGCATCATGAACATGATGCTCACCAACGTCACCGAGCGCATCCGCGAGATCGGCCTCAGGAAGGCGCTCGGGGCGCGCCGGAGCGACATCACCCTGCAGTTCCTGCTCGAGTCCGTGATGCTGTGCCTGATCGGCGGCGTCATCGGCATCCTGCTCGGCTACGGCGGCGCCTCCGTCCTCGCCGCCGTCGCGTCGTCGTCCTCGATGATGGACGGCATGCAGGTGACCCCGGTGATCACCCCCACGGCCGTCGGACTCGCCACCGGCATCTGCGTCGGCATCGGGGTGCTCTTCGGCTTCTACCCCGCCTGGCGCGCCTCGAGGCTCGACCCCGTCGAGTCGCTCCGCTACCAGTAGGCAGGGGGTGAGTCGCGCAACCCGGCGCTCGGACGCACATGGTACCGCCTGGCTCGTCGGGCCGGACGGCCGGAAGCGAAGGGGGCGCCGGACCTGGTCCGACGCCCCCTTGCGCTACGCGCTCGTCCGTGATGCCCGAGCGGGCGGTTGCCTCGCTCCCTAGAAGTGGATCTCCTCGTCGAAGTAGCAGGCGGTGAGCAGCTTCTCCATCTGCTGCTGGTTGACCGGGCGCGGGTTGGCTCCGGTGCAGGCGTCCAGCAGGGCGTTGGCCGCGATGTCGGAGAGCTTCTTCTCGAACTCCTCCTCGCTCACGATGCCGTCGCCGTCCGCCACGAGGGCGCCGCCCTGGCCGTAGTTCTTGATGGCGTGGGGGATGTTCATCTGGTCGTTGAGCCAGCGGACCCACCCGATGAGGTTCTCGACCTTGTCGGCGCGCGTCAGGCCTCCGAGGTTCAAGACGTCGGCGATCTGGGCGAAGCGCTCGGCGGTGGCGCCCACGCCGGCGTTGAAGCGGATGACCTTGGGCAGGTACATGGCGTTGGCGCAGCCGTGGATGATGTGGCCGTTCTCGAACGCGGCGCCGGTCTTGTGCGCCATTGAGTGGACGATGCCGAGCAGGCCGCTGGAGAAGGCGACGCCCGCGAGGCATTGCGCGTCGTGCATCGCGGCGCGGGCGGCCTGGTCGCCGGAGTAGGACTGCACGATGTTGTCGCGGATCATGCGCATAGCGTGCAGGCCCATGGCGTCGGTGTAGGGGCTGTGCGCGGTGGAGACGTAGGACTCGATGGCGTGGGTCAGCGCGTCCATGCCGGTGAAGGCGACCATCTTGACCGGGAGCTTCTTGACGAGCGCCGGGTCGACGATCGCGACGTCGGGCGTGATCTCGAAGTCCGCGATCGGGTACTTGATGCCCTTGTGGTAGTCGGTGATGATCGAGAAGGCAGTGACCTCGGTGCCCGTGCCGCTCGTGGTGGTGATGGCGCAGAAGTGGGCCTTCTTGCGGAGCTTGGGCAGGCCGAACGGGGTGGTCATCTGCTCGAAGGTGATGTCGGGGTACTCGTACTTGATCCACATGGCCTTCGCGGCGTCGATCGGGGAGCCGCCACCAACGGCGACGATCCAGTCGGGGCCAAACTCCTGCATGACCTTGGCGCCCTTCTCCACGGTCTCAACGGAAGGGTCGGACTCGATGCCCTCGATGACCTTGACCTCGAGCCCGGCCTCCTTGAGGTCCCCGAGGATGACGTCGTAGTAGCCGTTGCGCTTCAGCGAGCCGCCGCCCATGCACAGGACGGCCTTCTTCCCCTCGAGCGTCTTGAGCGCATCGAGCGCGCCCTCACCGTGGTAGACGAAACGCGGATTGATGAACTGCTGCATGGTGATCCTCTCTTTCCGATGCCGATACCCGCAAAGAAGCTATACCTTATTTGATATATCCTCTTCGTGCACGCAAGCTTTGCTCTATCAGACCTTCCCGCTACTTGTGGGGATAGAACCCAGAGGGGCCGTCGTTGGTGTTGACCATGACGTTCTTGACCTGAGTATAGGCGTTGAGGATCATCTTGTGCGTCTCACGGCCTATACCAGAGGTTTTATAACCACCGAAGGGCGCTCCAGCAGGGATCTGGTTGTAGGTGTTGACCCACATGCGGCCCGTCTCCACCCCGCGCGCCACGCGGATGGCGCGGTTGAGGTCGCGGGTCCAGACCGCGCCGCCGAGGCCGTAGTCGGAGTCGTTCGCCATCGCGAGGACCTCCTCCTCGGTCTTGAACTTGATGACGACGGCCACCGGCCCGAAGATCTCCTCGCGGGCGCAGCGCATGGCGTTCGTGGCATCGGCGATCAGCGTGGGCTTGTAGAAGACGCCCTTGGCGCACTCCCCCTCCGTGTAGGCCTCGCCGCCGCAGAGGATCGTCGCGCCCTCCTCGCGGGCGAGGTCGACGTAGGACTGCACCTTCCTTGCCTGCGCGGGGTTGATCTGGGCGCCGAGCTGCGTCTCCGGGTCGAGCGGGTCTCCGATCCTCACCTTCTCGAACTGGTCCACGGCGGCCGCGACGAACTCGTCGTAGATGCCCTCCTGTACGAAGACGCGAGAGCCCGCGCAGCAGACCTGCCCCTGGTTGAAGAGGATGCCGAGCTGGAGGCCGTCGATGGCCTGATCGAGGTCGCAGTCGTCGAAGAAGATGCTGGCGCTCTTGCCGCCCAGCTCGAGGGTCGCCGGGATCAGGCGCTCCGCGGCCGCGCGGGCGACGGAGCGGCCGACCTCGGTGGAGCCGGTGAAGGCGAGCTTCCTGAAGCCGGGGTGCTCGAGCATCCACTGGCCCGACCTCGAGCCCTTGCCCGTAATCACGTTCACGACGCCCTTGGGCAGGAGGTCGCCGACGAGGTCCATGAGGACCAGCAGCGAGAGGGGCGTCGAGGAGGAGGACTTGATGACCACGCAGTCACCCGCCGCGAGCGCCGGCGCCAGCTTCCACGCCGCCATCAGGAACGGGAAGTTCCAGGGGACGATCTGCCCCACGACGCCGATGGGCTCGCGCAGCACGACGTTGAGCAGCCCTCCCTCGAGGACGGACGCGCTGCCCTCCTCCGAGCGGATCACGCCGGCGAAGTAGCGGAAGTGGTCTGCGCCGTACGGCACGTCGATGGCCTTGGTCTCGCGGATGGGCTTGCCGTTGTCCAGCGTCTCGACGCGGGCGAGAAGCTCTGCGTTCTCGTCGATGACGTCCGCGATGCGCAGGAGAAGGTCGGCGCGCTCGATCGGCTGGACAGCGGCCCAGCCGGGCTGCGCCGCCCAGGCCGCCTCGACCGCGGCGTCGACGTCCTCCTTGGTGGCCTCCGCGCACTCGGCGAGGACCTCGCCGTTCGCAGGGTTCACCGTCTTGAAGGTCCCCCCGTCCGAAGCCGACCTGAAGGCCCCGTCGATGTATAGTCCGTAGCTGCTCCTGAGCTCGTATGCCATGATGCTTCCCCTTTCTTTCGGAAGTAGGTCGGGCCCATCCGGGCCCCCTGTGGACATCTGGCACCCTACCCAAGGCCACAGGGAGGCGACAGGTTCGCATCACGACTTTTTTTGCAGTCCGGTTTCGGCCGAGCGGACGGCTCAGCGACGCCCACGACTCGCCTCGGCGCGGGCGATGTCATCAGCGAACACGTCCTCCAGAATCGACACGAGCTCGCCCACGCGCGCCTCCTCGACGCTCGCGGTGTTGAGGACCACGTAGCCCGCATGGAGCACGTCCTGGCAGGCGCAGTGCTCCGAGAGCATGTCCAGGCTCAGGCTCCTCTCCGCCGCGGCCTCGACGATCTGGCGGTCGCTCATGCGCGTGTCGACGGAAAGGAGCAGGTGGGTCCCCACCTCGCTGGGCAGGAGGTGGCCGACGAGCGAGAGCCTCGAGGAGTCGACCTTCTCGACGAAGGCGTCGCGCTGGCGGCGGTAGTAGCGCCTGAGGTGGTTGATGTGGCGCCTGAAGTGGCCCTCGGAGATGAACTCGGCGAGCGTCGCCTGCTCGAGGCTCGACGCGGTGCAGGAGTAGAAGCCCGCCTGGTCGCGGTAGACCTCCATGAGACGGTGGGGCAGCACCATGTAGGAGATGCGGATCGAGGGCACGAGGGTCTTGGAGAAGGTGTTGAGGTAGATGACCCTCTCGGACTGGCACATGCCGAACAGCGTGGGGAGGGAGCGCTGCGAGTAGCGCAGCTCGCTGTCGTAGTCGTCCTCGATGACGAGGCGCCTCGGCTCCGCCTCGACCCACCTCAACAGCTCCTCGCGCCTTTCCATCGGCAGCACCGCGCCTGTGGGGAAGAGGTTGGCGGGCGAGACGAGCACGGCCTGGGCGGAGGTCGCGCCAAGCTCCTCGGTCCTCATCCCGTGCAGGTCCGCAGTGACGAACTCCCAGGTAGCGCCGCTGTTGCGCGCTATCTGCACGAGCTTCTTCGGGTAGATGTCTCCCGTGACCAGCCGGGGTCGACCTGCCAGCAGGTGGATGAGGCGGCTGTAGAGGAACTCCGTCCCGGCGCCGACCACCACGCAGGCGGGGTCCACCGCGATGCCCCGCGACTCGAAGAGGTACTCCGCGATCGCCCGGCGTAGCTCGTAGAGGCCGTTCAGGGGCACCGTCTCGTACATCTCCGAGTCCTGGGCGGAGAGGATCCTCCTCATGCAGCGCACCCAGGTGTTCGCCGGGAAGAGCCGGATGCCGTTGCGGTTGGCGTTGGCGTCGAACACCTTGCGCGCGCCCTCGTCCGGACCCTCCTCCGACTCCTCCCCCTCCGGCAGCTCGCGCGCCGCCACCTCGGAGACGTAGAACCCGCTGCCGGGCCTCGCCAACACGTATCCCTCGCTCGCGAGGAGGTCGTAGGCGCGCTCCACCGTCGAGACGCTCACGCCCAGGCGCTCGGCGAGCTCGCGCTTGGAGGCCAGCCGCACCCCCGCCTGGAGCGCGCCGGAGCGGATGTCGCGCCTGAGGCAGCTATGGAGGTACTCGTACTTCTTGAGGGACCCCCGCCCCTCGAGGTCATGTGGGTACATTCCACGCCTCTCCCCGCCCGGTGGCGCCGGCTCGCGGCAGACCCCGGCGTTCCTCGACTGACCTGTTATTCTCGTCCGAACTATATCTATTAAATCATGTCGGTTGACCGGTCACTTGTCATCGGGCGAGCCCTCTGGCGAACTCGGAATACCTCCGACGGCACCAGGTGCCACCGCGAGCGGCCACACCCGTCCCGCGGGACCCGCCTGGACTAACATCGAGCCCGAAACGGGGCACCCCCCGACGGGCGCTCGTGGTGACGTGGTGGAGGGACGACATGGCAGGCGTGGAGTTCGGCAGGTCCCTCATCATCGCGAACCCTGCCTCGCGCAGCGGACGCGGGGCTGGCGCCGCCGCGCTCGTGGGCCGCTTCTTCGACTGCTACGGCTCGCTCACGGACGGGCACGAGCTCGTCCTGACCGAGGGGCCAGGAGACGGGCGACGGCTCGCCGCCGGCTCGGCGGGCTTCGACACGGTCTTCTCGCTCGGGGGCGACGGCCTTGCCCACGAGGTGGCCTGTGGCCTGATGGAGGTGCCAGCCGGCAGGCGCCCGCGCTTCGCCCTGATTCCCATGGGCTCCGGCAACGACCTCGCGCGGACCTTCCATGCGACGAGGAACGACCCCGACCACGCAATCGCCGAGCTCGTCTCCGGCAAGGAACGCTCGATGGACCTGGGGCGCGTCAACGACACCTACTTCGTCCAGACGCTCTCCTTCGGCATGGATGCGGCGATCGCGCTCGACACGACGAGGCGCCGCGCCGAAGACGCGACGCAACGGGGTGCCGCGCTCTTCGCCACCTCGGGCGTCAGGCTCTTCTCCTCTGGGATGCGCGGCTGGGCCTTCGAGGCGACCTGCGACGGCGAGGCGCTCGAGGGCACGGACATCGTCTTCGCGGTGCAGAACGGCCCCACCTACGGCGGAGGCTTCAGGGTGTGTCCCGACGCCGACCCCGCAGACGGCAGGCTCGACCTGTGCTACTCGCGGCGCCGGCCCCACTCCGCCACGGCGCTCGGGCTCTTCGGTCTCGCACGCCTCGGCCTGCACACTCACTCGAGCGTGCTCGCCTTCCGCAGCCTCTCCCGCCTGGACGTCCGCTTCCCCGAGGGCCCGCCTCCCTGCCAGGCGGACGGCGAGCGCCTCGACGCAGACGAGTACCACGTCACCGTCGAGCCGGCGGCGCTCAGGGTACTCGTTCCCGCCGCCTGTCCCTGGTAGGCAGCGTAGGCCCAGGTACGTGGCATAGGAGAAGGGCCGCCCCCTCGCGAGGGCGGCCCTTTGCGTCAGGCGCGGTGCCAGCCGTTCTTCTCCGGACGGACGCCTACTTCGCGGCGGCCTGCAGCGCGGCGCGGACCTCGGCGGAGGTCTCGAGGCCCATGACCTTCTCGGTCAGGGCGTCCGCCTCCTCCATCGTCCACTCGGAGATGGTGCGGCGCGTGCGCAGGATCGACGGCGCGGACACGGAGAACTCGGTCAGGCCGAAGGAGAGCAGCACCGGGATCAGCAGCGGGTCTGCCGCGGCCTCGCCGCACATGCCGACCATGATGCCCTGCTTGACGCCGTTCTGGATGATGGTCTTGAGCGAACGCAGGACGGAGGGCTGGTAGACGTTGTAGAGGTACGCGACACGGTCGTTGCCGCGGTCGGCGCACATGGTGTAGCCGATCAGGTCGTTGGTGCCGATGGAGAAGAAGTCGCACTCCTTGGCAAGCAGGTCGGAGATCAGCGAGGCGGACGGGGTCTCGACCATGGTGCCGACCTCGATGTCCTTGTTGTACTTCACGCCCTCGGCGTCGAGCTCCTTCTTGCAGGTCTCGACCAGGGCCTTGACCTGACGGACCTCGTCCAGGGTCGTCACGAGCGGCAGCATGATCTTGATGTCGCCGTAGGCCGAGGCGCGCAGCAGGGCGCGGAGCTGCACCTTGTACTGCTCGGGGTTGTTGAGGCAGTAACGGACGGCGCGGAAGCCCATGAACGGGTTGTCCTCGCGCTTCATGTCGAGGTACGGGATCTCCTTGTCGCCGCCCACGTCGAGGGTGCGGATGATGACGGGCTTGTCCTTCATCGCGATGGCGACCTTCTGGTACGCGGAGAACTGCTCCTCCTCGCTCGGGAGCTCCTTGGCGTCCATGAAGAGGAACTCGGAGCGGAACAGGCCGACGCCCTCGGCGTCATGCTCGAGCGCCGCGGTGGCGTCGCCGGGGTTGCCGATGTTGGCAACGAGCAGGACCTGCTTGCCGTCGGCCGTCTTGGTCGCGACGCCGCGGAAGGCCTCGAGGGCCGCCTTGTCGGCCGCGTACTTCTTTGCCTTCTCGGTGTAGGTGGACAGGAGCTCGTCATCCGGGTCGACCACGACCTGGCCCTTGCCGCCGTCGACGACGACCATGTCGCCGGTCTTGATGTTGGAGGTGCAGTCCGCGACCGAGAGGACGGCGGGAATCTCGAGCGCGCGGGCGATGATGGCCGAGTGGGAGGTGCGGCCGCCGGTCTCGGTGACGATGGCGACGACGTTGTCCCTGTCGATGTCAGCGGTCATCGATGGGGTCAGCTCGTGGACGATGATGACCGAGTGCTCGGGGAGGCTCGAGAGGTCGACCAGCTCCTGGCCGAGGAGGTCGGCGAGGAGCGCCGTCTTGACGTCGGCGATGTCGGCGGCGCGCTCGCGGAAGAGCTCGTCCTCCATGTTGGAGAACATGTTGTAGTACATGTCATACGCCTCGGAGACGCCCTGCTCGGCGCACATGCCGCCGTCGATGGAGCCGTTGACCATCTCCTTGATGCCGTCGTCCTCGGCGAACTCGATGTGCGCGTTCATGATGCCGGCCTCCTTCTCGAGGCCGTTCGACTTCATGCGCTCGATCTGGGCGTTGGTCTGCCCGATGAACTTCTCGATCGCGGCGGCATAGCGGGCCTTCTCGGCGTCCACGTCCTCCGGCTTGTGGGGCGTGAAGGTAAGGTCCGGCTCCACCGCTACGCGCGCTACGCCGATGCCGATACCATCAGATGCGTTGACACCCTCAAACATGTGGCTCCCCTTTCATGCTGCAGTACAAACACCCTCTGAAACACTCTATTACAGATTCAATCTCTGCTGGCCGCGAATCTCGGAAGGGCTGACGGAACTTGTCCGCCAGCCCCTCCGGGTCCAACGTATGCGCCAGGGCGCTAGTCCTCGATGCCCATCTGCTTGTGGAGGGCCTTCACGACGCGATCGATGGTCGAGCGCTTGGCGATGGCCTTGGAGCCGGCCGTCGCCGTGCCGCAGGCGGACGCGAAGATCAGGGCGTCCTCGAACGAGGCGCCCTCGTTCACCTTGGCGATGAAGCCCGCGACCATAGAGTCGCCCGCACCCGTCGCGTTGACGAGCTTGATCTTGGCCGTCGGGACGATGTGCTCCTCGTCGTTTTCGTCCACCAGGGCGGCGCCGTGGCCGCCGCACGAGACGATGACGTTCTGGGCGCCGAGCTCGTGGAGCTTGTGGGCGTAGGGCATGCAGTCCTCCGGCGTCTCCGGCTGGGCGCCGAAGATGCGGCCGACCTCGTGGTTGTTTGGCTTGATGAGGAAGGGCTTCGCGGGGAGCGACTCCATGAGCAGGTCGCCCGGGGCGTCCACCACGAAGCGGATCCCGCGGCCGTCCAGGCGGCGCATGATGACGTCGTACATGTTGTCGGGCAGAGACTTGGGGATGGAGCCCGTCAGCACGAGGGTGTCGCCCTTGCCGATGCCATCGATGCGGTCGAGGAGCTCGTCGACCTTCTTCTGTGAGATCTTGGGGCCCATGCCGTTGACCATCGTCATGACGATGCCCTGCAGCTTGACGTTGATGCGCGTGTTGCCCTTGTCGAGGAGGACGAAGCTGGAGGCGATGCCCTTCTCCTGCAGGCGATGGATGAGGTACTCCCCCGTGAAGCCGGCGGCTATGCCGAGCGCGACGTTCGAGACGCCGAGCTCGTTCAGGAGGGTCGAGATGTTGATGCCGTTGCCGCCGATGTGGATCTCCTCGCTCGAGGAGCGGTTGGTGAAGCCCATGTCGAGCGTCAGCGGGTGCATGACGTAGTCGATTGCGGGGTTGAGTGTCACGGTGTAGATCAACGGGTGCTCCTTTCGACCGTGCCCGGACCAGGGCCTGCCCTCGCGCGCTAGTCCGCGAGCCTCTCGTTGATGGCGTCCGCGATGGCCTCCGCGTCGTCGCTCCCGAGGATCGTGGAGCAGAAGTCCGGCTGCATGAGCATGGATGCAATCTTGGCGAGGACGGCCAGGTGCACGCCACCCTGTGGGTCGGTGGGGGTGAAGATGGCGATGGCCGCCTTGATCGGCTCGCCGTCCATGGACTTCCAGTCGACCTCGCCGGAGAACTTCACGACCATGACGCTCGTGCGCTCGATGGCTGCAGACTTGGCATGAGGCAGGGCAAACCCGCCGACCATGCCCGTGGAGCCCTGGGCCTCGCGCTCGCGGAAGGAGGCGAGCACGGCCTCGCGGTCGCTCGCGACGCCCAGCTCCACCGCCTTGTCGGAGAGGAACTCGAGCACCGCGTCCACGGTCTTGGAGGGGTTGTCGAAGAAGACGTCTTCCTTGCTTACCAGATCTGCCATATCAAAGCTCCCATCTCATCCGTCCGGATAGCTTCACCACGCCAAATCAAGCCACGGCGCTGCAGGACCGCGTTACCTCTACCTGATTATAAAGACCTAAAGAGGATTTTCTCGCACCTCTTCTCACCCAGCCCCTATTTTTCCGAACCCCATAAATCCGCGCGACTTGACCTCGAATGGGGGACATGTGGCCTGGCGCCGCGGCGGGCTCCATACGGTTCCGGCTGGGCTGGTGCGGCCCCGACCGCTCGCGCCGGCCTAGCGGGTGGCGCGGCTGCGCTCGATCCAGACGAGGGCCGCCACGGACATCACGAGCGACAGGGCGAGGGGGAAGGCCCAGGAGGAGTCGAGGGGCAGCGGCGTGTTCATGCCGTAGAAGCCGTACACCATGGTGGGCACGCTCAGCACCAGCGTGATCACCGCGAGCACGCGCATCGTGTCGTTGAGGTTGTTGTTGATGAGCGAGCCGATCGTGTCCATGGTCTCGTTGATGACGCTGCTGTAGATGTCGCACATCTCCATGGCCTGCCTGACCTCGATGCCCACGTCGTCGAGGAGCGCCCTGTCCTCTGGCCTGAGCGCGACCACGCGCCCGTAGCCAATCCTGGCGATCGTGGTGTCGAGCGCCTTCAGGGAGGTGGAGAAGTACACGAGCGACTTCTCGAACCCGAGCATCTTCATGAGGTCGGAGTTGCGCATCGTGTGGCGCAGGGTGCGCTCGTTCTCGCGGAACTGGCGGTTGATGGAGCGCAGGTCCACGAGGTAGTGCTGCGATATGTCGAGCAGCAGCTGCAGGAGCATTCTGGCGTGGTGCGAGGTGTCCATCTCGCTCAGGCGCCCCTCGCGCGCCGCCCTGATCGTGCTGTTCTGCCTGAGCGCGACCGTCACGACGACGTCCTCGTCCTCGAGGAAGAGCACCGAGAGCGGGTGCGTGTCGAACTGCACGATTGAGGGGTCGACGACCTCGTCGCCCTCCTCGATGGCGGGGCAGTCCACGATCACGAGCGTCTGGCCGGTGGTGGCGTCGTAGTCGACGTGCGAGGTCTCCTCGTCGTCGAACGCCGAGTCGACGAACTCCTCGACCACGCCCAGCTCGTCGATGAGCCAGTTGCGGTCGTCGCCGGTCGGCTCCGTGACGCTCACCCAGCAGCCCGCCGAGATCTCGTCGACCTTGGTGGTGTAGGCGATGAGGCCGCCGTCCTTGCAGCGCTTCGAGCGCGTCTTGTAGAAGTCAATCACAGGAGCCCCTATCGTCGACAGGCCACAAGGTTATCCCACTTCGAGCATCCGCCTCGCCCGCGCGACCGCGCGCGCCGGGTAGCCGGGCTCGTCCTCGTCCGCGCAGTCGACGACGCGCGCGAACCCCGCCGCCGCGGGGGCGCCCTCCCCCGCCGCCGGGGCCTCCGCCGG